>NZ_JAWQCX010000003.1:0-423952 GCF_036317945.1 Collinsella sp. CM84Y_54
GCGACGGCGTCGCCCGCCAGCCCCTGGCCCCGACCCGCGAGGGCTACACCTTCGCCGGCTGGACCTATGACTCCAAGGGTACCGACCCGGTCGACTTCAGCAAGCCCGTCCAGGGCGGCGGCGACCATGTGACGTTCTACGCCCAGTGGACCAAGGATAAGGGCGCTGACGAGAACGTCAAGGACGTCCTCTACTTCGCCAACGGTGGTGTATTCTTCGACGGCAACGAGACGCTCCAGGGCGTGACCGACGGCGACGGCGTCGCCCGCCAGCCCCTGGCCCCGACCCGCGAGGGCTACACCTTCGCCGGCTGGACCTATGACTCCAAGGGTACCGACCCGGTCGACTTCAGCAAGCCCGTCCAGGGCGGCGGCGACCACGTGACGTTCTACGCCCAGTGGACCAAGAACGAGACGCCTGCTGTCCAGACCCACAAGGTCAATTTCTATGTTGATGGTTCCACCACCACTGTTGAGGTCGAGGACGGCAAGACTGTTGCTCAGCCCAGCGATCCTTCCGTTGATGGCTTCAACTTTGTCGGCTGGTCTTCTTCCAAGGAGTCCTTCAAGAAGTTTGACTTCTCTACTCCTATCACCGAGGACACCACTGTCTACGCCTTCTTCACCGCTAAGACCCCCAAGTCCGATTCTTTGAAGAAGGATGATGGCAAGAAGCAGGTTGCTGCTGACAAGAAGGACGAGGCTAAGGCCAAGAAGAACGCCGCTGCCCTTCCTACCACTGGTGACCCGACCTTTGTTGTGACCTCCGCTGCCGCCCTTACCGGCGCCGTGGCTGTCGCTGTGGGCATGTACATGACCAAGCGTCGCGAGCACTAATCACTTCTAGTGTTTACTTCCGGGCTTAATTAGCCCAAACCTGATAGCCGCGTGGGGACCCGACCCCCACGCGGCTTTTATGTTTGAATTATCTTGCGTGAGTTTTGTCGGCTCCTACATCCGTTTTTAGATGTCCACGTCATGGAAAAGAGCGCCGCTGCGATATATGCAGCGGCGCTCTTTTTTGTTGATTCTTATTGTGCCAGCTCGGTCCTAGGCCAGTGCGCGTACGTTCGAGGAGATCTTCAGCACCAAAAACTCGGTCGAGGAGCCCAGCTTGAGCAGGTCGCCGTCGTGGATGGGAATCTGCTTGTCCTCGTCATCGGCGGTGCGCAGCGAGCGCGGCTTTTCGATAACGGTGGTCGCGCCACTGTGTGTCACCAGCACCGTTCCATTGGTGGAGCGAAGGCCGCTTGCGAGCCATGTGCCGTTAGAAAACGCTACACGCAGGTGCCGGCGGGATACATCGGGACCCACGTTGGTGATGCTGTTTCGGTCGTGTGCGAACGAGCCTAGAACCGTGCCCTCGGGATCGAGGCTCAAGGGATAGATCGGCGGCAAGGCCGAGCCGTCTTTCGCAAGCCTGAGCAGCCCCAGTTTTGCAGGAGGCTCGTTGACCTTGTGGTTGGTATCCTGCGCCTGGACGACCTCGGTGGTCTCGAGCGTGCCAAAGGTCTGGGCTAGCTGTGTGATGGCAAAGTTTTTGACTTCGGAGGCGGCGGCATTGGGATCGGCCAGGCATCCACAGACCGTTAGCGCAAGGAGTTCCAAAAGGCGCCGGTCGCTTTGCTTGAGGCCCGGCATGACGGCGATGCGGTCAAAGATATTGCGCAGGATGGAACCATCGAGCTCCCAGTGTTCGAGCGACGTTGCCATGCGCTCGAGGGCATGCGCCGTAATGGCTTGCTGGCGAGCGTTGGCGGCCGCTGGACTGCTGCCGCCGCCGATTTTTACAGCGGCGGCCAAGTTCTGGACGCTCTGCGAAAAATCGGCAAACATCTCGGAGTCGATCTTGTCGGTACCCGGAACGACGTGCACCACGCGTCGCGATAGGAACGTCTTTTCGGTAATGCGAAACCTTGGGGCCGGTTTGGAGCCCATCGGCTTGTCCGAAATCAAGATGCGCGCCGCTTCGCGATTATTGATCTGCAGGTCGCACTTAAGGAAATCAAAGAGCACCTCGGAAGGTGTTTCCGCACGCATGATGCAAGGCTCCTTTCTGGTATCCGGGGAAGGTGTTAGATGCAAAAGCCGGGCAGGACATAGGTCATTTGGTCCGGATCGTTTCCAGGCGTTGCCCAGCTAAACACGTCGCCGTCTTTTCCAACGCGGTTAAAGTACGTCGAGTTGGCGCCCTCGCTGCAGTCGGCGCTGGGGGTGCGCTCCCAGTAGCAGATCTTTTTGCCGGCGACGGTGCGGATCATGGCGTCGTTGGTGGTCAGACTGCTTACGCTCTGCTCGCGATAGAGCTGGTACTGTTCGCCTTCTCCGCTGTAGAGGTCAGAAAGGTATCCGTAGCCGTCTGCGAACGTTTCAGGCGCCTGATAGCCGCACAGCTCGCTCATGGACGGCAGCCACAGCTTGTCATCGGTGGCGGTGATGCTGGAGGCGTCTTTGGTGCCGCCGGTGTTGTTGGTGAGCTTTCGCACCGAGCGGATCTGATTACGGAGATCGTCGGGCAGCGTAGCCATGCCCTTGTCCGCCAACCATTCGCGAAGCGACGATTGCTCCCAGCCACCCATCGCGGCGCTGTCATTTACGGCGCGCATGGCGATGGGGGTACGGAACATAAAGGTGATGCCAGCGGGGAGGCCGTCATCGGTGAGCGTGTCTGCCTTAAAGCCCACGATCTGGACTTGTGCCTTGGTCACCCCGTCGGAAAGCCTGACGGTCTTGGTGTTCTCGTTTTCGAGGGACTGCTTGCTGTTTACCAGGTGGTAGGTTTCGGCAATCTCGAGCGCCTTTTTGTTGGAAGATGTCTCTTGTATTTTGCGGGAGATCAGGGCGAGTTCTTCCCAGGTGTAATCGTCGAGTGACGGCTTAATGCCGTGCGCAAGGTCGATGAGCCCCCAGCACCCCGTGGCAAGGGCAGAAGCTACGATGCCGGCAACGCAGACGCCGCCGAGCGCGAGCGCGGCGCGACGCGAGATGACAGGGTGGCGCGTCTGAGCCTTGTCGGAGCCGGAAGGCTTCGGTTGTTGGCTAAAGCCAATCGGGGTGGGCAGCGGCGTACGCGGCTCAAAATCGATGTCTTTAATCCAGGCATCGAGCTTGCCGACAATTGTGGACAACGGCGCGCGCTGGGACTGCTCGTTATGGATGCCGCTCATGATGACATCGACAAGCTTTTGGTCGCCGGGCAAACGCGCCTCAAGTGGCTCGGGCTCGTGCTCGATCTTGTACAGGTAGGGTGACTGGTCCATATGCTCGTTTAGGCGATATGGCGTGTGACCGGCATAGAGCGTGTAGAGCACGCTGCAGAGCTCATATGTATCGATGCTGGGCGACGTGCGAAGCGGCGCCAGCTCGGGGATGTCGTTGGAGAGCATCTCGGGCGGGGCGAACTCAGGGGTGCCGTTGCGCCAGATGCCGGTGGACATGGTAAACGAAGGGTCCGAGCGCTTGATGCTGGAGCTGCCCAAATCGACCAGGCAAAGGTCGAAGCTGCAGTGCGCAATTTGCTGGGCAAGGGGCCGGCGCGTCGTGCGAATGATGATATTGCGCAGCGAGATGTCGCGGTGCGCAAACGGCGCATCGAGCTTTTGGGCGCCCAGGAGAATCTCTCCCAGGCGTTTTCCGATGGCGGCGACGGTGTTGGCGGGAATGTGGCCGCCATCGGCGGGGTCGGTTAGCTCTGCCACGGCATCGCGAAGGGGCAGGCCCTCGATCCACTCCATAAGGATGGCCGGCGTGTTGCCGGTGTAGCCGTAGCCATAGGTTTTGGCAAAACCGCTCAACAGGGAGACGGCCGCAAGATTGCGATATTCCTCGGTGAGCGTCTTGATGCCCGAAGGGGTGACGGCGGGGCCGTTTTCTTCGCGGCTATCGAGAGGCCACAGCGTTTTGAGTGCAAAGGTCTCGCCCTCGGTGTTGGCGACCTTGCGAAGATGGTGGGAACCTCCGTCGACTGCCCCGCAATCCAGCAGGGTGGTAAAGCGGCGAATGGTATCGGGGTCTTCGGAGGTCGCAAACAATGCGTTTGGTTCAAAGGGGGACAACGCGATGATACTCATGTCCGTGTCATACGTCACGGGGCGATCCTTTCGAAAAGAAAATGCATAACGGTGATGTTAGCGAAAAGGTAGCGCAACCGTTGACTTAATTGAAAAGGTGCCGTTATTTGCATGGGTTGATGCAAATAACGGCACCTTGTGCGTCGATAATGTGTGCGCGGGCTAGTCGGTGATGCGGATGACCAAGAAGCGCGTCGTGGCACCCAAGCAGAGCGTATCTCCGTTGTGAATCTCGACGGGGGTGTTGGCAAAGTTGGCGGGGCGGTCACGGCGGGCCGGCTCGATAGGCTGGCGGCAGCGGTCGACGCCCGAGATCAAAAACGATCCGTTGGTGGAGTCGAGGCCCTGCGCAAACCAACGCCCATCTTGCAGCCAAACGCGCAGGTGCTGGCGCGAGACATCGGAATCGACGTCAGTGATGGCGTTTTCGTCGCCCGTCAGCGATCCGATAATGCTGCCCGTCGGATCCATGGATAGGGGGCGCAGCGGCGGACGCGCCGAGTTGCCCACAACGCGCAGCAGGCCCAGGCGAATATCTCCCGTAGGGCGTGCGGCAGCCGAGAAAAACGAGGTGACGGTTGTCTCGACGGTGCCGAGCGTCGAGAGCATCTGGTCGGACACAAACGACTCGGTGTATTCTATGGCGCGGGCGGGGTCGCCAAGACAGCCGGTAACGATAAAAAAGACCAAGTGGATGTAGAGGCGATCTTTAATGTCGCTATCGTTAGCGGTCTCAATGCGCTCGACGCCGTTTCTAAAGAGCATGCCGTCGACGCCGCAATTGGTAAGGGCATCCTGCATGTCTGGGACGCACGATTCCATATAGCGTTTAGCGACCTTGCTCAGCGATTGGGGGTCGGAGCCTCGGTTTTGCATGATGAGGTTGAGTATCTGGCGCGCACTTTGTTCAAAGGGCTTAAACAGCGGCTCGGGAAGGTCACCGGGTTTGGCGTGAACGATTTCGCGCGAGATAAACGACGGGACCGTCAAGCGTTCGGAGATGAGGCGTCCACCGTAACGGGCGTTGCCGGCCATGAGAATTTGCGCGGCGTTACCGTTGTTGATGCGACCGAGTGACTTAAGCCCGGCGTACAATGCACAAGATGGAGTATCGGCCATTTGTTTTTACCCCCCCCCTCCTCAAAAGTGACATTGAATACGTAAGCATGGTCAATTATAGGCGCTTTGCAGCTCGAAATGCTCGCCAGGGGGCGCGGACGGTGTAAATCGCTGCCGGAAGACAGCAAATCAAAAAGCGGAGAGCGGATTAATAAGCTGGGAAAACGCGTTAGTAAGACCGTTGTGGGCAACATTTGGCATGATGTCGCTTTGGCTTTTGGTCACGGGGCCGTGCGGTACCATAAACGTTAATAAACTTTGACGAACGACCCGCCGAGCTTGCCCCGGCGGGCTTTTGGCGTTGCAATGCCGGAGGAACAGCATGCTCATTCACCGTATAGCCGCGCAGCTCTACACTGCCGAGGCCTTGCAAACCGTCGAGGCCGGACTCGATGCCGGCGAGGACGTGACGCTGGCCGTGTCGCAGTCGGGCCGTACGCTTATGGCGGCCGCCCAGTTTGCGCGTCGCCCGCGCCCGACGGTCTACATTGTGAGCGGCGAGGACGCGGCCGATCGCGCCGCGCGCAGCCTTGCCGCCTACGTGGGCCTGGCGCATGTGTGCCGTTTTCCCGAGCGCAAGGACTATCCGTGGCGCGAACAGGCGCCCGACGACGCCGTGGTGGCGCAGCGCTGCGAGGCTCTGGGGCGCATCGTGCGCGGCGACAACTGCATCGTGGTCGCCTCGGCCCGCGCGCTGCTGCGTTGCGTGCCGCCGGTCGAGAGTCGCTATTGGGAGTCCACCACTTTTGCGGTGGGCGAGGAGATTCCTTTTGACGAGGTGCCGCAGCGCCTGGTGGGCATGGGCTACACCAATGCAAGTGCCGCCGATGCGCCCGGCCTGTTCCGCGTGCACGGTGACACCGTCGAGGTATTCCCCGCGCAGGAGAAGGCGCCCGTGCGCATCGAGTTCTTCGGCGACGAGATCGACCGCATCCGCCGCATGGTGAGCTCCACGGGCCAAACCATCGGCAACGAGGACAGTATCGAGATCTTCCCGTGTCGCGAGTTGGCACTGACCGACGAAGCTGTCCACAACATGCACGTGGCGCTCTATCGCGCTAGCCAGGACGACAGCAAGCTGGCGGCGCTGCTCGAGATGGTGGATGCGCGCATCGTCACGCCCGAGCTCGACCGCTTTTTGCCGGTGATGTACGGCCAGACCGTGAGCCCGCTGGCGCACGTGAGCGGCAAGGCGCTCGTGGTTCTGTCCGAGCCGCGCTCGCTGTTCGACGACTGCCTGCGTGCCTACGAGGATATCGAGGCCCGTGCCGGCGAGGCGGGGGTTGACCGACTGGATGGCTTGTACGTGCGCGCCCAACAACTCGATTTTGGTGCCCAGCAGCGCTTGAACTATGTGAGCCTGATTCGCGCCGGCGGCGCGGTTACGGCAGAGCTCAAGATTGAGCAGCCGGCCATTGCGGGTTCGGACAACCGCTTTATGACGCGCGTTCAGGAAGTCGTGGGCAAGCGCTACGCCTGCGTGTTTGCCATTCCCGACCGCGGTGCGCGCGAGTCGATGGAGCTCACCTTTGGCGACGAGGGCATTACCTTTGAGGAGTCGCTGACGGCAGCGCCCGAAAACGCCGGCGTCATTGGCGACCACGTGCGCGTGGCAGCGGCAGATTCTGCCGATCGTGCTGCCCGCCAGGATGCTCATGCTGCAATTCGCGAGCGCCGCGCCGACGCGCTCAACGCTCGCTCGCTCGAGGCGGGCGCCGCCCAAGCTGCCGCCGGCGCCGCCGTGCCCACCATCTCGCGCGGACGCGTGACTTTTGTCGATGCTGCCCTGCCGCAGGGCGTGGTGGTACCCGATGCCAACCTGGCCGTGTTCTCGATCGCCGACCTCAACGCCCGCATGGACGCCAACCGCGCGCGCAGCCGCCGCAAGGTGGACATTACGCAGATCACGTTCCCGTTTAAGCCAGGCGACTACGTGGTGCACGCCACCCACGGCATCGCGCTCTTTAGCGAGATCGCGCGCCAGGAAGTGGGCGGCAAGGAGCGCGACTACTTCTTGCTGGAATATGCCGACGGCGACAAGCTTTACGTGCCACTCGAGCAGGTCGACCGCATCACACGCTATGTTGGCCCCGACGGCGACAAGCCGCGCCTGACCAGGCTCAACACCGCCGACTGGACGCGTGCCACCAACAAGGCGCGCAAGAACGCCAAAAAGCTGGCGTTTGACCTGGTCGATCTGTATACGCGCCGCTCTTCGATTACCGGTATCGCCTGCCCGCCCGACACGCCCGAGCAGATCGAGATGGAGGAGAGCTTTCCTTACGACGAGACGCGCGACCAGCTGGAGGCCATCGCCGATATTAAGGCCGACATGGAAGCGCCCAAGCCCATGGACCGCCTGCTGTGCGGCGACGTGGGCTTTGGCAAGACCGAGGTCGCCCTGCGCGCGGCGTTTAAGTGCGTGGACTCCGGCCGCCAGGTCATGGTGCTTTGCCCCACGACCATTCTTGCCCAGCAGCACTACGAGACGTTCTTTGAGCGCTTTGCCCCGTTTGGCCTTGAGGTCGAGGTGCTCAGCCGCTTCCGCACGCCGGCGCAGCAGAAGCGCGCGCTCAAGGCGTTTGCCGAGGGCACGATCGATGTGCTTATTGGCACGCACCGTCTGCTTTCGGCCGATGTGAACCCCAAGAACCTGGGCCTGGTGATCATCGACGAGGAGCAGCGCTTTGGCGTGCAGCACAAGGAGCAGCTCAAGAACCTGCGCGAGCAGATTGACGTGCTCACGCTTTCGGCAACGCCGATTCCGCGAACCATGCAGATGGCCACGAGCGGCGTGCGCGACATGAGCCTGATCACCACACCACCGACCGGGCGTCGTCCCGTGATCGTGCACGTGGGGGAGTACGATCCCGACGTGGTGAGCGCGGCGATTCGCCTGGAGGTGGGCCGCGGCGGACAGGTGTACTACGTGTCCAACCGCGTCAAGACCATCGACGACGCCGTGGCGCGCGTGCACGAGGCCGCGCCCGAGGCGCGCGTGGGCGTGGCGCACGGCAAGATGAGCCCGCGCGAGGTCGAGGACGTGATGATTGAGTTCGCGACCAAAAAGATCGACGTGCTCATCGCCACGACCATCGTGGAGAGCGGCATCGACAACGCGACCGCCAACACGCTGATCATCGAGGATTCGCAGCGCCTTGGCCTGGCGCAGCTCTACCAGCTCAAGGGCCGTGTGGGCCGTTCTGCCACGCAGGCCTACGCGTACTTTATGTTCCCGGGCGAGCTGCCGCTCACCGAGGAGGCGACGGCGCGCCTGACCGCACTTTCCGAGTTCCAGGACCTGGGCAGCGGTATGCGCATCGCCATGCGCGACCTGGAGATCCGCGGCGCCGGCTCGCTTATGGGCGCCGAGCAGCACGGCAACCTGTCGAGCGTGGGCTTTGACCTGTTTACGCAGATGCTGGGCCAGGCCGTGGCCGAGGCGCGCGGCGATGACGATGCCGGCGTGGAGGCGGCGAGCGTGGGCATTAACCTGCCGGCCGATTACTTCTTGTCCGAGGAGTACCTGCCGGCGGTGGATCAGCGCGTGCTCGTGTACCGTAAGCTCGCAGCGGCCGAGGACCTGGAGAGCATCGATGAGGTGCAGGAGGAGACCGAGGCTGCGCATGGCGAGCTGCCGCTGGCAGGGCTCAACCTGTTCAATCGCGCGCGCATCCGCATTCGCGGCGAGCGCCTGGGGCTCGAGAGCGTCACGCTCAGTGGCGGCCGCATCACCTTCTTGGGCGTCGACGTGCCCAAGAAGGTGGCCTTTGAGCTTAAGACCCGCTATGGTGCGGTGAACTTCCCCAAGAGCCGCAAGCTGTCGGTGCCCTACAAGGCGGGCGCCGGTGCGGGCAGCGGCCTGGGTCGTGGCCTCGACGCCAACGACGGCACCGGTCCCGTGGCGGCGGCGCTCATGCTGCTGCAACAGCTGGGTGCCAGCGACGACGACTAACAAGTAGGAGGCGTGGCGGGACGAAGTCATCTTTGTCCCGCCACGTTGCAGGTTGATTCCAGCCCCATCGAAAGGAAAGCATGTTCGGGTACATCTACAAGAAAGACGCCGCTGCTATCGCGGTTATCCTTGCCCTTTGTCTGGGCGTGGGCAGCTTCTTCGATTATCAGATCTCGAGCGCGCTGTTCAATATCGGCAGCATGTACGGTCGCTTTATCGAGGCCGCCGGCGAGCTGCCGTTCGAGCTGACGGCGAGCATCGCGGGCGTTATGCTCGTGCGCGCGGTGCGTCCCGATTCCAGGGGGAGCAAATGGCTCGCCGTGCTCGGCATCCTCGTCAACATTGGCCTGGCCGGCTACGAGATCGTTTCGTCCCTGCGGGTTGGCGGCAAACTCATCGCGGTTCAGTTGGTGCTGACGTTTGTGCTAGTCATCGCTGCCAACCTTATCGTCTATCGCCTCACGCGCACGACCGAGCCCGACGAGCTCACGCGCTGGGCGCTGATGGTGCTTGCCGTGTGGGTCGCTCAGGCCATTATCCTCAACGTGATCGTCAAGCCGCTGTGGTCGCGCCCGCGCATGCGCGTGATCGAGGTGACGCAGGGACTCGAGTTTCAGCCGTGGTGGGTGATTGGCAACCCCGACAAGTGGGCCTATATTGCCGCCGGTGTAGTCAAGGACGGCTTTAAGTCGTTTGCGAGCGGACACACGGCGCACGCGGCGATCGGCCTTATGCTCGCTGGGCTTCCCGCGACGGCCTTTAAGGAAAAGCCGTCGCGCCGTCGTGTGGTCTTTTGGACGGCGGCTGTGGTCGCGGCGCTCGTCGCGTTTGGCCGCATCGTGATCGGAGCGCACTTTTTGAGTGACGTGAGCTGCGGTTTTGCTCTGGTACTGGCACTTGAGTGCCTTGCCGCGCGCATTGCCTATCCCAGCGGCGTACAATAGCTCCGTTTGAATCATCTGGCCGATACCCGGTAAGAGAGGATTGCCATGCTCGCGTTTAACAACGACTATTCCCACGGCGCACATCCGGCAGTGCTGCAGGCGCTCGTCGACACCAATATGGAGCCGCAGCCCGGCTACGGTACCGATGCGCACACCGAGCGTGCCAAGCAGCTTATCCGCGAGGCCTGTCAGGCCCCCGATGCCGACGTGTTTTTTCTGGTGGGCGGCACGCAGGCCAACGCGACGGTGATCGACATGCTGCTCGCGCCGTACGAGGGCGTCGTTGCTGCCGAGACCGGCCACGTCGCCTGCCACGAGGCGGGCGCCATCGAGTTTGGCGGCCACAAGGTGCTCACCATCCCTGGCTACGAGGGCAAGATGCACGCCGAGGATCTGGAGAACTATATCCAGGTGTTCTACGAAAACGAGAGCTACGAGCACACGGTGTTTCCGGGCGCCGTGTACGTGAGCCTATCGACCGAGTACGGTACGCTGTACTCCAAGGCCGAGCTCGCGGCGATTCACGCAGTGTGCCAGAAGCGCGAGATTCCGCTGTTTGTGGATGGCGCCCGCCTGGCCTATGCGCTGGCGGCCGATGAGTGCGACATTACCCTGCCCGAGCTGGCACAGCTGTGCGACGTGTTCTACATCGGCGGCACCAAGTGCGGCGCTCTGTGCGGCGAGGCCGTGGTGTTTTGCGGCATGCACGCTCCGGCGCATCCCATTCCGCGTATTAAGCAGCACGGCGCGCTGCTGGCCAAGGGCCGCCTGACGGGCGTGCAGTTCGAGGCTCTTTTTACCGATGGCCTGTATTTTGAGATTGGTCGCCAGGCGATTGAGACCGCTCAGGCACTGCGTCGCGTGCTGCACGAGCGCGGCTACCAGTTCTTCTTGGAGACGCCGACCAACCAGCAGTTCGTGATTCTGCCCAACGAGGACATGACCCGCATTCGCGAGCATGCCTCGATTGAGTACTGGGAAAAGTACGACGAGACCCACACGGTGGTGCGTTTTTGCACCAGCTGGGCCACGACGCAGGAGGACATCGACGCGTTGGCGGCTGTCCTGTAGCCTGATGTAATGACGAGGGGCCGCCTTGCGCTTGGGTTTGGCGCAAGGTGTCCTTTGTTTTTGAGGGAGAAGGGTTGTATGACCGAGATGTCCGAGCCGACGATTCGCCTGGCGACGCCCGATGATGCGCCGGCGTTGCTTGCCATCTATGAGCCGTATGTGCGCCAGACGGCGATTACCTGCGAATACGAGGTGCCGAGCGTTGAGGAGTTCGCCGCGCGCATCGAGCGTACGCTCAAGCGCTATCCATATTTGGTGATGGAGTTGGACGGGCGTCCGGTAGGCTATGCCTACGTGAGTCCGCTTAACAGCCGCGAGGCATATGACTGGTCGGTCGAGACATCGATCTACCTGGCGCGCGACGTGCGCCACGGCGGGCTGGGCCGCAAGTTGCACGACGCGCTCAAGCAATGCCTGGTCGCGATGGGCATCACCAACATGTGCGCCCTCATCGCCGTGCCGCACGACAAGGACGACGAGTACCTGACGCACAACAGCCAGGATTTCCATGCCCATATGGGATATCGCCTGGTGGGCGCCTTCGACCGCTGCGCCCAAAAGTTCGGCCGCTGGTACGACATGTGCTGGATGGAGTTGGTCCTGGCCGAGCGCGTCCCTAACCAACCTAAGCCAACCTGGTTCCCCGACCTCCTTGCCTAAAACCACCACAATGGGGACAGGCACCTTTGTGGTGGTTTTCGATTGGTTAGCCGATGGGCTCGGTGTATTTGGCGCGGTCGGTGCGCTGGATGCGCTTGGAGACATGGAGCGGGCGGCCGTCGGTGTCGTAGACGTAGTCGGTGATCAGGATCAGCGCCTGCCCGCGCTTGACGTTGAGCAAAAACGCCTCGTTTTGCGAGGCGTAGCACACCTCAAAGGTCTTATGCCCCTGTGCCGGCGCGCGATGGAATTCTTGGCGCAGCATCGCGTAGAGCGAACCATTGATATCGCGATCGATGAGTGCTTCAAAGCTCGGTGGTAGATAGGTAGTCTCCAGGCACAGCGGCGCATCGTCCAGATAACGCAGACGGACAAGTTTGACGAGCTTGCTGCCCACGGTGACATCGAAGAACTTGGCAGCATTGCCCGCGGCCTTGGCAAAGCCCGAGTCCACCGTGCGCGTGGTGGGCTTCATGCCCTGACCCTGGACCTGTGCCGTATAGCTCGAAAACACCAGGTTGTTCTCGTGGAGCGCCGGCGTGTCGGCCACAAAGGCGCCGCGCCCGCGCTCGGTGCGAACCAGGCCCTCATCAGCTAGTACCTTAAGGGCATGGCGCACGGTGCTGCGCGACAGACCCGATTCGTCCATGAGTTCCATCTCGGACGGCAGCTTGTCTCCACGTGCGTAGGTGCCGGAGGCGATGCGGTCGCGCAGTATGCCCGCCAAGCGCTCGTATTGGGTCAGTCTCTTTTTAGATGAAGCGTTCATGCGATCAACCTGTATCTAACTTGCATGCGTATCTAATCAAGCATGTATTCAATACAACAACAAAACCGCTGGTATCCAGTTATCGAAAACCGCATCAGCAAAATTTCTAAGACAAATATAGCATACAACTAGTCGACATAACCAAAACATGTATGTAACTTGTATGCCATCGAGAGCATCAAACGAGAAGAAAGGCTGATGCACGATGACTACTCAGGAACAGGTTAAGGACGTCGTCTCCCAGGTTTTGGCTGACAAGGCGGACAAGGGCGGTATCAAGCGCGTCGTGTGGATTGGCGCCGGCGGATCCAACGGCGGCAACTATCCTGCCCAGTACTTTATGGAGCACGAGGCCACGCAGGTCGTGAGCTCCAGCTACACCAGCAACGAGTTCGTGCACGCAACCCCTGCCTACGTCAACGAGAACACCTTGGCCGTCGTCGTGTCCATGCGCGGCACCAAGGAGACCATCGTCGCCGCCCAGGTCGCCAAGGACCACGGCGCCAGCACCATCGCCATCTATGTTGACGAGTCCGGCCTCACCGAGGTCTGCGACTACAAGATCCAGTACGACAGCCTGGCCGTCGACGAGTCCTGCATGGGCCGTACCAACTCCGCCGTCGTGACCATGATCGCCATGGAGCTCACGCAGCAGACCGAGGGCTATGCCGAGTACGAGACCGCTATGGCCGCCTTCGACCTGATCGATCCCATCTATCGCAAGGCCGTCGAGTACACCCGTCCGCTCGCTGCCAAGTGGGCCGAGCAGAACGCCGACAAGCCCTGCATTAACGTCATGGCCCAGGGCCCGCTCTTTGGTGCCGCCTACGTCTTTAGCATCTGCAACGTGCAGGAGATGCTGCAGATCGACTCCTGCACCATCAACACCTGCGACTTCTTCCACGGCCCCTTCGAGATCCTGGACAAGCGCACCTCGCTGTTCCAGCTCATCAGCGTCGGCCGCAGCCGCTGCAACGACGAGCGCGGCATCCGCTTCGTCAACCAGTACGGTGGCGAGCGCGTCTATCAGCTCGACGCCAAGGAGCTCGGCCTCAACGACATCAAGGACAGCGTGAGCGAGTACTTCAACCACCTGATCTTTGCCCCGATCCTCAACAACGTGTACATGCGTGCGCTCTCTGCCGTCACCCACAAGGACTACATGACGCGCCGCTACATGTGGAAGCTTGACTACTAGGGGATAGAGCGGCCTAACAGCTCGATGTCCCCATAAGTTGCGGTGGAATAGTTCCTGTTTGGGGGCTTGAAGCCTCTATTTAGGAACTATTTCACCGCAACCGCCAAGTCCTAGTTGTTGGGGACGTTCTTAAACGACTAGTCATTCAGGAACGTCCCCAACGACTAGTCATTTAAGTGCGTCCCCAATGACTACCCAATGAGTGTGTGGGCGAGCAGATTTTTCCGTTTGGCGATTTGTGTCTTGAAAAATGTATATAACGACTATAACGTAGTATGAAACATATTGGAAACAATACCGAGGAGGCTGCGTTGAAGAAAAGCAATCTGGGCTATGTGCTGGTGCTGATCGCCGCGCTTATGTGGGGCAGCATCGGAATCTTTGTAAACGGCATTGCGGCCATGGGCGTTTCGTCTCAGAGCATGGCGGCCTTTCGCTTGTTGGTCGGAGCGCTTATCTTGGCGCCGGTCCTGATGTTTATGGGCTGCCGTCCGGGTGAGGGGTCTACCGTGGCTCAGGGTCCCCTGACGCTATTCAAGGCAAGCCCCAAAGAGCTCGTCCCCTGCGCGCTGGTCGGTATCGTCGGTTTAGCCGCCGCCAACACCTGCTATTACGAGTGCATGCGCGAGGTGGGTATGTCTACGGCCTCGGTGCTGCTCTACACCTCGCCGGTGTTTGGCGTCATGCTCGGCCGCGTGCTTTATCGCGAGGACGTGACCCCCAACAAGCTCGTTGCCATTGTCTTTAACATCGTTGGCTGCGTGCTTGCGGTGACCAATGGCGACCTTTCCGGTTTTCATTTTTCGGTTTGGGGCGTCACGTCGGGCGTGATTGCAGGCCTTTGCGGTGCGTCGCTCGCGGTGTTTAGCCGAATAGCAACCAAGACGGTCCACCCGCTGGCTGTCACGTTTTGGGGCTTTGTTTTTGGCGGTGCGGTTATGGCGGCTATCGCGGCTCCGTGGCCGGATGTCGCCGCGGCAATGTCGCCACAGCTGCTGCTGCTGTTCCTTGGCTTTGGACTCATCCCCACGGCCGTGGCTTATATCTTATATATGCAGGGTCTATCCATGGGGCTCGAGACGTCGAAAGTTCCCGTCGTAATGTCATTCGAGACGGTCGTCACCGTACTGGTGGGCATTGGTGTCTATGCCGAGCCCGCCGGCGCGATCAAAGTCCTGGGCATCGTGCTGGTGCTCGCGTCCATCCTGATTATGAACACCGACTTCTCCAAGCTGCGCAACAGTGTGTTTGTCGGTCATGTCATTGAGAGCATGACCTTTAAGCCCAATGCGTGGTGGACCGAAAAATCGCAGGACATGGATCTGTTTAAGGAGCGCACCGGCATTGCGCTGGAACCCACCGTGCAGGAAAGCCCCTGGTACTTCGTGCGATAGAGGATTGTGTGCGGCGTCTGACCTGGGGTTATCCAGCCAGCGCCGGCCTATCCAGCCCCAACGTTTCAAGTACGTTAAACCCGTCAACGGTCGATTATCACCCGCGAACGGTCTTTATACTAATTAGCAATATAAGCAACGTATAAGACGTTATAATGACCATAACGAAAAGGAGGAGGCAAGATGAATCAGATCATTCTCGCATCTCATGGCGGCCTGGCCGCAGGCGCCAAAGACACGCTCGAGATGGTTCTCGGCGACGTGTCGAACGTCCACGTCGTGTCGCTTGCTCGTGACGACAAGGAGCCCATCACCAATAAGGTGGACGCCATGATCGCCACGTTCAACGCGGACGACACCGTCTATGTGCTGACCGATATGCTCGGCAGCTCGGTCAACAACAACATGGTCGAGCTTTCCAAGAACGGCACGAAGTTCACGGTTGTCAGTGGTTTCAACATCCCGCTGGCGCTCACGCTTGCTATGAGCCCCGTCCCCGTCAAGGGTGCCGAGCTCGCAGCCCTCATCAACGAGGCCCGCACCGGTCTGACCAACCCCAACGCCCCGGTCGAGGCTGCCCCCGCGGCTCCCGCCAAGAAGGGCAAGGCGCCCCGTCACAGCTCCGGTCCCGCCAAGATCGTCCTCGCACGTCTTGACTACCGTCTGCTGCACGGCCAGGTCGTCTTTACCTGGACCACAAAGGTCCAGGCCGAGCGCATCATCGTCGTCGACAACGCTGCCGCCAACGATGACATCAAGAAGGGCGCTCTTAAGCTGGCCAAGCCCCAGGGCGTGCGCCTGAACGTCTTCACCGTCGAGCGTGCCCTCGCCAAGATGGACAAGCTCAACACCCTCGGTGAGCGCGTCATGTTCGTCTTTGGCAACACGGCCGAGATGCTGCAGTTCTGCCAGGGCTACAAGCTCGACGCCATCAACCTGGGCGCCACCGCCAACCACGACGGTGCCGATCAGATTGGCGGCAAGGACAGCTCCGTCTTCCTCGACGCCACCCAGAAGGCCGACGTCAACCAGCTGCTCGATATGGGCATCAAGCTCTACGTCCAGCAGACCCCTACGTATCAGAGCGTCGACATCGACGCCAAGCTGTAATCAACCAGGCTTTTGCCTGACTGAAAGGAGAAGGGTATGAATACGTTCATCAGTGCGGTGCTCGTCGGCCTCGTCGGCGTGTTCTGCATGTGGGACTCTCGCCTGCTCGGTCGTCTTAACTTCGAGCAGCCCCTCGTTGGCGCTACGCTCGTCGGTCTGCTGCTGGGCGATGTGCCCACCGGTCTTGCCGTCGGTGCCGCCGTCGAGCTCGTGTCCATGGGCCTGGTGCAGGTCGGCGCCGCCGTTCCGCCCGATATGGTCCTGGGCGGCATCGTGGCCGCTGCCTTTGCGTGCCTGACCGATGCTTCCGCCGAGACCGCCATGACGATCGCCATCCCGGTCGCCGTCCTGGGTCAGCTCCTCGGCATCGTGTTCCGTTCCATCATCGCCGTCCTCACCCATGTGGCAGATAACGCGATTGATAACGGAAAGTTCAAGACCGCCTACCGTATGCACATCTGCGCCGGCTCCGGTTTGTACGCCATCATGTACTTCCTGCCGATCTTCCTCGCCGTCTTTGTTGGCACCGACCTGGTTCAGGCCATCGTCAACATGGTTCCCGAGTGGCTGTCCACTGGTCTTAACGTTTCGACCAAGATCATGACCGCCTACGGCTTGGCCCTGCTACTCACCATGATGATCAAGAAGGGTATGACTCCGTTCCTGTTCATCGGTTTCCTGCTCGCCGCTTACCTCAACCTGTCCGTCATTGCGGTCGCTCTGATCGGTGTGTGCCTGGCTGTCGTCTTCATGGGCTTCAAGTTCAACGGTTCCCATGCAGCCGCCGGTGTCGATTCCGACTACGATCCGCTCGAAGACGACGAAGACTAAGGAGGAACACACTATGGCAACCGCAACCAAGGACGTGTCCCTGAACAAGAAGGTCAGCCAGTTCTTCTGGCGCTCCTGGGCCATCCAGGCCTCTTGGAACTACGAGCGTCAGATGAACATGGGCTTCCTCTACGGAATGGTTCCCACGCTCGATCGCCTCTATCCGGACGAGTCCGACCCCAAGCAGCTTGCTGCTAAGAAAGAGGCTTACCACCGTCACATGGCGTTCTACAACTGCACCCCGCAGACGAGCGCTTTCATCCTGGGCCTCGCTGCCTCCATGGAGGAGGAGTACGCCAAGGATCCCGAGAACTTCAACCCCGATTCGATTAACGCGGTCAAGACCTCCCTTATGGGCCCGCTTTCCGGCATCGGTGACTCCTTCTTCCAGGGCACCATCCGCGTTATCGCCTTTGGCTTGGGCGTTCAGCTGGCTCAGCAGGGCTCCATCATGGGCCCAATCCTGGCCCTTCTCATCTCCATCGTCCCCTCCGTGCTGATTACTTGGTTCGCAGCCAAGATGGGCTATCAGGGCGGCCACGAGTACCTGAGCAAGCTTCAGGGCGGCGACCTCATGGAGAAGCTCATGTATGTCTGCGGCATCGTGGGTCTTATGTCCGTGGGCGGCATGATCGCCACGCTGATCGGCGCCACCACCCCGCTGCAGTTCGCTGACGGCACCGTCGTGATTCAGGACATCCTGGATGGCATGATGCCCCAGATGATTTCCCTTGGCCTCACTGGCCTTATGTACTGGCTCATCAAGAAGAACGTCAACACCGGTTGGCTTCTCGTGATCGCCATCGTGGGCGGCATCGCCCTCTCCGCGGCCGGCATCCTGGCCTAGTCGCGACCAAGCGCCTAATCGTTTTCCCCCGGGGGCCTGCCTGGCATCCCATACCCCAGGCAGGCTTCCATCCCTAAATGTGTCAAAGGGACAGTTCCTTTGTCACATCCTCAACGGGCCGGCGACTCGGTCCAAATCACGGTAACCCTGCGAGCGCCCGGCAATGTGGCGCCGCAAAAATCGAAAGGAATGTGTCAGATGTACGAGATCGACCTTAACCTCCCTAAGCAGATCGTCGCTGACGTCCTGTCCAACCACGAGATCCACAGCGTCGCCTTCGTCGGCTGCGGCGCTTCCATGTCCGACCTTTACCCCGCCAAGTACTTCCTGGCCAACAACACGGACAAGCTGAACGTTCAGATCTTCACCGCTAACGAGTTCAACTACGACACGCCCTCCTGGGTCAACGAGCACACCTTCGTGATCACCTGCTCCCTCGGTGGCTCCACGCCCGAGACCGTCGAGGCCAACAAGACCGCCAAGAAGCACAACTGCCCGGTCGTCTCCCTCACCAACAAGGCTGGCTCCGCTCTGACCGTCGACGCTGACTACGTCATCGTTCACGGCTTCCACGCCAACTTCGCTGCCAAGTGCGAGAAGCCCGGCTACGCCATCGCTCTTGCTGTCGAGATCCTTCAGCAGACCGAGGGCTATGACCACTACGAGGACATGATCACCGGCCTCACCAACGTCTTCGATCTCTGCGAGAACGCCGCTCAGCACTGCAAGAAGCTCGCCAAGAAGTTCGCCGAGGACTTCAAGGACGACAAGATGATCTACTTCATGGCTTCCGGCGCCTCCGAGAAGATGGCTTACTCTCACGCCGCCTTCCTGTTCACCGAGATGCAGTGGATCGACGCCGCCGCCTACAACACCGGCGAGTACTTCCACGGCCCGTTCGAGGTTTCCACCGAGGGTAAGCCCTACGTCTTCTTCATGTCCGATGGCGCTACCCGTCCGATGGACGCCCGCGCCCTCACCTTCCTTGAGCGCATGGGCGCCAAGGTCGCTCTGATCGACTCCAAGGACTACGGCCTGGCTGACGCCGTGCCCGCGAGCGTCATCACCTACTTCAACCCGCTGCTGCACCTCGCCGTTATGCGTGAGTACGGCAACCAGATCGCCGAGGCCCGTCAGCACCCGCTGACCATGCGTCGCTACATGTGGAAGCTTTCCTACTAATCACAAGTAAGTAGACCTTACGGGTTGATTGAGAGGGGATGGGGTTTGCGCCCCGTCCCCTTTTTTTGCTATCGAAAGGAGATGCGTATGATCAAGGCAGTGCTGTTTGACATGGACGGCGTGCTGGTCGATACCGAGTGGTTCTACAACCGTCGCCGCGTGGCATTTATGGAAGAGAAGGGCTTCCACTTTGACGAGATCCCCGATCTTTCGGGGTCTAACGAGCCCGCCATCTGGAAGGCGCTGGTGCCCGACGATGTTGAGCTGCGCGAGCGCCTGCGCGTGGAGTACAAGCAGGTTTATAGCCCGGACCACCCCGTTCCGTATGCCGAGCTTCTCAACGAGCAGACGGAGCCGGTGATGCGTGAGCTGCACGAGCGCGGCGTGAAGTGCGCCATCGCGAGCTCGTCCTATCGCGAGCTGATCGACGAGCTAGTGGAGATTGCCGGTATTGCCGACGTGCTGGACTACACCATCAGCGGTCACGAGTGCAGTGCGTTTAAGCCCGACCCCGAGATCTACCTGCGTGCCATGGAGGCGCTGGGGGTGGAGCCTACCGAGTGCCTGGTTATCGAGGACTCGCCTTTGGGCATCGAGGCCGGTAAGCGCTCCGGCGCCCGCGTCCTGGCACTGCGTCCGCACGAGGGCGTCAACCTCGACCAATCGCGAGCCGATGCCGTTATCGATAATCTGACCGACATTTTGGCCGCTTTGTAATGTCAATCCGCCGCGAGAAGCACGGGTTCAAACGTTTTTTGCGGTGGACTGGCTCAATTTGGTTTCGATTTTGATTCGTTTGGCTTCGATTCGGGCTAAGTGAGTAGACTTTTTGGCGCAGGCCGAGCACAATGCATATCTTCCTTTGTAAAACCGCAGGTCACAGAGGTGGCTGTTTTGGGTGTGCTCGGCAGATCGTAAAAAGTCTACTCACTTGGAATTTAGCCCTTTGGTCGTGGGGGTTGCTGGTCCCGTTTTGGTTGTCGAGAGAGGGTGAATTGAAGCGCCCCCGCACGCTCCATGCTACAATCGCGGGCATGCCCCACAACTACATCTGCCTTCGAAGGGAGCCTACGTGGCGAACGCCATCGAACAGCTCACGGATCGCGTGCTCGTGCTCGGCCGCCTCACCATCGTCCGCCGCGCCATCACCGCCGTGGCGGTCACCATTTCTGCCGTTCTCCAGACATTTCTGATCCAGGCGTTCATTCAACCCGCCGACCTGCTTCCGAGCGGTCTCACCGGCGTCGCGGTCCTACTCGATCGCGTTACCTCGCTGGGCGGCGTCCACATCGACATCTCGCTCGGTATGCTTGCGCTCAACATCCCCGTGGCGCTCCTATGCTGGAGCGGCATCAGCAAGCGCTTCGTCATCTTCTCGATGATGCAGGTCGTGCTCTCATCGCTGTTCCTCAACATCTTTCACTTTGCTCCGTTTTTGGGCGACAAGATCATGCTCATCATTTTTGGCGGCGTGGTCTCGGGTCTGGGCGCTGCCATCGCGCTAAAGTCCGGCGCATCCACCGGCGGCACCGACTTTATCGCGCTGTGGGTCTCCAACCACACGGGCAAGACTATCTGGGGCGTCATCTTTGGTTTCAACTGCTTTATCCTGGCGATCTTTGGCTTTATGTTTGGCTGGGACAATGCGGCGTACTCCATCGTGTTCCAGTTTATTTCGACCAAGACCATCGACAGTTTCTATCGTCGCTACGACCGCGTGACGCTGCAGATCACGACGCGCAAGGCAGACGAGGTCATGACCGCCTATGTTGACCATTTTCAGCACGGCATTAGCTGTGCCGAGGTCATCGGCGGATACAGCCGCGAAAAGATGTACCTGCTGCACGCCGTTGTCTCGACCTACGAGAGCCAGGACATTATCAAGCTGGTGTGCGACATTGATCCCGGTGCCGTGATCAACGTGTTCCACACGCTCAACTTTGTGGGCGGCTGGTGGGGCGGTCATGTCGACGAGCCCATGCCCACGGCCGTACCCGATCCCGACAAGCCCGCGCGCATGGCCAGCAGGCAGGCGCGCCTCAGCGAGCAGGACAGCCTGCAGCAGGACGACGGCAAGTAGGGTATTGGCATTTTGCCGGCCCGGCGCAACCCTTCCGCATGAGCCCCTCGAAAGCCCCGTTGCTTTCGAGGGACTTTCGTTCGCCCAGATAAAACCTACCAAAATGAAGCTGTCGCTTTTTGGTAGGGATGGTGTATCGTTTTATCAATATGAGATAATATGAAACTAGACGTTATATACGTATTAGTTATTTCGATATTTCGATAAGAGTGATCAGATATGCCTGCACCCAAAAATGCACCGCTTTACCAGCAGATTTATGACGAAATCAAAGATGCGATCGAGAAAGGTGTTTATGCACCCAAGGAGCGTATTCCGTCCGAGCTTGAGCTAGCCGAGCAGTACGACGTGAGCCGAATTACGGTGCGCCGCGCCGTCGAGGAGTTGTGCTCCGATGGCTACCTGGTTAAGCAGCAGGGCCGCGGCACCTTTGTTTCCACGCCGCACATCAATCGCCAGTTTCACGCCTCGACGCTGCAGACGTTTACCGCGCTGTGTGCCAACAACGGCATGAAGGCCGGTGCGCATGTGATCGATCGCCAGATCGTTCCGGCGCGCCAAAACGAGATGGAGTTCTTTGGCCTGCAGAAGGATGCGCTGCTGCTGCATATCAAGCGCGTGCGTACGGCCGACGGCGAGCCCATCTTTGAGGAGAACATCTTTGTGCCGTTTGATGCCTACCGTGAGCTGTTGACGGCCGATCTTGAGGACAAGTCGATTTTTGCCGAGGTCGAGCGTGTTGGCGGAATCCCGATTGTCTCGGTTGGCTACCGTACGGTCGAGGCCGTTCGAGCTAATGCCGAGCAGGCGGCCGAGCTGGACATTGCCCCGCATGATCCGCTGCTCAACCTGCGCGCCGGCTTTACCGGTCCCAACGATGAGCCGGTCCTGATGGGTAAGCAGTACTACGTGGGATCGCGCTACGTCATGGTCATGTAGCTCTAGTTGCGCGGTTTTCCAAACCGCGCAACGGCTCGACGCTGCAAGCCCGCCAGAGCGGCAATTTGCAGAATGAGCGTGGATAATCTCCCGTTTTTGGCTCAACGGCGTGCTCAAAGTGGGAGATTAT
This sequence comes from Collinsella sp. CM84Y_54, assembly GCF_036317945.1. Lineage (NCBI taxonomy): Bacteria > Bacillati > Actinomycetota > Coriobacteriia > Coriobacteriales > Coriobacteriaceae > Collinsella > Collinsella sp. CM84Y_54. The sequence continues at coordinate 22,299 of NZ_JAWQCX010000003.1, forward strand.
CCACGCTCATCCGGAAAGTGTCCAAAAATCCGCGCTCGTTCCCTTCGGATTGCATCGCCCGTGGCCGGCAGCGGCGCGGCACCGGTCCGCGTGGCGGCGTATAATCGGCGGCAGATGACTTGAACGTTAGGAAACCATGGCCGATAGCATGCAGCAGATGGCGCTCGACACGCTCGGCGCCTATTTTGGCTACACCTCGTTTCGCCCGGGACAGGACCGCATGGTCGATGCGATCCTTGCCGGTCGCGATGCGCTGGGCGTTATGCCCACGGGCGCCGGCAAGTCCATTTGCTACCAGGTGCCCGCGCTCATGCTGCCCGGCATCACCTTTGTGGTGAGTCCGCTGCTGTCGCTTATGGAGGACCAGACCCGTGCGCTGCTTGCGGCGGGTGCGCGACCCAGCTATCTCAACTCCAGCCTTACCCCGGCTCAGCAAAACACCGTGCTCAAGCGGGCGTGCGAGGGCCGCTACCAGCTTATGTACGTGGCGCCCGAGCGCCTGCTCGAGCCACGCTTTTTAACCTTTGCACAGGAGGCCGCGGCCGACGGCGGCATCGGCGTGCCGCTCGTGGCCATTGACGAGGCGCACTGCGTGAGCCAATGGGGCCAGGATTTTCGCCCCGCCTACCTGCAGATTCGCGAGTTCATCGAATCGCTTCCGCAGCGTCCCATTGTGGCGGCCTTTACCGCTACGGCAACCGAGCGCGTGCGTGCGGACATCCAGCAGATGCTCGGCCTGCAAAACCCCGCGACGGTGGTGACGGGCTTCGATCGCAAGAACCTCTACTTTGGCTGCGAGGAGATGGGCGACAAAGCCAAGGCCGCGTGGGTGCGCGACTATGTGATCGCGCATTCGGGCGAGAGCGGCATCGTGTATTGCTCGACCCGCAAGACCGTCGATGCGCTGGCAGGTGAGCTTGCCGAGGCGCTGGGCCCCAGTGACATTCGCGTTGGCCGTTACCATGCCGGCATGGGCAACGACGCCCGCCGCCAAAGCCAGCGCGCCTTTATCGACGACGATATCCAGGTGATGGTTGCCACCAACGCCTTTGGCATGGGCATCGACAAACCCAACGTGCGCTACGTAATTCACAACAACGTGCCCGAGAGTATCGAGGCCTACTACCAGGAGGCTGGCCGCGCTGGCCGCGACGGCGACCCGGCCAGCTGCCACCTGCTGTGGAACGGTAACGATTTTCGCATGCGCCGCTTTCTGATCGACCGCGGCGATGCTGCCGACGAGGCGCTCGACGACGAGCAGCGCGCGTGGGCGCTCCAGAATCGATATCGCCTGCTCAGCCAGATGGAGGGCTACTGCAATACCACCGGCTGCTTGCGCGAATACATGCTGCGCTACTTTGGCGACGAGGCCGCGGCCGAGCATGTCGCGGCCGGTACGGGCGGCACCGCCACGGACGAGGCCGAGGGCTGCGGCAACTGCAGCAACTGCCTCACGCAGTTCGAGGTCGAGGACGTCACCGATATGGCCCGCGCTGCCGTGCGCTATGTGGCCACGCGACCCATGCGCTTTGGCAAGTCGCTCATCGCCGACGTGCTTCACGGCGGCAACACCGAGCGCATTCGCCAGATGCATCTGGACGAGGACCGCGGCTATGGTGAGCTGTCGAGCGAATCGGTCGGGCGCATCAAGGACATCATCGGCCAGCTGTACGGCCGCGGTTATCTGGCTACCTCGCAGGGGCAGTACCCGGTCGTGGGGCTGGGCCCGCGCGCCGGCGAGGTCGAGGACGAGGCGTTTGCCTTTACCGTTAAGCGTCGCGCGTCCAAGCGCAAGGCCTCGGCCCGTGCCCGCCGTGCGGTTGATCTGCTGCGCGAGGAGGCCGAGCTGGATCAGCGCCCGCGCGTGGGTGACGATGTCGAGCTGTTCGAGCGCCTGCGTGCCCTGCGCAAGGAGATTTCGACCGAGCTGGAGATGGCGCCGTACATGGTCTTCTCCGACAAGGCCCTGCGCGGTCTGTGCCGCCTGCGCCCGCAGACGCTCGACGAGCTTATCCAGGTCAACGGCATCGGCGAGAAAAAGGCCGACGCCTTTGGCGAGCAGTTTATGGCGGCGATTGAAGAATTTGAGTCCGAGCATGCACGGAATGGAGCATAACGATGGCATCCGACAATAAAACCGAGCGCACTGAGGTGTCCGCCGTGCCGCTGTACCAGCAGGTTATGGACGACCTAAAAGGTGAGATCGCGCGTGGCGTGTACGCATCCGGCTCGCGCATTCCTTCCGAGATGGAGCTCGCGAAGTACTACGGCGTGGGACGCATCACCGTGCGCCGCGCCATCGAGGAGCTGTCGCGCGCGGGGTATCTCAACCGCCAGCAGGGGAGGGGCACGTTTGTGTGTGCGCCCAAGCTTAAGCGCAAGATTGTCCAGAAGGGTGACGTTCAGAGCTTTTCCGAGGGTTGCGCTGCCAACGACATGGCGGCCGGAGCACGCCTGGTGTCGCGCACGGTGGTTGCGGCGACGCGCGAGGACGCGGCGTTTTTTGGGGTGGAACCCGGCTGCGAGCTCATCGTTGTCGAGCGCGTGCGCACGGCAGACGGCGTGCCCGTCATGCTCGAAAACAACGCTTTTGTGCTGGCTGACCATCCCTATCTGCAGACGCTTGCCGACAAGGATCTCACGGACAATTCCATCTTTGCGCTCGTTGCCGAGCATTCGGGCCGCGCGCCGCTCAAGTCCGACCCCTGTACTGTGGAGATTGCGCTTGCCGATGCTCAGGCGGCCTCGCTGCTGGAGGTGCCGGTCGGTGAGCCGCTCTTCTATATGGAGGCGTACTTTACCGATGAGGACGAGCGGCCCTTGCTGCTCGGACGCCAAAAGATCGTGGGTTCGCGCTACGTGTTCGACATCTAACGTCCACAGATAGAACGATATAGAACAAATTTGGTGAGATGGCTTCACGGGCGTCGTCATGCGTGCTATAAATAGGACAACATAGAACGACCGCAGGTACGAGCTGACGTCGTTCAAAACCGCCACACAAGAAGGGGCATCACCATGAACGCACACGATCTGATTCAGGAAATTATCGAGCGCAAGGGCAAGATTGAGAACGTCTTTTGGATCGCCTGCGGCGGTTCGATGATCGACCTGATGCCGGCCAACGAGCTGCTCAAGCGCGAGGCAACCACGTTTACCTCGACGGTCTACACGGCGCGCGAGTTTTGCCTGATGGCTCCCAAGAGTCTTGGCGAGAAGTCGCTCGTCATCGCCTGCAGCCACAGCGGCAACACGCAGGAGGTCGTCGACGGCTGCGAGATGGCGCTGGCAGCCGGCGCCGAGGTCGTGGCCATGACCGACTGCGAAGGCTCCAAGATCGATAACGGCAAGTGGACTACCTGGGTCTATCCGTGGGGCGAGGGCGTGCCGCAGGCCGAGGTGCCGCAGGGCATCGGCGCTCTGATCGCTGCCGAACTGCTCGACCAGCAGGAGGGTTACGAGGCACTCGCCGACATGTACGCCGGCCTTAAGCAGATGGATGCCCTGCTGCCCGCTGCCCGCGAGAAGGTCAACGCCGAGCTGGGCGATCGCTTTGCCGAGCTCTGCCAGCAGCACAAGTTCTTCTATATCCTGGGATCCGGCCCCAACTTTAGCCAGACCTACGCTATGGCCATCTGCTCGCTCATGGAGATGCAGTGGCAGCACTGCTGCTATATCCACTCCGGCGAGTACTTCCACGGCCCGTTCGAAGCCACCGAGCCCGGCGTGTTCTACTTTGTACAGCTCGGATCGGGCGAGTGCCGTCCCATGGAGGAGCGTGCACTTGCGTTCCTCAACACGCACACCGATACGGTTATGGTGCTCGATGCGCTCGAGTACGGCGTGGGCGAGGTGCCCGCCAGCGTGCGTTCGTTCCTGGAGCCGATCTTCTTCTATGCGATGAGCTGCGAGCTGCGCGCCGCCCGCGGCAAGGTGTTCGACCACAGCCCCGAGGTCCGTCGCTACATGGGCATCGAGCAGTACTAGGCACCGGGAAAAGTATTCACCTTCGATTCGCAAGGGCACTGCGTGAGTCAAAAAAGCGGGCCGCGCCGGGGATTTCCGGCGCGGCCCGCTTGGCATCGCGTTTAGATTCGCAAGGTTGCGGCAGCCAGCGGCCTACTTTGCGTCGTAGGCCTCGGCGTCCCACCAGTCGAGCTGGGCGATGTTGTCGCGGATGTGCTGGCAGCTCTTGTGGAAGCCCTCGAGCTCGTACTCGGACAGGTCGAGCGTGTAGACCTCCTCGACGCCCCCGGCGCCGATCACGCACGGCAGGGAGGTAAAGATGCCCTCCTCGCCATACTGGCCGGTCATGAGCGTGGAGGCGGAAAGCACGGCGTGCTCGTTGTGCAGCACGGCGGCGCAGACGCGCGCGGCGGAGTTGGCGACGGCGTACTCGGTGCACTGCTTGCCCTGGTAGGTCACATAGCCGCCCTTGCGCGCGAGCTCCTCGACCTCCATGTGGTCGAAGGCGTACTTGTCGGGGTTCTCGGCCTGAAGCTCGTTGAGGCTCTTGCCGGCGATGGTCGCAGCCTTAAAGGCAGCCAGCTGGCTAAAGCCGTGCTCGCCGATCATGTAGGCGTCGATGGACTTGGGGCTCACGCCGACCTTCTTGGAGATCTCGGTGCGCAGGCGGGCGGAGTCCAGGCCGCAGCCCGAGCCGATGATCTTCTTGGGATCGTAGCCGGTCAGGTGCCACAGCTCGGTGCACACGACGTCGCAGGGGTTGGAGATGCTCACAAAGATGCCGTCGAAGCCGGCGTCGACGATGCGCTTGGCAAAGGTGCGGGCGGCGTCGGTGGTAAAGAACAGCTCGCCGTCGCGGTTGCCGGCGGCCAGCGCGACCTTGCCGGCGGCGTTGACGATGACGTCGCAGCAGGCCAGCTCCTCGAAGTGGTCGTAGCAGTTGACGATCTTGGTGTTATACGGGACAAACGAAAGGGAGTCGCGCAGGTCCTGGACCTCGGACGTCACCTTGGCCTCGTTGATATCGCACAGGTACAGCTCGTCGGCAATGCCCTGCATAAGCAGGCTGTTGGCGACATGTGCTCCTACGTGGCCCTGGCCGACCACACCGATCTTACGCGTCTGGTACATATGAGTATCCTTTCGGCCGAGTTTTTCGCGTCGAACCATTGTAGCGTCCAGCTGCCACTTTGCTAGACTAAAGCGCCGTAGATTTTTGGGACATGCCCTAATCTCTACTTTTGGGGTGATTTGGGCCGCTGACGGCATCGCTGGGTGATGTGCTCGCTCGGATGGGGCCGGTCGTTGTACCATAGCTGCAACTGACTCGTAAGGAGCATCCATGCCCATTCGCATTCCCGACGCCCTCCCTGCCGCCGCGCAGCTCGAGAGCGAGAACATCTTTGTCATGACCGAGTACCGCGCACTGCATCAGGACATCCGCCCGCTGCGCGTGCTCATTCTCAACCTCATGCCCACCAAGATCGCCACCGAGACGCAGATCATGCGCAAGCTCTCCAACACGCCGCTGCAGGTGGAGGTGGACCTGCTGCGCACCAAGACGCACGAGGCCACGCATGTGAGCGCCGGCCACCTGGAGACGTTTTACCGCACGTTCGACGACATCCGCGACATCCACTACGACGGCCTGATCATCACGGGCGCGCCGGTGGAGCAGATGCCGTTCGAGGAGGTCGACTACTGGCCCGAACTCTGCCAGATCATGGACTGGTCTACCACGCACGTGCACTCCACGCTGCACATTTGTTGGGGCGCGCAGGCGGGGCTCTACCATCATTACGGTATCCAGAAGTACGACCTGCCGGCAAAGGCGAGTGGCGTGTTTGAGCATTATCTGGTGAAGCCGCAAAGCCCGCTGGTTCGCGGCTTTGACGACCGTTTCTATGCCGTGCATTCGCGCAACACCGATGTGCGCCGTGAGGACGTGGAGGCCGAGCCGCAGCTTGAGGTCGTGGCCGTGTCAGACGAGGTGGGCCTGTACATCGTCAAGTCGACCGACAGCCGTCGCTTCTTTGTATTTGGTCACCCCGAGTACGATACCGACACGTTGCGTCTGGAGTACGAGCGCGACGTTAAGCGCGGGCTCAACCCTCAGGTGCCGGCGCATTACTTCCCGGGTGACGACCCCACCGCCGAGCCGCGCAACGTCTGGCGCAGCCAGGCTCAGCTGTTCTACACCAACTGGCTCAACTACTACGTCTACCAGACCACGCCCTACGACCTGGCCCGCGCCGGCGAGGAGCACTAGGCTACGGCTGTGGCTGCTGCCGTGACGTGACGAGTGAGGATATCCGGACACACGAGCGTGGATTTTCGGACGTTTACAAATCGAGCGTGGATAATCTCCCATTTTTGTCCGAGGAACGGGCTCAAAGCGGGAGATTATCCACGCTCATTTTTTTAGGTATGTAGATGCCGATGGCTCGGCTAAGAGACGGTGCGTGAAGAGACCAAGTCGCATTCGGCGTAGTCTCGTATCTCGACGGGTTTTTCTTTCTGATAATCCGATGGACACAGGCATCTAAATGTGGAGACAGGGACCTCTCGGTAAGGCTTCTACCTGCAGATATAAGTCATCAGCCTAAAACGTCCAAAACCGTCAAGCATTTGGTCAGCGCCTGGACAGCATTTGGTCAGACTTCGCATGAAACCGTCTGGTACGTTTGCGCCGTTCCAAGAGTTGGGAGGCGACATGGGAAACATGACGGCGAATCAAAGACTTACAAGCCACATTAAAGCATGCGAACAGCAGCTGAGCTGCGTGTACGCACGCACGGCGGCGGAGGCAAAGCAGATTGAGCGGCGGGTGGCGGCGGGAAGTCTAGAGGCGGTCATGCCGGGGCTGTATGCGCGTCCGGATTATTGGTCCGAGCTCAAGTTTCGGCAGCGTTATCTGCACCGGGTGCGGGCCCTTGCGCAAAAGCATCCCGACTGGACGTTTTGCTCCTATACGGCGGCTGTTATCTATGGCCTTTCGGTTTCGCATGCCAATTTGAAGCACATCCATATCGCCGCGGCGCCGGCGCAATCGACGACGCCGGGCTCTCAGGTGATTCGACATCGTTATGCTCGTCAAACGCGGGCAATCCAGATGGATATTGCCGTGACCGATATCGATCAGACGATTGCGGATTGCCTGGTCGATGCGTCGTTTGTCGAGGGACTGATCATTGCGGACTCGGCGCTTCATGAGCGGCTGTTGTCAAAGGAGCATCTCGTTGAGATGGTCGACAAGCTTGGCCTGAATCGTCGCGGTGTTGTGACGGCGCGCAGGGTTGCGCGGTGTGCCGATGGCCTGTCGGAAAGCGGTGGCGAGTCCAAGGCACGCGCGCTGATGATTGAGCGCGGCTGGCAGACGCCGGAGCTGCAAGTTGAGCTGTTCGACCCAGTTGAGCCGGGACGGCCATATCGCGTTGACTACTTGTGGCGCGTGGGCGACCGGCTGATTATCGGTGAGTTCGACGGATTCGTTAAAAGCGAGAAGGCGGCGGAGGAGGGCAAGCTCGCAAAGGCGCAATTTGATGAGCGTCAGCGCGAGTCGAGGCTTTCGCTACTTGATAACTGTAAGATCGTGCGCTTGTGCTGGGATGATCTGAGGGACCCGTCAAAGCTCGATCGCAAACTCAAGGTTGCCGGCGTGCCGCGTGTGTGCTGAGGCGGTTGCAGAGCGTTGAGCCGCACGAGCGTGGAAATCCGGACGGACGAGTGTGGAAATCTGGACGCGCATTGGTTAAGCGTGGATTTTCGGACACACGAGCGTGGATTTTTGGACGCTTGTTGAATGAGCGTGGATAATCTCCCGTTTTTGGCTCGTAAGGGGGCTCAAAGTGGGAGATTTTCCACGCTCAACTTGCGGGTGCGATACAGCGGCGATCAGGCGCTGATGATGTGGGGTAGCGGCAGGTCGTGGGCGTCGGTGGGAACGTGGCCGACACGCTGCTCGTCAAAGGCTATGCCGATGATTTGACATGCGGACGAGAGCATGGGCAGGTAGCGGTCATAGCAGCCGCCGCCGTAGCCCAGGCGCGCGCCGGCGCGGTCGAATGCTACGAGCGGCACGATAATCATGTCGAGAGCCTCGGCAGGCACGATAGGGAAGCGGCCGCTGTCGATGTCTGTGGCCGCGAAGGCCCGCGTGGGGTGGGCGATAAACGGCGCCGCGGACGCATCGTCGGCGGCAACTGCCCGCATGCACATGCGCTGGCCACAAGCTGCGGCGTCTGTTGCCGAGAACATGCACGGATAGGCCACGCGCCAGCCGTGTTTGGCGGCCGCAGCGGCAAACGCGGCTGGGTCGACCTCGGAACCCATCGCGGCATAGACGGCAACGGTGTGCGGCGCTGCGGTACCCAAGTGATCCAACAGCTCAACAAGCCGCGCACAGATAACGGCAGACTTCGCTGCCCGCACATCCAAATCAAGAGCGTCGCGCCGAGCAATCACCGCCTTCCGCAACTCGGCCTTGTCCATCCCAACCTCCTCTAGCAAACCTGCCAAAAAGGGACAGGTTTATTTTGGCAGGTTTTATCTGGGCAAACACCCAAACCACCACATAAACCATCGCAAAGGGGGCAGTTCATGGACACCTTCGTGGCGGTTTTGACGAAGGGCGGGTGTTTGCGGCGGTTTGTCTCGATCTGTAACAGTAGCTCGGCAAAATCGGCTCCAGATATTACAGATTGAGACAAAGGGCCGGCGTCATCCGAAAACGTCTCGATTTATAACATCTGGAGCCAATATTGCCGCCTTGGCGTTACAGATCGGGACAAACTGGTGGGATGGGCTGAGCTGCCCCGCCCAAGCAGCGGCAAAAGAAAAGGTAGATTTTCAGGCATATCCCAAAAATCTACCTTTGTGCGTTAGCCCAGCAGGTCGATGACGTTGAAGCCGGCGTTGCTCTTGGCGATGACGTCGCGTCCGCCAAAGACGCAGGTGGGCGAGGCAGCCGCAATGCGCGTCACATCGGCGCCGAGCGAGCGCAGCTCACCGGGCGTGGCGGCGAGCATCTGGGCGCGACGCTCCTCGCGCGCGTGCGGATCGAGCCCGGCCAGGTAGGTCGTGTTGCGCCGCTTGGTGAGCGCATACGGCTTCACCGGCGCGTCCATGCCGCTCACGCAGCTCACGATAAAGCCCTCAAAGGCGGCCTCGTTGGGCTCAAAGCTGCCGAGCCATTCGCCTGCGTGCGCAACGCGCTCAATCGAGGGGTCGATCGCCGGGTCGCGGTAGGTGTAGAACGCCGTCTGACGCTCGCCGGCCGCGCGGAATCCGCAGCCGTACGCGCCGCCCTTCACGCGGATCTCGTTCCACAGGTAGTCGTAGGAGAGTGCGTTGGCGGCAACCGCCCAGGCGCCTGTCACGTCGAGCCCCAAGCGACGCGGGTCGCACGCGCTTGCCGCAAAGCAGATGTCACTGGGGATAACAAAAGCCTCGTGGCGGTCGCACGGCGTCGGCACCACGAGCGCGTCGCGGCCGGCATCGGCGCTGTCGCCAGCGTCCAGCCCCAGGTCGCCCGCGGCGGCCCAGTATGCGTTAAAGTCTTCATCGCTGCCGGTAAAGCTCGCCAGGCAGCCGTCGGCCACAAAGATGCGGCCTGCCAGCTCGGCAAGCTTGGCACGCAGGCCGTCCAGGCGCTCGTCAAAGTGGTCGAGCAGATCGCGCAGGAACAAGTAGAAGTCCACGCCCGAAAGCTGCTCGCGCACTACGGCCGAAGGTGAGCTGTAGCTCATCGCGCGACCGAGCGCCGCCGAGTGACCGTTGTTGATAAAGCCCTGCTCAAGCCCAATGCGAATCTGCGTGAGCACGTCGCGTACGCGGTCAGCGTCGGCATCCGCCAGCAGCGTGCTCGACCACACCTCGCGCGGCAGGCTCGCCAGCGCATCGATCTTCTCGGACAGGGCACCGGCGCTTACCAGCAGATAGGGGCGCACGCCGTCCACGTCGGGCTGCGTCATGACCTCGGTCGTAAAGCTCAAAAAGCCCAGCTTGCCGGCGAGCAAGTTGTCGAGCTCCTCGGCCGAGTGCTCGCTCGTGGGCAGCTGTTTGAGCAGGCGACAGAGCAGCGTCACATAGGGCAGGTCCTCAAACGCGACGCAGCTCAGGTCGAAATACTGCATGGCGTAGGCCAGGCGGTTGGTGGGGACGCCATGGCGCAGGCAGGGGATGGGCGCAGCCGTGTCCACGACCAGCGGCGGCTCGGGGCGCGCCTCGCCAATGTCTGACACGCGCAGGCGCGGCAGCGTGGCCTTGGCCTCGGGTGTGTCCTCGGCCTCCTGCGCGGCACGCAGCGCAGCCGTGCGCTCGACCACGTCGGCCAGCTCGGCATCGGTCATGGCGTCGCGCTTGGCTACTAGCTCGGCGGCTTCGGCACCCTCCGAACCCTCGGCGGCGTCCACCGGCACCAGCTCGACCAGCGCCATGTGGTCGTTCTGCAGCACCAGCTCGCGCAGCAGGTCCTCAAAATAGCTGCCGTCCAGCTCGCCACGCAGCTCCTCGTACACCGGGCCGTACTTGAGTGCCAGCGTCGCAGCGTCGTCATCGTAGAGCCACGTGCTCAGCGCGTCGCACGCAATGGCCACGCCGTCGGCGATACCGTAGTCGCGCTGGCGCAGGTCGTATTCGTTGCTGCTGATGATGGCCTCCAGGCGCTCGCGCGGAACGCCGTGCTCACACAGGTCGCGACAGGCGTCCTGGAACACGCGGCGCAGCTCGCGCGCTACGCCGGGCTGCGCATTTTGCAGCATGATGAGCTCGTAGGGCTGCAGGCTCTCGGCCGCGGTGTAGCTCACCACGTTGCCGCCCAGGCCGGCGGCCAGAATGGCCTTCTTAACCGGCGCTTCGTTGGAGCCCAGCAGCGCCTCGAACAGGATGTCCGCCGCGATCGTGCGCTTGCGGTCGAGCGCACTGCCCAGCACCAAGCCCAGGCCCACCAGGGCGTTTTCGGGCGTGGTAGCCATCTCGACGCGCTTATACTCGCAGGTCACGGGCGCTTGCACGCCCAGCGGATTGGGCGCCAGCGTGGACGGGTCCTCGCCGGCGGCAACGGCTGCGTCCATGCGGCGGCTCGCGGCGCTCGGCTGCGACAGATAGCGCTCGTCCAAAAAGGCCAGGGCGCGGTCCACGTCCAGATCGCCATAGAGCGTGATGTAGGAGTTGGAAGGATTGTAGTGGCGCGCGTGCGTGTCCAGGAACTGCTCGTAGGTGAGCGCGGGAATCGCGCGCGGATCGCCGCCGCTCTCGTGCGCATAGGCGGTGTCGGGATAGAGCGCGGCGTTAACAGCATCGTCCAGCACGCTCATGGGGTCGGACAGCGCGCCCTTCATCTCGTTGAACACCACGCCGTTATAGCGCAGCGTGCCCTCGCGCAGGCTCGCGGAGCTGTCGTCGCCCTCGCCCTCGGCGCCCTCCGGCAGGTCCAGCTCGTAGTGCCAGCCCTCCTGCTCAAAAATGGTCGGCTTGGTGTAGATGGCCGGGTTGAACACCGCGTCCAGGTACACGTCCATCAGGTTGTACAGGTCCTGCTCGTTGGTGGTGGCAACGGGGTAGATGGTCTTGTCGGGGTAGGTCATGGCGTTGAGGAACGTCTGCATGGAGCTCTTGATCAGGTCGACAAATGGTTCCTTGACGGGGAACTTGGCCGATCCGCACAGCACCGAGTGCTCAAGAATATGGAACACGCCGGTGGAATCGGCCGGCGGCGTCTTAAATCCAATGGCAAAGGCCTTGTTTTCGTCGTCGCACGCCAGGTACAGCAGGCGAGCGCCCGAGGCGGTGTGGCGCAGCACGTAAGCGTCCGAGTCGAGCTCGGGCACGGTCTCGCAGCGCTCGACGGCAAAGCCGTGGCAGGTGGTGCCGGGCACCAGCAGCGCGGCGGCAGCGGCGCGCGGGTCGGTTGAGGTGGTGGGCATATGCAGTCTCCTTTGACGCCCCAGCGGGGGCGAATCGAGTCGAATCCTCGAGAGTATACCCATATGGGGCTGCGGTTCTGCGGCGAACTGGCGGTTATACCGATGGGAAGTCGATGCGTCCTGGTCGCCTGTCGAACGAGAGTGGAAATTCGGACACACGAGCGTGGATTTTCGGACGCCGACCGAACGGGCGTGGAAAATCGGACTGACGAGAGTGGATATTTGGACGCAAATTGAACGAGAGTGGATATTTGGACGGAATCTGCCGCAAAAGCCCCAAAAACCGTCCAAATATCCACTCTCGATATCCGACCGTCCGAAAATCCTCGTTCGTCCATCACTCGCGTATCTCTCGTCTCTCATTCGTCTCTAATATGAGAGATGACAGGAAGATGAGAGAAAAATATGAGAGATAACTGAGCAGTAAAGAGGCAGGCAATCATGGTATTGTCTCAATACCGATTGTTCTACCAGCAAAAATATGTATAAATGAAGCAAATGGTAGACATTCCATCTCTCATCTATCTCTCTATCTCTAAGCCGAGAGATAGAGAGATAGATGAGAGATAATTACGAGAGATAACTGAGAGACGAGGGAAATCTATCCGCGGCATTCTCCGCAGGACCGAGCGAAAGGACGTGCAGATGAACGAAAACGAGCTGACCGGTTTGCTTGAGTCTTTAAGGCGTATGGGCTCGGATGATCTTAACGTCGAAGTGAAGGAGAGCGCCACGACGCTTTCCCGCGACGTGTGGGAAACGGTGAGCGCATTCGCGAACACTGCCGGCGGAATCATCGTGCTCGGAGTGAGTGAGCGCGCAGGTTTTGTCCCGGTTGAGAACTTCGAGACCGAGAAAGTGCTCAACCAATTTGTGTCAGGCATGGGCGATGCCGGCGGTCGCGGAAAGCTGGCCAATCCGCCCAAATACACCATTGAGCGCGTGGAGCTCCAGGGCACCGTGGTTCTGGTCATCACGATTGAGGAGCTCGACCCGTCGAGCAAGCCTTGCTATGTCATAGAGCGGGGCGCCCAGGGTGGCAGCTACAAGCGCATCGATGACAAAGATGTGCCGCTTTCATCGACCGAGGTGCTCGCATTGGCGTCATACGGTCGAGCGACTCCGAGCGATCGCGACGCGGTGGTGGGCGCGGGCGCGGACGATCTCGACGAGACGCTGGTCGACCGTACGATAGATCGTGCCTATTCGTTGACGTCTCGAGCGATGCGCGGTGCGGCGGACAAGAAGACAAAGATGGAGCGTCTGAATTTCCTCGACTTCCAGGGCAATGTTACCAAGGCCGGCCTCCTTGCCGCGGGCGTTTACCCTCAGCAGTTCTATCCCAAGCTCTTCATTGATGTGGCTGTCCACATGGGAACTCAAAAGGGAGCTGCGGGGCCACTAAGGTTTATGGACCGCACAGTCTGCGAGGGCACCCTAGGCGAGATGATTTCGGATGCTGTCGCGGCCGTCGCCAAGAATTTGCGGCGAACCTCGACCGTCCAAGGCGTCTCGCGTGTCGACTCGCTGGAGATTCCCGAGGATGTTCTGCGCGAGGCAATCGCCAACGCCGTAATCCATCGAGAATACGGGGATCGGTTCTGTGGACAATCGATTGCCGTCGACGTCTTTGACGATCGTGTCGAGGTGACGAATCCTGGCGGCCTTTACGGGGGAAAGACTCGCGAGAACTTGTTTGACGGCAGCTCCCGATGCCGTAACGCGACGCTCGTGAAACTCATGTCGATTGTCCCGCTGCCGGATGGCGCAGGTTCGCCGGCTGAGGGCAATGGCTCGGGCATCCCGATGATGATCGATGCCATGCGCGCGCATGGTCTGGCCGAGCCCCTGTTCTGCCCGGGGTTCGATCGGTTCAAGGTCGTACTTTACCGTTCAAAGATCGAGCCGGTCGATCATGGCGGGGGCTTAATTGTGACGGCACTCAAACACTACGGCGAGCTGGGGACGCGTGAGCTGGCAGAACGCACGGGGCTTACAATTTCCCAGGTTAGGTCGCGCGTCAACGCGCTCATTGCTCAAGGCGAGCTTGAGCCCACGGCGCCGGCGACGAGCCGCAACCGCAAGTATCGATTGTCAGAGCGCGTGGAATAAATGCGTTAGTGGACGAGGCGAACCAATAATCGACCCTCAATTGGCGCCCACTAAGATAAAGCGGTTGTTGCTCAGTCAACGGTGATGCTAAAGACTCGGCTTACGCCGGCATGGCCCCGAACCCGTCCATCAAGAACAGCCTAAGAACCAGTTTGATGACATATCCCGGTTTGACTTCAGCCGCGTCAAAGACGTGGCGTTCGGCGAGCTCGCTGCAGTATGCATAGATGTCGCGGATAAGGTCCGCGCCCGAAAGCGTAAACATGTAGCCTGCGTCCGAAAGCGCATTGGGCGCGGCGGGCAACTTGGCCATGTGGCAGAACGTTTGCAGGTCGGGCGCCATAACATTTTGGTAGTCGAGGTGGCCGCTGGCATCCTGTTCGGCAAGCTCCAATTGGCGCACAAAATCCAGCGCCGTCGCTAACACAAAGCTCGGCGTAGGCGCATTGACGTCCTGAGTGGTCGCCACAAGCCTGCCCGCCGCCTGCGTGACAAGCCAAGCGACCTCGCGCTGGCAGCGCACGGCCTTGCGCGTTACCGGCTTGATGGACGAAGAAGAAACGCTCCCCTTAGGCGGATTCGAAGCAGCCATAAGACCCTCCCATGAACAATCCGGCCCAACAAGCCCGGATGAAACACGTGCTACATCAGTATACAGGGGAGTGGGGTGGAAAAACGGGGTCGACAGCGTGAACTGCCGGCTCCGGATTGCTTGCCTTAGAGGCCGTACACTTCGACCATAGCTTCGCCAATGCGATGGGGCACGCCGGTGACGAGTGCGTTGCCCATGCAGAAGGCTCGATGGCCGTCAGTCATGCCCGTATCGGTCCAGCCTTTCGGGAATCCCTGAAGCTGGTCGAGCTCGTCGGGAACAAGACGGCGGAAACGGCCATCGGGACATTCGATGACGTGCTTGAAGCGGCTCGCTCCCGTGCCGCCTTCTCCTGTGAGGATGGTGCGGCTCGGCTTGTCGGTGGCATCCGGGAAGCTCATGGCTCCCTCGGAATACGTGTACGTAAAGCCTGTCTTTTTGTTAGTGCGCTCTTCGCGCTTGCTGCCCTTAAGGTAGCGCCAGTCGGGAAGCTTTTCGTCGGAGATGTAGAACTGCTCCGGGACATCAGCCTCGTCGACAAGCACGTCGCCAAGCACGTGGCGCTCACCGTGATAGTCCTCGGCAAAGTCGCAGGTCAGAACATGACAGCCCTGCATGACGCCAGCATTCTTGAATTGAGAGGTCTTTTGGCCGACGCCAAAACGAGTTGAGTTCTCGTAGGGGTCGGGCAAAACGTCGAGCTCGGACATCTCGTCGGGATAGATGGCGGGGAAGGCTTTAGCCATGACGCCGTTGTGCATGCGATTAACGAGATCAACCTTGCCAGCGTCCTTTTCGCAGAAGATATAAACACGCTTGCGACGCTGGGGGAAACCGTATTCGGCAGAGTTGACCACGCGCCATTCGACCGTGTAGTCGAGGTCGGCAAGACAGCTTAGGATGATGGCGAAGTCGCGACCGCGTTGAGACGCGGGCGACTTGAGCAGGCGGTCGACGTTCTCAAAGAGACCGAACTTGGGCTTCTTCATTTCGAGGAAGTGATAGATGTCCCACCAAAGGACGCCCTTCTTGCCCTCGATGCCGTGTGCCTGATTGAGCGGACGCGCGACAGAGTAGTCTTGGCAGGGGAAACCGCCAACAACCATTTGGACATCGGGGATTTCGATTTCTTTCGCCTCGGCCTGCTCCAGGACCTTATTGATGTCTTCGTTGACGACGGAATCATTGCCGAAGCGATCCATGTAGCAACGGGCCGCGAACTGACGCGCCTTGGTTCCGGGCGGCTCCCACTGATTGGCCCAAATGGTGCGGAAGGGGCCGGCGGGCTTCATATAAAACTCGGGATGGCGAGGGTCGGCATAGCCTTCGAGACCCAAACGAAATCCACCGACGCCCGCAAAAAGCTCGGCAATATTAATCTCAGACACGTTTCTCCAATCGCTGCTGTGTCCGGTTATGGTGGTCACAACAATAACCGATCGAGGGGACAATCAAGACCTCAATTTTCTGGGCGTTAGTAGTTGCTCTGAACTACCATGAGGTTAGTTGCGAGTTTCGGAGGTATCCCGTGTCTAAGAAGCGCCTCGATTTCAAGCGCATGCTTGACGATACTGATTTTTCTGACCCCTCAAGTATTGAGCGCTATGCTGCCAATCTCGATGGCATGACGTTCCGCGATATTCTCGAGCTCGGTATTGCTCCGGAGGGGGAGAGTGCGCCCAAGGACTTTGGCTCCAAGAAGTACAAAGGCGGTATGGGCACTCTTATCGAAGAACGTTACTTTGGCTACAAGGCCAATAGTGACGATCGCCCCGACTTTCCCGAGGCGGGCGTTGAGCTCAAGGCAACGTGTTTTGATGTGCTCAAGAACGGCCGGAAGTCTGCTGGCGAGCGCCTTGTCCTGACCATGATTCCTTATGACCGACCTGTTTCGCTCGACTACGACAGTTCTCATCTCAAGACCAAGCTCAGCAATATCCTGTTGATTTACTACGGCCGAGATCGTTCCATCGATAAATACGACCAACGCATTGAGCGTGCGGTCATGGTTCGTCTGCCCGAAGAGGACATGAAAATCATTCGCGCCGACTACGAGAAAATCATTTCGTACATTCAGGATGGTCGCGCAGACGAGCTGTCGGAGGGCATGACCACCTACTTGGGCGCCTGCACAAAGGGCGCAACCGAAGCGACAATGTGGGTCGACCAGTACTACGAGTACTTCAATACCGATACGGGCGAGATCGAACGCCGTCGCGCGAAACGTCGCGCCTTTTCTCTCAAACGCTCGTACATGGACTATGTGCTTCACGCCTATGTTCTCGGTGCCCCGCGTATCGGCGAGAGCATCGTTCGAGGCGACGACGAGTCCATTGATTTCGAAAGCTACGTAACTGGACTGATCGAGCAACACTATGGCGAAACTGATCGCCAGATTGCGGAGCAGTACGGCTTGGAATACACAGGAAACAAGGCGCAATGGACGACACTCGTTTATCGCATGCTCGGCATAAAAAACAATGCTGCCGAGGAGTTCGTTAAGGCTGGGATTAACGTCCGCGCTTGTCGCGTTAATAAGAGGGGGCACATCGAGCAAGCAATGTCCTTCCCTCCGTTTGAGTTTAAGCAGCTAATCAATGAGGATTGGGAAACGTCTTCCTTCCGTGCGCGCCTTGAGACCAGTCGTTTCTTCTTTGTCGTGTTCCGTGAGGACCACGAGGGGGAGTGGCGCCTTGACCGCTGCCTATTCTGGGCAATGCCGGCAAACGAAATCGAAGGCCCCGCAAAGGCTTGTTGGGATGAGACACGAAAGGTCATTCGCGAGGGCGTTGAGCTCAATCCGTATCGGGATGCAAGCGGAAAGCTCAAAGTGACCAACAACCTGCCCGGTATGGCAGACAACCCGATCGTTCACGTCCGCCCGCATACCTCAAAAGCTGCGTACAGATTCGCCGACGGAACCGAAATCGGCGATATTGCGAGGAACGCCTACGAGTTGCCCGACGGACGTTGGATGACCAGGCAATCGTTCTGGTTTAACAAGGGCTATTTGGAGCATATTTTGGGACTGTAACAAGACCGTCTTCACATGCTGGTGCGCCCCGGACGCTGTCCCGGCTGTGGTATCGATGTCGTGTATGACGATGCGGACACCTAATTGTCTGTCGGGTGCTTCTGCCTTTGGGCGATACCTTGCCGCCAGGAGCGCTCGCCGGTACCTAAGATATCTTACAGGTAGATCCCCTCGCACAGGGGCTTGTGGAACTGGGTGTGGTGGTCGCGTGCCCAGGTAAAAAGTGCCTGGTCAAAGTTGCCCTGTCTGGCGTGGATGCCAAAGACGCCGGCGACTTCCACGCGCACGAACTCCAGCGCGGGCAGCTTGTTGATAGCCGTGAGCGCAAACGGCGACATGGGCTCCTCGAACAGGTAATGGCTGCCTTGCAGCGCGCCACAGGCGGTGCAGGTGCTGGCGAGCGATACGGTTTTGGTGGTGCGCGACGTTACGGGCTTGTAGCCGCAGCGCTCGCGCAGGTAGTCGCGGATCTCGGCCGGCACGCAGCCCAGCGCGGGAACGATGGCTATGGCGTTGGCGCGGGCGGTGTCGATTGCGATGTGGCCCGCGTCGTCCATGGCGGGCGCAGCGCCGGGCGCGGCCTTGCTGCCCGAGTCCTCGGCCACCCGATACGGAATGCCAAAGGCCGCGACCGTCGTCTGCTCGTGGCACTTCCAACATTCGCGCTTGCCAAGCACCAGATAGATGTAGGGCGCGCTGGGGTCGGAACGATCCACGCCGGGCAGCCACGCGGCAAAGGGCTCGGGGTTGACGCCATCGGGCACGTACCAGATCTTCTTGACCCGGTCCCACTTGGCGCCCAGGGCCTTGGCCTGGTCTTTGTGCGAAAAGGGAACATCGAGCTCGGTGCGCATGGCGGCTCCTTTGTGCGGCTTGCGGTGCATGTGCTCCAAGGATACCCCAGCGGCGGACGTCCGATGCATGCCGACGGAATTGCTGATGTTCTTGCTGTTGGCCGCGGCTGGTTGCAAACGCGACGGTGCCGTTGGGGCATTGCTATAAGTCAGCAAATGAGCAATTTGGCCGTCCAAGCAGTCGCAAAGCAAAATGGAAGTCCCGCGCCGTCAAGCAGTTTTGCCACTGCTGCACTACATAACCACAGTTAAACGCGGCAATTCGCTCTTGTACAGTCTTAACCGTGATCACACGTCATTAGTAGCTCAGAGGTTAGGGCGGTGACTGAATGGCTCGGTACAAAGGCGAGAACAGGGCATGGGAAGGAGCCGCTCGGCTGCTCGCAAATCCGGCGCGCGGACGTGAAGGTGTGCGAGACCCCCTAAGCACGTGGCCGAGATTGGCGGGTGGAGCCTGCGCCAAGTCCAGAAGTGGTGCGCGGACGGGACGCTCCCCGCGATGATGATCGGCGGCACCTGGGCGATCAGCGGGCAGAAAATCTGCGACATGCTCGGCATTGAGGACTAGCGATGCCTATGGAAGCATTCAAGGAAAATGACACCGGTGGCCGTATACTTGGCGGCGGGGCCACCGGCGGCGAGTGGACAGGCCGGGGGCCTGTCGTGGCTGCATCTTACAGCTCGGTCA
The DNA here is from genome assembly GCF_036317945.1 of Collinsella sp. CM84Y_54. Classification (NCBI taxonomy): domain Bacteria; kingdom Bacillati; phylum Actinomycetota; class Coriobacteriia; order Coriobacteriales; family Coriobacteriaceae; genus Collinsella; species Collinsella sp. CM84Y_54. Next base: position 41,470 of record NZ_JAWQCX010000003.1, read on the forward strand.
CGGGGAGCGCCGCCTCGCAGCTCGATTGCGGGGTGAGCCAGCATGAACGATAAGGAGAAGGCCGACTTGGCGTTCCTCTCTATGGAGCCGCCCAAGAACTACGAGACTTGGAAGAACATCGGCATCAGCTACGAGGCCGCTGGAGGCGACCACGACACGTTCCTTAGCTGGTGCTCCCACGACCCCGAGAAGTACGACGAGGCCGTTACCCGCAAGCTCTTCAAGCATGTGGACGAGGGCGGTAGGATCACGGCGGGCACGCTCTTCTGGCATGCGGCGAACGCAGGCTGAAAGAGTACGGGCGACCATACAAGCGGAGCGCTTTGCACGGCCTCCGGCGGCCAGGACCTCTCCGGATTGCCGTACTTGGAGCAGGCGATCAAGCAAATCGAGGCCAAGGCGTTTTACCTGCACTTCTGCTGTTTACGGGAAGCAAACAGCCGTTCGGTGACGTTTTCAAGCTTAGGTCTCCAATCCCTCTGATTGCTGCTAATCTATAAAGTTAGCGAGTTGAATTCTTTTCGAGTTTGTGACGCTCGCATACGGTCATTCTAGGACGCCGAAGGGGTGATTGCGATGAGCGTTGATAGTTCCACGGAGGATAAGGCTCAGAGCGCCTCCATTGGTGCTGTGGATTTGTTTTGCGGGGTCGGGGGCCTGACCTACGGTTTACGCACCGCTGGCATCGATGTGGTGGCTGGGTTTGACCTCGATTCCTCTTGCCAGTACGCCTACGATGCGAACAACGGCAAGGACAAGTTCATCTGCAAGAACATCGCCGAGGTCACCGGGGAGGAAGTCAAGGAGCTCCTGAAGGACTTTGACATCAAAGTCTTGGTAGGGTGCGCTCCTTGCCAGCCCTTCTCGAAGCACCGCAAGGACAAGAAGCATCGCGAGAAGCACAAAGACTGGGGGTTGCTTGCGCAGTTTGGGAGGCTTGTACGTGAAGTGCAGCCAGATTACGTGTCCATGGAGAACGTGCCCGAGCTCGAGAAGGAGAGCATCTTCTCTGGTTTCTTGAACACGCTTAAGGAGTCCGGATACTCGGTGGAATACAGCGTCGTAAAGGCTGAGGAGTACGGTGTGCCCCAGCATCGGCGGCGATTGATTCTGCTAGCTTCTAGAAATGGGTCCATCAGCTTGATTGACCCTACGAATGATAACGCTCATGCTGTTACGGTTCGGCAGGCAATAGGTGCGCTGCCTGCCGTGAGCGCTGGCGGCTCTTGCAGGGGGGACTCTCTGCAAACGGCGTCGGCGCTATCAGAACTAAACTTGAAGCGCATTAAGGCTTCGACGCCTAATGGCACGTGGCGAGATTGGCCTGAGGATCTGAGGCTTGATTGTCATAAAAAGGCTGCTGGCCAAACGTACCCTGCGGTCTACGGGAGGATGGCTTGGGACGAGACGTCCCCAACTATAACTACGCAGTTCTATATGTACGGTACGGGCCGGTTTGGGCATCCAGAGCAAAATCGAGCCCTAACCTTGCGTGAGGGTGCCGTCTTGCAGAGCTTCCCGCAGGATTACAAGTTCATTAGGCCTGGCGAGAAGATCAGCAAGAAAGCTGTGGCACGGCATATTGGAAACGCCGTGCCACCAAAGCTCGGCGAAGCGGTTGGCAAAAGCATAATTGCCGCTTGCGTACACTAGCCCTCTTCTGATTCGGTCATACCGCGCCGATATTCACCGGCGTTGAGGTAGGTCGAAACATCCTTGCGGAGCTGCATCAAAAATGAGTCAACATGATTGACTAGCTCCGCAAGCTCCGATGTTGTCACCTGATTGCTTGCTTCTGCAAACGAAATTGATCCATGAGCTAGGTCATTCCGTCGATTCTTGATGTCTTTAAGCTCGCTCTTAATCTCATCCCTCTTGCAGTTCGCTATATCATCATGAATCGATATTCCGTGGTCATCAAAGAGCTTGAGGATTTTGTCTGCATCTAGATTTCCACCGGCGATGGTGTTCCGAACGCTGAATTGAAGTACGTTATTTTTAACAGCATGATCAAGCAACCTCTTGCTTATGGACTCGGCAGTACTATTGCTGGCTTTTGGGTCGCTCAACCCGTTATACATTTGGGTATGATGCCAAATCGATTGAAGCTTTTCGGAAACCTCTGCGTAGCCGCAACCCTCGTCCTTTACTCTGTCGTAAATCGCCTGCATGAGATTAGTGACTGAGTACTCAATGATGTTGTAGATCATAAGCTTGACGTTGGAGCGGATGACACTGGAAACGAGGGTCACATCTGGTGTCGATGAGGGCAGGCCACTGGGATTTGCCTTTTCAGCGATTTCGTACGCTCCTCGCATTACAGCATTGTAGCGCACGCCCTCTGCACCTTGGTCAAGCGAATCGAGCAGGGTCGCGAGCGTAATCATGCTCTTGGTCTCACCAAGGCGGTCGTTGTAGACCTCTTCGTACCCCAAGTTAAAGTCATTGGAATCCATAAGGTTTACCGCTCCGCCTTCAGCTTGTTGGCAACGAAATCAATGCGAGCTTTCAACTTGGCCTTTACGTTTGCCGAGTCTGACCGCACAAGGGTCTGGAACTCTTCGCAATCAACCCAAGACATGTCTTTGCGCGAAAGGTCCTTGTCCTCCGACAACGCCACGGCAACGCCGACCGCAATAGCTTCGAAACGCGCATGAGGAGTCGTTTTTCCTGTCGGTGTCTTTTTGAAACCCCTGTCTCCCAAGCACTTCTCAACGTATTCCAACATTTCTTTGAAGCGAGCGACGAGTTCATTGCGCTTGTCAGGTGACTCGGCAAGCTCGATGTTCATGCGATTCGTGTATTCATCCAGGTAACTAGCAACGCGGTCTTTGTAACCCTCGAAATCTGGGTAGCCGTCTGCATAGGCGAAGAAACGAGTGACAAGTTCCATGTCATCGTAGTGTTTGCGCGCCGTCTCGCTTAACGGGGCAAGTTTTATAAAGAGCGGATCTTTGGAGAGCTCGCTTACTAGTTTTGTAAAATCGCCGCCCATGGAGCCACGGCGAATTTCTTGCGATTTGAGCTGCTTGCCCGATGAATTGATACGACGAAAAATCTCCTGTCGGACGTCAAAGGTGGTCCCTTCCTCAAGGTAAACCACTCGAAAGCTCGCGTTATCGAATCTTCTTTGTACTTCTATGGGAAGTTCTGAATAGGTCTTTCCGTTGACAGATGTAAGGATGTCTAGATTGCACAAGGTTAAATCGCCTCTGGCAAAGTTCACCAAGGCGTTCATCCTTTGCGCTCCATCAACGATTTCCGTTCTGCCATCTTCAGCATCGGCAAAGAACATGTAGGGAATGGGCAGGCCAATTAGCACAGACTCAATAAAGTAGCTGCAGTCAACGTCTGTCCAGACGAAGTTCCGTTGATAGTCAAGCGGAATGTAGAATGCATCAGCATTGAACTTATTGATGAGGTATTCCGCAACGTATTCGCGAGTGCTGAATCGCACATCCTTTTTCTTGTCGCGAATCTGTTCGGAAATCTCGATCGTCTCACTTTGTTGATCAGTCAATCGCCTTCACCTCAATCTATAGCAGGACGAAGCCAACTTAGGTCTGACTGGCTGTGGGATGTGAAGCCCTCTCCCATAACCAATGCTGCACTCTAATGATACCAGCAGATGCCTGGCATTAGAGTCGTGCCCCTCTGCCACTTTGTGACGCCCGTCTAGGCTGCTCGTATCGAGTAACTGGGCGGGCGCCTTGTTGTGCCTGCCGCGATTTGAAAGCAGGATACATGGACGGTGAGACTCATGGCGACGAGGCGGCGAAGGTCGAGCTCGCGGAAGGGCAAGAGGACGCGAGGTCGGCAGAGGTGGCGGACGCCCTTCGCTCGGGGATCGAAGCGGTGGAGGGCGCAGCAGCCGACGAGCGCGTGGAGTACTGAGCTCAGGCTCGCTGGGGCGCGGAGCGTCAAGGCCGCGCGTGCCCTTCTCGACGAACACGGGGGCGACGTGGGCGCGCTCAAGGAGGCGGAGCCCTGACTCTTCTCGGTCTCCCCGCGCCCGCTGGGACCACGGGGCTGCCAAACGCGGGAGCCGCTGTTTGTGTCGACGACAAGCTGAACATTGTGGCGCGACCAAATTGAGCACTTTGGCAAACACGCCGCGTTAACCTATCCCACCGCCTTGCCGAGCATGAGCGTCGCCTCCATACGGTGACTCGCGCCGGTGAACTCGACCAGGCGGCCGTGGTGGACGATGCGGTCGATCATCGCCGCCGCCATCTTGTCGTCCCCCAGGACCGTGCCCCACTTGCTGAACTCAATGTTTGTGGTGATGACCAGGCTGTGCCTCTCGTAGCAGTCCGACACCCCCTGGAACAGCAGCCTCGCGCTGTCGAGGTCCAGCGGCACGTAGCCGAACTCGTCCAGGATGACCAGGTCGTTTCTGGCGATGTCCCTCATCGCCGCCTCCAGCGAGTGCTCGCGCGCCGCCTTTTGGGATACATTTGGGATACAGCGCTATATACAAGAAACCGGTCTACCGCATTTCCGCAGGTAGACCGGTTGAACATTTGGTGGGCGTTAGAAGATTTGAACTTCTGACCTCTTCCGTGTCAGGGAAGCGCTCTCCCCCTGAGCTAAACGCCCGATCAAGGGTGCGCAAGCGCGCAAGGGATAATATAACGGAGCCTGAACTCGGTGGCAAGAACATTTTTAAAAATCGCTTACATTGTGGAATTCGGGGGCTTTGTTATATCCATTTCAAAAGAGCCTGCTGCCGCGATTTGGCTGTCGCATAATGCAAGGCCATTGCGGTATCGAGCTATGGAAAGACGCCTGCGGAATTGTCCTACCGATAAGCGGACAAGCCTCTAGCTGATGCCTTCGCCGTGGTAAGGTAAGCCGAATTGTTTCCAGGCTGTTTCGGGGGAGTGGAATGAGCAAAGAGTGTGTCGAGCAGGTCGAAGGCGCAGGGGCTTCGGTGCCGATGACCGATATATCGAACATTGATGTGCCCGAGGGCACCGACGAGCTCAGTCGCAGCACCCGCCGTGCATGGCGCGATCGCCTCAACGATGCGTCGTCGCGCAAGATGGCATTGGGCGTCTTGGCTACGCTGGTGGGCGGTTCGTTTTGGGGCTTCTCGGGCACCAGCGCGAGCTTCCTGTTCGATACCTATCACGTTGATACCCTGTGGCTTATGAGTGTGCGCCAGATTCTCGCCGGTCTGCTCTTTATGGCCGTGGTGGTCACGCGCGATCGCGAGCGTCTGGTTAAACTCTGGACCACGCCCGCCGACCGCAAGCAGCTGTTGCTCTTTACCGCCTTTGGCCTGCTGTTCAACCAGTTTTGCTATCTTTCGGCCGTGCGCCTGACCAACGCCGGAACTGCGACGGTGCTCCAGTGCCTGCAACTGGTCATCATTATGGGCTACACCTGCGTGGTCGACCATCGCATGCCTCGCGTGCGTGAGGCCGTTGGCATTGGGTTGGCCCTAGGCGGCACCTTTTTAATCGCTACCGGCGGCGACCCGACCAGCCTGAGCATATCGCCGCTTGGCCTGGTCGCAGGCCTTATGTGTGCGGTCAGCGCCACCTGTATGGCGGTGATTCCCGCCAAGATTCTGTCCGAATACGGCAGCCCTATTGTTACGGGCTCAGCTATGCTTACGGCGGGTGCCGTTTCGAGCGTCTTTGTGCAGCCGTGGGCTCATATGCCGGCCCTCGATGCTGCCGGCGTCGAAGCGCTCGCGGTGTTTGTGATCGTAGGCTCTTTCCTGGCGTATATGCTCTATATGCAGGGCGTCAAGGATATCGGTTCTGTACGTGCGAGTCTTATCGGAACTGCGGAGCCGGTCTCGGCAACCATTACCAGCGCCGTTATGCTGGGCACGGTGTTTTTGCCGACCGACCTTATCGGCTTTGCCATGATCATCGTGATGATGTTCCTCACGGTGTAGCGGGTGCGGTTGCTTTAAAGGATAATGGGCTGGCGGCGCGTTGCTTTGGCGGCGCGCCTTTGTCTATAGAGAGGACCTCTTATGAAGTACTTTGGCACCGACGGATTTCGCGGCGAGGCCAACGTTGGGCTGACGGTAGAGCACGCTTATAAGATCGGCCGTTTTGTGGGTTGGTATTACGGTGCCAACCGCGAGCGCAAGGCACACGTGATCGTGGGCAAGGACACGCGTCGTTCGAGCTACATGTTCGAGGCGGCGCTGGTGAGTGGCCTGGTCGCGAGCGGTGCGGACGCATATATGCTGCACGTGATCCCAACGCCGGGCGTGGCGCATCAGACCGTGGAGGGCTGCTTCGATTGCGGCATCATGATCAGTGCGAGCCACAACCCGTTTTGCGATAACGGCATCAAGCTCGTTAACAGCGACGGCTTCAAGATGGACGAGGACGTGCTGGAGCTCATCGAGGACTATATCGATGGCAAGGGCGAGGTGCCGCTGGCCACGGGCAACCAGATCGGTGCCACGGTGGACTATATGCAGGGCCGCAACCGCTATATTGCCTCGCTCATCGCAAGTGCGAACTTTTCGTTGCAGGGTGTCAAGATCGGCATCGACTGCGCCAACGGCTCGGCGTCCTCGGTGGCCAAGCCGGTGTTCGACGCGCTGGGCGCCGACGTGCGCGTGATCAACGCCGCGCCCGATGGCTTTAACATCAATGTGGACTGTGGCTCCACGCATATGGAGCGCCTGCAGCGCCACGTGGTTGAGCAGGGCCTGGATGTGGGCTTTGCCTACGACGGCGATGCCGACCGCTGCCTGGCCGTGGATGAGCGCGGCCGTGTGGTCGACGGCGACCAGATCCTGTACGTGTGCGGCGTGTACCTGAACAAGCACGGGCGCCTTTCGGGCGGTACCGTGGTTCCGACGATTGCCAGCAACTTTGGCCTGGTCAAGTCGCTGGAGCTTGCCGGCCTGAGCGCCGTGACCAGCGGCGTGGGCGACCGTCACGTGTATGCAAAGATGCGCGAGGGCGGCTACAGCCTGGGCGGCGAGCAGACGGGTCATACGATCTTTGGCGATATCGAGCGCACGGGCGACGGCATTATGACCTCGCTGCGCGTGATGGAAGTGATTCGTGCCGAGCGCGAGACGCTCTCGCAGCTCACGGCTCCGTGCAAGCTGCTGCCGCAGGCGCAGGTTGCCGTGCGCGTGGCGGATAAGGACGCCGCGCTGGGCAACGTGGGCGTGCAGAATGCGATCGCCGAGGCCGAGGCATCGCTGGCGGGCGAGGGCCGCGTGCTGGTGCGCAAGAGCGGAACCGAATCGGTGATTCGCGTGCTGGCTGAGGCTCCCGACCAGGCAGCTGCCGACGCCGCCATGAAGCGCATCGCCGCCGCACTGGAGGCCCTGTAGTTACGCGGTTTTGCCAAACCGCGTAACGGCTCGACGCTGCAAACGGCCCCAAGTGCCGGGTCTCTGGCTTAGATGAAAAAAGGGGCGCCGCGGATAGATCCTGCGGCGCCCCTTTGCGTTGGCGTGTTGCCTAAGCTTTACAGCTCGTAGAGCGTGGTGAACTTGTCCTGCAGGTAGCTGCAGTAGTAGCGGGCATCGAACGCCATGCCGCATGCGCCCTTGATGAGCTCCGGCGCGTCCTTGGCGCGGCCCCACTGCCAAATGTGCTCGCCCAGCCAGGCGCGAACGGGCGCCAAATCGCCGCTCGCACAGGCGCCATTGAGGTCGACACCGTCGCGGCACATGGCCGGCAAAAACATGGCATCGTAGGCGCTGCCCAGCGCATACGTGGGGAAGTAGCCAAACGAGCCGCCGCTCCAGTGTGTATCCTGCAGACAGCCGCGCGTGTCGTCGGGAACGGGAATGCCCAGGTACTCGTCCATAAGGCGGTTCCAAAGCGCAGGGATGTCCTTGGCCGTGGCCTCGCCGGCAAACAGCATGCGCTCGATCTGGTAGCGCACCATAATATGCAGCGGATAGGTGAGCTCGTCGGCCTCGGTGCGGATCAGCGACGGCTGCGCGATGTTCACGGCGCGATAGAGCGTGTCTTCGTCCACGCTGCCGTAAACCTCGGGCGCGTGACGGCGCAGTACCTCGAGCAGCGGTCCCATAAAGGCGCGACTGCGGCCCACGGTGTTCTCGAAAAAGCGGCTCTGGCTCTCGTGGATGCCCATGGATGTGCCGCCCTCCAGGCAGGTGCGCGCATAGGCGGGATTGACGCCCAGCTCGTACATGGCGTGACCGGCCTCGTGGATGATGCTGTAGACATTGGAGATGCAGTCGTTCTCATAGATGTGCGTCGCGATGCGCGCATCGCCCACCGAGAAGCCCTCGCTAAACGGGTGCTCGGTAAAGGCAAGCGTGGTGTCGTCCAGGTCCAGGCCGACGAGCTTCATCAGGTCGAAGCTCATGGCGCGCTGGGCGGCCTCGGGCACGCGGGCATGCAAAAAGTCGGCAGCGGGCTGCTGGCCGCGCTCGCCGATGGCGTGCACGAGCGGCACGACGGTGGCTTTGACCTCGTCGCAAAACGCGTCGAAGCTCTTGGCGGAAAGGCCGCGTTCGTACTGGTCGAGCCAAACATCGTATGGGTCGCGCTTGGGATCCATGAGCTCGGCCTGATGCTTAAGCTGGCCGACGATTCTATCCACATAGGGCTCAAAGCTCGCCCAGTCATTGGCCGTCTTGGCCTTGTGCCACACGGCGTCTGCCTCGCAGGTGAGCCTGGTCCAGGCCTCGGCCTCCTGGGTGGGGATGACGCTTGCCTCGCGCTGGTCGCGGCCGAGCACGCGGATCTCGTCGAGCAGCTGCGGGTCGTCGATCTTTCCGCCCGCGACTGTCTCACGCGCGAGAGAGCGCACGAGCTCAACGGACTTTTTGCTGGTCAGGAGTTTGTGATGTTCGCCGGCAAGGGTGCCCATAGCGTCGGCGCGGGCCGTGGCGCCGTTGGCGGGGGCAATCGTTGCGCCGTCGAACTCGGCAATCTTGAGCAGGTACTCGCGGGTCCACAGTTTGCCTTCGAGCTTGCGGAGCTTCTTGACGGCCTTATCGACCTTTATGCCTTTGGGCGTCTTGTCCGCTGCGGCCTTGGCCTTCTTATCGTGCTTATTTCCCATACCATATCCTTGATCTCGTGAGCCGAGCGCCTCGGGTGGGCGCGCGGCCAGTTTGCACAGCTACCCGCCTTGTACCCAGCACGAACAAAACGGAACACGGCGATATGCTCGCAGAATGTGTTATCCTATAGCCCAATGCGTTGACGGAGAGGGTTTTGCCCGCCGCGTCGCCGGCAAGAGAGGGAAGGTCATGGGCTGCAAGCCTTCCTGCGGTGGCAAGGGCCAAGCGTTCACTCCCGAGCAGCAACCTCAACGGGTGCGCGGCCAGCGGCGGCGAAGCCCCAGTAGGGAAGCCGTGAGCCTCGCGACAAGGGGCGCAGAGTGGGCTCGGCGGGCCAGACATCCGCCGGGTCAAACAAGGTGGTACCGCGGAATTCAACCGTCCTTGGGCAATGTACATGCCCGAGGGCGGTTTTTTGTTACCGAACCGGGCCGCGTTTTCGCAGCGCCAAGCGGCATCGGTTGCCCCGGCAAGCGAATGCGCGAGAGACGAAAGGGAAGACATGAGTCTGATTGATGATCTGGTCAAACTCGAGGAAGAGGCCAAGGAGCTCGTCGCAGGCGCCGATGACGCCGCAAAGCTCGAGGCCGCGCGCGTTGAGCTGCTCGGCCGCAAGGGCCGCATCACTGGCCTGATGCGTATGATGGGCAAGCTCGCCCCCGAGGATCGTCCCATGATGGGCAAGCGCGCCAACGAGATGCGCCAGCTGATTGAGGGCATGCTCGACGAGCGCACCACCGAGATGAAGGCCGCCGCCCTCAAGCACGCACTCGAGCACGAGGCCGTCGACATCACGCTGCCGGGCATCCGTCCGCAGGTCGGCCACCAGCACCTGATCAAGCAGATCATCGAGGAGGCCGAGGACATCTTCTGCGGCATCGGCTACACCGTCGAGTCCGGTCCCATGGTCGACACCTCCTACTACAACTTCACCGCGCTCAACGCCCCCATGGATCACCCGAGCCGCTCGGCCCGCGACACCTTCTACGTGGTCGATAACAACCCCGGCAGCGTCGCGCACCCCGAGGCTCACGCCCACGGCGAGTCCGACGTGCTGCTGCGCACCCAGACCTCGGGCGTGCAGATCCACACCATGGAGTCGCAAAAGCCGCCCATCTACATGATCTGCCCGGGCACCGTCTACCGTCCCGACACGGCCGATGCCTGCCACCTGCCGCAGTTCAACCAGATCGAGGGCCTGGTCGTCGACGAGGGCATCACCTTTGGCGATCTTAAGGGCACGCTCGACTATTTTGTTAAGTGCATGTTTGGCGAGGACCGCAAGACGCGCTACCGCCCGCACTTCTTCCCCTTCACCGAGCCTTCCTGCGAGGTGGACGTGAGCTGTCACGTGTGCGGCGGCAAGGGTTGCAACTTCTGCAAGCACAGCGGCTGGATTGAGATCTTGGGCTGTGGCATGGTCGACCCCAACGTCCTTATCAACTGCGGCATCGACCCCGAGAAGTACACCGGCTTCGCCTTTGGTATTGGCGCCGAGCGCGTCGCGGCACTGCGCTACGACCTGCCCGACCTGCGAACCCTGATGACTGGCGATATGCGCTTCCTGAACCAATTTTAGGCTTGCCCAGGCACCCCATCTTGGCGTTCAAACCGTCGCTCGCGTACCTTTAGTACGCGTCGCTCCTCTTTCACGCCAACCTGGGGCACCTGGACAACCCTAAGGCGAACGTCTTCATTTGATAATCCTTCCTTTGCGGAGATTAAGAACTAGGAGAGCTACATGCGCGTTTCTTACGACTGGCTCAAGACCATGATCGATATTCCGGAGGATCCCAAGACCCTTTCGGACGAATATATCCGTACCGGCACCGAGGTCGAGGCGATCGACACCGTGGGCGAGTCCTTCGACCACGTGGTGACTGCCAAGGTGCTTACCAAGACCCCGCACCCCGATAGCGACCATATGTATGTGTGCTCGGTCGACGTGGGCGACAAGAATCTCGACGCCGACGGCAACCCCGCCCCGCTGCAGATCGTCTGCGGCGCGCAGAACTTTGAGGCTGGCGACCACATCGTCACGGCAATGATCGGCGCCGTGCTTCCCGGCGACGTCAAGATCAAGAAGAGCAAGCTTCGCGGCGTCGTGTCCATGGGCATGAACTGCTCCGCGCGCGAACTCGGCCTGGGCGGCGACCACTCCGGCATCATGATTCTGCCCGAGGACACGCCCTGCGGCATGCCGTTTGCCGAGTACGTGGGCTCGAGTGACACTGTGCTTGACTGCGAGATCACGCCCAACCGCCCCGACTGCCTGTCCATGATCGGCATGGCCCGCGAGACCGGCGCCATCTTCGACCGCGATTTCCACGTGGAGCTGCCCGCCATCAAGGCCGAGACCGGCCGCGCGACCGACGACGAGCTTTCCGTCGAGATCGCCGACGAGGGCCTGTGCGACCGCTATGTCGCCCGCATCGTGCGCAACGTGAAGGTCGGCCCCTCGCCCGACTGGATGGTCAAGCGCCTTAACGCCCTGGGCGTGCGCCCGCACAACAACATCGTCGACATCACCAACTATGTGATGATGCTCACCGGTCAGCCGCTGCACGCCTTTGACCTGGACACCTTTGCCGAGCGCGATGGCCATCGCCGCGTGGTGGTTCGCGCCGCCCAACAGGACGAGAAGTTCACGACCCTCGACGGCGAGGAGCGCACGCTCGACGCCGGCATGGGCCTCATCACCGACGGCGAGCGTCCCGTGGCGCTGGCCGGCGTTATGGGCGGCATGGATTCCGAGATCGAGGACGACACCGTCGACGTGATGGTCGAGAGCGCCTGCTTCAACGCCGGTCGCACCTCGCACACCAGCCGCGACCTGTCGCTGATCTCCGATGCCTCCATTCGCTTTGAGCGCCAGGTCGACGAGACCGGCTGCGTGGACGTCGCCAACGTCACGTGCGCGCTCATCGAGGAGATTGCCGGCGGCGAGGTCGCCCCCGGCTATGTGGACGTGTTCCCCGCGCCCAAGACCATCGACAGCATCAAGCTGCGCTTGGCCCGCGTGCACGCCATCTGCGGCGCCGACATCGAGCCCGACTTTATCGAGCGCTCGCTCACCCGCCTGGGCTGCACTGTCGAGCGCGACAGCGAGGACTTTATGGTCACCCCGCCGAGCTTCCGCCCCGACCTGCCGCGCGAGATTGACCTGATCGAGGAGGTCCTGCGCCTGTGGGGCATGGGCCGTGTGACGGCGACCATCCCGGCTGCCAAGAACCATATCGGCGGCTTGACCCGCGAGCAGAAGCTCACCCGCAAGGTCGGCGAGATCCTGCGCGCCTGTGGCCTCAACGAGACCACGACCTTTGGCTTTGCCGCCCCGGGCGACCTGGAGAAGATCGGTATGTCCACCGAGGGCCGCGGCTGCCCCGTCGTGCTCATGAACCCGCTGGTGGCCGAGCAGACCGAGATGCGCCGCTCACTGCTGCCGGGTCTGCTGCAGTCTGTGGCCTATAACGAGGCCCACGGCACGCCCAACGTGCACCTGTACGAGGTCGGCAGCCTGTTCCACGGTCGCGAGAACGCCAGCCTGCCCAAGGAGACCAAGTCCGTGGCGGGTGTGCTCTCGGGCCAGTGGAGCGAGCAGTCCTGGAACACGAAGTACCGCAAGCTGCGCTTCTTCTTTGGCAAGGGCATTGTCGAGGAGCTGCTTGTCCAGTTGCGCATCGAGAAGGTCCGCTTCCGTCCCGTCGAGGGCGAGGGCTACGCTTTCTTGCAGCCGGGTCGTGCGGCCGAGGTTCTGTCCGGCGGCACCGTGCTGGGCTGGGTCGGCGAGATTCACCCCGAGGCGCGCGAGGCGATGGGCATCGATGAGGTCGTCGTTGCCTTTGAGCTCGATCTGGACAAGCTGATCAAGGGCGCCCGCAACCAGGAGAACTACCGCGAGTTCTCGCAGTACCCTGCCGTTGAGCACGACCTTGCTATCGTGGTCGATAACTCCGTGACCTGCGAGGATCTTGAGCGCCGCATTACCAGCGCCGGCGGCAAGCTGCTCGAGGGCGTGCGCCTGTTCGACGTCTACCGCGATCCCATCCGCATCGGAGCGGGCAAGAAGTCCATGGCCTTTGCGCTTACGTATCGCTCCGACGATCACACGCTCACCAGCGAAGAGGTCGAGAAGGCGCACCAGAAGATCGTCACCAAGGTGTGCAAGGGCGTAAACGGCGAGGTCCGCGGATAGGGCTTGCGCTGGGTATAGGCCAGCGGTGGCTGCCGCCGAGTCCTACGTGACCGCTATGCTCGGTATAAGGCACTGCTGAGCCTGCATATATGACACGCGCATTACATAACGGCGTGCTGCTTTGTCGGCAGCGCGCCGTTTTGCTATGATAGCCCGCGGCGTGTTACGAATCTGACAATACGTAACACTGACAAGGTGATTCAGGCGGCGTTGCAATTCCGTGCGCCGACAACCGGGAGGCGTACATGCACATTCCAGATAATTATCTGTCCCCGCAGACCGATGCCGTCATGGCAGTGGCGATGGTGCCCGTTTGGGTTCACTGCATCAAGAAGGTGCGCGCCACGCTCGATCGCGAGCACATGGCGTTCCTGGGCATCTGCGCCGCATTCTCCTTCTTGCTCATGATGTTCAACGTGCCGCTGCCCGGCGGTACCACTGGTCACGCCGTTGGTGGCGCGCTCATCGCGCTGCTGCTAGGCCCCGAGGCTGCTGCCATTGCCGTCTCGGTCGCGCTGGCGCTGCAGGCGCTGCTGTTTGGCGACGGCGGCATCCTGTCCTTTGGCGCCAACTGCTTTAACATGGCCTTCGTGCTGCCGTTTGCCGCTGCTATCGTGTTCCGTGCGCTCAACAGCCGTTTGCACGACAAGAGCTGGGGCATCTCGGTTTCGGCCATCGTAAGCGGCTGGGTCGGCCTGTGCCTGGCGGCCCTGTGCGCGGCAATCGAGTTTGGTATTCAGCCGATGCTCTTCACCAACGCCTCGGGTGCTCCGCTGTACTGCCCCTTCCCGCTGTCCGTTTCCATTCCGGCCATGCTGATCCCGCATATGCTGGTAGCCGGTGTGGTCGAGGGCGTGGCGACCGCCGCTATCTACGGCTTTATCAAGAAGACGGCGCCGAGCTTTATCGTCGGCCCCGAGGCTTCCGACGGCCTGCTGGAGTCCGAGGGCGCTGCTGCCAAGAAGACCTCGCTGGTCCCCACGCTCATCTTGGTTGCCGTGCTTGTCGTGGCCACGCCGCTGGGCCTGCTGGCCACGGGTGACGCCTGGGGTGAGTGGGACGCTGAGGGCGCCGCGACCGCCGTTCAGGAGGCTGGTGACAACAGCCTGCAGGCTTCGGTCGGTCTCGATACCCCGACCTTTGCCGATGCGCTGCCCACGGGCGATTACCTGCAGGCCTATTCCGAGGAGCAGGGTCTTGGCTTTGCCGGTCAGGCTGCCATGTATATCCTTTCCGGTGTGATTGGCGTGGCGGTGCTCACCATCGCATTCCGTCTGATCTCGCTGACGGTTAAGGAAAGCGGTGCTCATGGCAATAGCCGAGCTGCCTAGTTGGCTTGCGGCCGAGGAGCGATATGAGCCCGTGGGGGCTCGGCATCGCGTAATGCAACAGAACGTCCTGCACCTGGCGAGCCTGCTTGAGCGGGTTCGCCTGGGCGGCGGCGCACACGAGGGCGGGTCGATGATCGACCGCGCCCTTTCTTCCGTTTCGGCGCCGGTGCGTTTGGTGGGGATGCTCGTCTGCGTTCTGTGCGTGTGTCTGACGCAGAGCCCGCTGTACCTCATGTTGATGGCGGCGATCGCGTTGGTGCTGGTCGCGGTGCGCCCCGTACGCGGGCTGGGCGCTACCTTTATGCCGGCGTTGGCTGCTGCGGGGTTTGCCGTGGTTCTGGCACTGCCTGCCCTGCTGCTGGGCGCTTCTGCCACGGGTGCCATGCTTAAGATTGCACTCAAAACGTTCATTAACGTGTCGCTGGTACTGGGCGTTTCGTGGACCCTCACGTGGAGCCGCATGTCGGCGGCGCTCAAGATGCTGCGCCTGCCCGACGAGGTTATCTTTACGTTTGATATGGCGCTCAAGCACATCGAGGTGCTGGGCCGAACGGCGCACGATCTGACCGAATCGGTCATGCTGCGCAGCGTTGGCCGTGCGCCTGAGGGGTTTTCGCGTACCGATTCGATCGCGGGTATCATGGGCATGACCTTTATTAAGGCGATGGAATGCAGCCGCGCGATGGACGAGGCCATGCTTTGCCGTGGGTTTGCCGGCGCGTATCCGACGCCCGCTCGCAGCTCTTTTGGCTGGCGCGATGCGGTTTATGCGGCCGTTGTGGTGCTGCTCGCCGTGTTGTGCGCGGTGCTGTAGCGCGGGCGGTCGATCCGTCGATGTGAATAGGGAAGGGCGACGTTTTGGTAAACGATACGAATGACGCGATGGACGCGAGCGGTGCTGCTGGCGCCGAGACAACGCCGCTCATCGAGTTTCGCGACGTGGTGTTTTCCTATGCGGGCCATACGGTGGTCGATGGCGTTTCGCTGCAGGTGGGCCGTGGGGAGCTCGTTGCCCTGCTGGGTCCCAACGGCTGCGGCAAGACGACGATCATGCGCCTTATCAACGGCCTTGAGCTCGCGGACGCGGGCACGTATCTGTTTGACGGGCATGCGGTCGATGCGGCATATCTCAAGGATTCTGCGACGGCCCAGCGGTTCCATCAGCGCGTGGGCTTTGTGTTCCAAAACGCCGATGCGCAGCTCTTTTGTGCCACGGTCGGCGAGGAAGTTGCGTTTGGCCCGGCTCAAATGGGGCTGCCGGCAGACGAGCTCGAGCGCCGCGTCCGCGATGCCATGGAGCTGTTCCAGGTGGCCGATCTGGTCGATGCCTCGCCTTATCAGCTTTCGGGCGGGCAAAAGAAGCGCGTTGCGCTGGCTGCCATCGTGTCGATGAACCCCGATATCCTGGTGCTCGACGAGCCTACCAACGGACTTGACGAAGACTCGTGCGACATCGTGGTCAACTTTCTACTGGCCTATGTTGCTGCCGGTAAGACGGTCTTGATGAGCACGCATCATCAGGATTTGGTGCGACGCCTGGGTGCCCGCGCCATCTATATCGATCGATATCACCACGTGGTCGCGGCACCCGTGGCATCGTATGGAACCGAAAGCGGCACTGCGGAATAGTTGCTGCGTAGTAGGGCTGCGGCCGCGCGCGTGGCTTGCCGTGAATGGTATAGTTATCCGGGTTTTACGGGGGTGGCTATGCCAAGTTGGAATATTCATATCGCTCAGACGGAACGACTGCTGGCGCGTGCTGGCACGCTTGCCGATAACGTGCGCGACCGCAATGCCTTTTTGTTTGGCTGCGTGGTTCCGGATATCTTCGTGGGCTTTATGGTCCCTGGCATCGCCGATCCCATCCCGTACCGCATTACGCACTTTGCCAAGCCTGAGCCCATCCCTAAGCCGCGCGAGCATGAGTTTTGGGACACCTATGTGGCGCCGCTGCTCAAAGGGGCGCCTGTTGGTACGCCGGCTGCCGCGACCTCGATTGCCGAGGAGCGCGAGCGGCTCAATCGGGTGCATTATCCCCAACGCTACAAGGACGCCGAGCCGGTTGCCGGTCCCGGCGCAAGCGAGCTTTCGCTCGCGCCCGAGGACGTGGCGCAGTCGTTGCTCGATCTGACACTGGGTGTTTGGTCTCACCTCGTGGCCGATACCGTGTGGAATACGCGCGTGAATCAGTATCTGGGGGCGCACGGCGGCAAGCCGTGCGAGGAATTCCGCATTAAAAAGCAAGGCGACTTTGACTGGTTTGGCAAGACGCTCGGCATTGTTTCTATCCCGCGTGCGACCGATCGCCTGTATACCGCGGCGGCCCAGTTTGGTCAGTATTCGATTCCGCAAGATTATGTGCTCAAGACCATTGGCGTCATGCACGAGATCGTGCGCGAGAACCCCGGCGAGCCGGATCATCCACCGTACCGCCTGCTGAGCGAAGCGTTCTTTGACACAACGTTTACCGAGGTCGTCGAGCTAACCGAGGCGGGTTTTACCGCCCGCGTCGCATCACCCGGTGTGCCCGCTCTGCCCCTGATCGCTAGCTGCTAGCTGGCCGGCCCGGCAGTGAATAGCTCAACTCAATCGACAAGTAGCTCTTGCCGAAGGACATCTTCGGCAGTGCGCTCCTGTTTAGTCTTTGGGACGTAGGTAAGCCCAGCCTTTTTATGGATGAGCTCGGCTATGTGGTCGAAGCTCTTCTTATCCTTAATCTGGCCATAGGTAATTTGGATGACATCGTAGCCCATGCTTGTAAGTGCGGTGGCGCGCTCGGCATCGGAGAGACTCGCGGCTTCGCTGCCGTGGGCGGAGCGGCCTTGGCATTCCAGAATGACGCCCATGCTGTCGGTGGCGCTTTCGATGAGGATATCGGCGTAACAGCAGGTTTTGTCATACAGCGAACGTGCGGCGTCGCTGAGCGGGATGCGCACATTGTTGGCGATATCGATGCCCAGGCCGCCTTCGTCGCGGGGGAGCGAGACGAGCATGGAGGTCTGGACTTCGAAGGGTGAGGCGGTCTGTCCCGTCATGCGTTCGGCGGCCCAACGGAGTTGCTTGATGCCGCGTAGGCCTGCGGCCTGTTTAGCGAACGTGGCGATATTCGCCGCGCTGAGGAGTGGTGGGTGCTTCCAAAGGTTGGTGTTGTTGCCCTTGGTGTCGACAACGCGTTCCCAACCGCAGTCGGGCGGGATGAGCTTAAGCGATATTGCTTCATCAAGCTGTTGTTGTGCACGTTTGCAGGGCTTAAACACTGCGAAGGAGCTGCACATTTCATAGCATGCCATGAGCAGCTGGTTGCGTGAGACCTGTGTAGCGAGGTTGAGCAGCGTGAACTCGGGCGATGTGACATCAAACCCATGCTCAGTCTGTCTAAATGATCCAGGAGGTGGCTCTTGGGTCAGCAGACGGCTATGAAATAGCTTTCCGTTCGCGCGCTGTTTTCTTTCGCTCACGAATCTCCAAACTGGTGTGCCAAGCAAGTCTTTAAATACTGGTTGTTTTGAGTAATGCACCAAGCGATGGTCATGGTTGGGCGGCAGGATTGCCGGATAGAGTCCCAGTATCTGGGGCGGGATGCGATAGTACTGAAAAGCCGTGGGTCCGCAGGCAAGAAATGACATAGCAATCCGATCGTTTGAGCGTTGTTTGGGCTAGAAAAGCTATCGGTTTCGGAAGTGCGGGGAAAAGAGAAACAGGCTAAGCACAAGCGGTATTTGAGCCAACTTTATCAGGGGTTTTGTCGAAATAAAAGGGCTTGTGCTCGGGGGTGAGCGATTTTTTCCCCGCACTTCCGAAAACGCGGTCGATTTGGACCTTGCTAAAACGATTTATCAGCCCTGCGTGAGGTGTGGGTTTGCCACCGGGCGAACATTTTTAGCGCTTGGGACTTTATTCTTTGAGCCTCGAAGAGTGGATTTCGCACTTTTGGTAAAGAAATGAGTGCGTGTTTTGCCGTGCGCCGGCATTGGCACAGAAAAAGGGCCCGGAAGGCAAAGCCTTCCGGGCCCTTTGCAATGCAAGTGTGCTTGCAAGTGCGATTTAGCGCACCTGAGCGACGTAAGCGACGTTGGTCGAGGAGACCTTGTCCTCGAGCTGGACGCTCATGCGGGGATCGCCGGCGGTGGCGACGGTCAGATCGCCGGCCTCAACGTAGCCGAGCTCCTTAGCGGTCTCGATCGCCTTGACGATCGTGCCGTTGACGGTGCCCTGGGTGATCTCGGCCTGGTGCGGGATAACGCCCCAGTACATAATCATCTGCTGGACGGCCCACTCGTGGCGGGAGAACGCGCAGATCGGCATGTTGGGACGGAAGTGCGAGATCAGGCGAGCGGTGCGACCGGTGGTCGTCGGCACGGTGATGCACTTGGCGCCAACGGTGGTGGCCATGTTCACAGCGGACATACCCACAACGTTGTTGACGACGCGGGTGCCGTGGGCGTCGGCCGGAACCTCGAGCGGAGCGTGAGCCGGGAGGTACTTCTCGGTCTCGAGAGCAATGCTGGCCTGCATCTTGACGGCCTCGACCGGGTACTTACCGGCAGCGGACTCGCCGGACAGCATAACGGCGTCGGTGCCGTCGTAGATGGCGTTAGCAACGTCGGCAACCTCGGCGCGCGTCGGGCGCGGGTTCTGCTGCATGGAGTCGAGCATCTGCGTAGCGGTGATGACGGGCTTGTAGGCCGCGTTGCACTTGGCGATGATCTCCTTCTGGATGTGGGGAACGAGCTCGGGCTTGATCTCGATGCCCAGGTCGCCACGGGCGACCATGATGCCGTCGGATGCCTCGAGGATCTCATCGAAGTTCTCGACGCCCAGGGCGCACTCGATCTTCGGGAAGATCGTCACGTGCTCGCCACCGTTCTCGCGGCAAAGCTCGCGGATACCGCGGACGGACTCGCCGTCGCGGATGAAGGAAGCGGCGATGTAGTCGATGTTCTCGGTCAGGCCAAAGAGGATGTCCTGACGATCGCGCTCGGTGATGGCGGGCAGCGAGATGTTGACGTTGGGCATGTTGACGCCCTTGCGCTCGCCGATCAGGCCGTCGTTCTTGACGACGCAGGTCATGTCCTGGCCGTCGACGGACTCGACCTCGAGGGCAACCAGGCCGTCATCGATCAGGATGAGGGAGCCCTTCTCGACCTCGGAGGGCAGAGCCAGGTAGTCGAGGGAGATGTGCTCAGCGGTGCCGTGGAAATCCTCGGACGTGGGCTGAGCGGTGACGACGATCTTGTCGCCGGTCTTGACGGCAACCTTCTTGCCATCGACCAAAAGGCCGGTGCGGACCTCGGGGCCCTTGGTGTCGAGCAGGATGCCGACGGGCATGCCGAGCTCCTTGGAAATACGGCGGACGCGCTCGATGCGACCGTGGTGCTCGTCGTAGGAGCCGTGCGAGAAGTTAAAACGGGCGACGTTCATGCCCGCCTTGATCATCTCGCGGATGGTCTCGTCGCTATCGCAGGCGGGACCCATGGTGCATACAATCTTAGTGCGCTTGTACATTCAGACCTCCATCTGACATCGTCTTGCGCTGATAGATAAACCATAAGAAATAAAACTGAAATGATTATAACGAAATGACGACCGAATACCCCAAAAAATCGACCGTATGCCGAATTAGAAGTTCATTTTTTTGCGGAAAAACGGTATATGCAAAAACTTTACCAACCGTTCTAACCGCTGCTATCTGGGCGATATTTTAGTTCGATGATGCGCCGAAGAAAAAACGTTTTATCAATGTTGAGCATCACACGGTCTGCACCGTTGCTTATGGACCGTATTTCCAAATGGATTGTTTTGGCTAGACGCGTTGCTTTGGGGTACCATAGCTCCACTATCAACTGCCGCTCAGCACGGCAGCCTTGATGAGCCCTTGCCCTTCTCCTGGGAATTATGATCGGGCATCAATCTGCTGAGTGGCCCGAATCCCAGGAGGGGACTCTATATGCAAAAGGAATACCTGTCCGCTGCGGCGGAGGTGCTCAGCGACCAAGGTGTCGATGAGCACCTTGGCCTGAGCAACGACGAGGCGTCGTCGCGCCTCGCCAAGACAGGCCTTAACAAGCTCGAGGAAGCCGAGAAGACGCCGCTGTGGAAGCGTTTCTTTGAGCAGATGGCCGACCCCATGGTCATCATGCTGATCGTTGCCGCCGTCATCAGCGCGCTCACGGGCATGGTCAAGGGCGAGCCCGACTTTGCCGATGTCGTCATCATCATGTTCGTCGTTATCGTCAACTCGGTGCTGGGCGTGGTCCAGGAAGCCAAGAGCGAGGAGGCCCTCGAGGCCCTGCAGGAGATGAGCGCGGCGCAGTCCAAGGTACTGCGCGACGGCAAGCTCGTGCACCTGCCGAGCGCCGAGCTCGTGCCCGGCGACGTGATCATGCTCGAGGCGGGCGACTCCGTCCCGGCCGACTGCCGCGTCCTCGAGAGCGCCACGATGAAGATCGAAGAGGCCGCACTCACCGGCGAGTCCGTGCCCGTAGAGAAGCACGCCAACGTGATCGAGCTTGCCGCGGGCACCGATGACGTGCCGCTCGGCGATCGCAAGAACATGTGCTACATGGGTTCCACCGTTGTGTACGGCCGTGGCCGCGCCGTCGTGGTCGGCACCGGCATGGATACCGAGATGGGCAAGATTGCCGGTGCCCTGGCCGAGGCCAAGGAAGAGCTTACGCCGCTGCAGGTGAAGCTTGCCGAGCTCAGCCGCATCCTCACCATTATGGTGATCGTCATCTGCGTCGTGATCTTTGGCGTCGATATCCTCCGCCACGGCGTGGGCAACGTCCTTACCGATCCGACTGCCTTGCTCGACACCTTTATGGTCGCCGTTTCGCTCGCCGTCGCCGCCATCCCCGAGGGCCTGGTCGCCGTCGTGACCATCGTGCTGTCGCTTGGCGTGACCAAGATGGCCAAGCGCCAGGCGATTATCCGCAAGCTCTCTGCCGTCGAGACGCTCGGCTGCACGCAGACTATTTGCTCCGACAAGACCGGCACCCTTACCCAAAACAAGATGACCGTCGTCAAGCACGAGCTCGCCGCGCCTAAGGAGAAGTTCCTGGCCGGTATGGCCCTTTGCTCCGATGCCCAGTGGGACGAGGAGCTGGGCGAGGCCGTGGGCGAGCCGACCGAGTGCGCGCTCGTCAACGATGCCGGCAAGGCGGGCCTCACTGGCCTGACTGCCGAGCATCCGCGCGTGGGCGAGGCCCCGTTTGACTCGGGCCGTAAGATGATGTCCGTGGTCGTCGAGACCCTGGATGGCGAGTACGAGCAGTACACCAAGGGCGCACCCGACGTGGTGATTGGCCTGTGCACCCATATCTACGAGGGCGAAAAGGTCGTCCCCCTGACCGAGGAGCGTCGCGCCGAGCTCGTGGCCGCCAACAAGGCCATGGCCGACGAGGCCCTGCGCGTTCTGGCGCTGGCAAGCCGCACCTACACCGAGGTCCCGAGCGACTGCAGCCCCGCTGCGCTCGAGCACGACCTGGTCTTCTGCGGCCTGTCTGGCATGATCGACCCTGTCCGCCCCGAGGTCGCCGACGCCATCCGCGAGGCCCACGACGCCGGTATTCGCACCGTCATGATCACGGGCGACCATATCGACACCGCCGTTGCCATTGCCAAGCAGCTGGGAATCGTCACCGATCGCAGCCATGCCATCACCGGTGCCGACCTCGATCGCATGAGCGACGAGGAGCTCGACGCACACATCGAGGACTACGGCGTGTACGCCCGCGTCCAGCCCGAGCACAAGACCCGCATCGTCGAGGCTTGGAAGTCGCGCGACCAGATCGTGGCCATGACGGGCGACGGCGTCAACGACGCCCCGTCCATCAAGCGCGCCGATATCGGCGTGGGCATGGGCATTACCGGCACCGACGTCACCAAGAACGTCGCCGATATGGTGCTCGCCGACGATAACTTCGCCACCATCATCGGTGCCTGCGAAGAGGGCCGTCGCATCTACGACAACATCCGCAAGGTCATCCAGTTCCTGCTTTCGGCCAACCTTGCCGAGGTGTTCTCGGTGTTTATCGCCACGCTCATCGGCTTTACCATCTTCCAGCCGGTGCAGCTGCTGTGGGTGAACCTGGTTACCGACTGCTTCCCCGCGCTCGCGCTGGGTATGGAGGACGCCGAGGGCGACATCATGAAGCGCAAGCCGCGCAACGCCAAAGACGGCGTCTTTGCCGGTAACATGGGCCTGGACTGCGTGGTCCAGGGCCTGATCATCACCGTGCTGGTGCTGGCGAGCTTCTTTGTGGGCGTGTACTTTGACATGGGCTACATCCACATCGCCGATATGATCGCCGGCAATGCCGACGAGGAAGGCGTGATGATGGCCTTCATCACGCTCAACATGGTCGAGATCTTCCACTGCTTCAATATGCGCAGCCGTCGTGCGTCGCTGTTTAGCATGAAGAAGCAGAACAAGTGGCTGTGGGCCTCTGCCGCGCTGGCGCTGGTGCTGACGGTGATCGTTACCGTGCAGCCGACGCTTGCCGAGATGTTCTTTGGTCCCGTGACGCTTGAACTCAAGGGCGTTGTCGCCGCGCTGGGCCTTGCCTTCCTGATTATTCCGCTGATGGAGATCTACAAGGCGATCATGCGCGCTGTGGAGAAAGAGTAACGTACCTGTCCGGGCCCGCCCCACGCCCTTTCTCCCTCACTGGTCCTCGCGCTTCGCGCTGCGGGATCGTTCGGGAGAAAGGGCTTCCGGGGCGGGCCCTGCGGTATCCTTGTTGGCTTTTCTCCCGTGCGGATGATAAAGGGCTGAGGGAAAGTATGTGAGCCGGTCGAGCGTTTGCTCGACCGGCTCTTTTTTGTGGGTAAAATACCTGCTCAGTTGTGATTTGTGGTGCTGGGAGGCGCTTGTGGGCAAGGCTAAGGCTAAGGCGAAGAAAAAGACGACGGGGGCGCGGGCTAAGCGTGATCGTCGTCGGAAGCTTGCGACCGAGGCCCCCGCGTCTGCCGAGGAGCTGCTGGCAAGCGTGCCGGGACTCGACGCGCTACAGGATGTTCCGGCGTTCGATGACCTGCCGATCGATGATGCTCAGCAAGCGGCATTTGACGACTTTTGCGCCCAGGCCGAGGAGCCCGAGCAGATGCAACTTGGTGCCGTGGTGCGCCTGGATCGCGGGTTTCCGTTGGTGGCGACTGCCGACGACACCTTTCGTGCCGAGCATGCCGTGGGGTTTGCCAAATCGCGTGGCGAGGATGAGGTTCTGCTGCCCGCCGTGGGCGACCGCGTGGCGGTTCGTCGTGCTCCCGGGCACGACATGGGCGTGATCGAGTGCGTGCTGCCGCGCCGCACGAGTTTTGAGCGTTGGCGCGGACGCGCTCGCGGCGAGCGTCAGGTGCTTTGCTCCAACGTGGATAGCGTGCTGATCGTGCAGGCGCTCGGCGCCGGTGAGGTGCTGCTCGACCGCGTGGCGCGCTCGCTGGTGTTGGCGCTCGACTGCGATGCCGAGCCGGTGGTGGTACTCACCAAGGCCGACCGCTGCGAGCCAGATGAGCTCGAGCGCGATCTGGACCGCGTGCACCGCTTGGTGGGTCCGGACGTGCGCGTAATCGTGACATCCTCTGCCGAGGGCCGTGGTTTGGATGAGGTGCGCGCCTGCGTGCCCGCCGGGAGCTGCGCCATGATCCTGGGTGAATCGGGTGCCGGCAAGTCGACGCTGCTCAACGCGCTGTTGGGCCACGATACGTTGGCTACCGGCGGTGTGCGTGAGCGCGATGACCAGGGTCGCCACACCACGGTCGCGCGCGTGATGGTGGTGCTGCCGGGCGAAGCCGGCGTTATTGCTGACGCGCCGGGACTGCGCAGTTTGCCGCTCGTGGGGCATGAGCGGGGCTTGGCGCGTGCGTTTCCCGAGATCGTCGAGGCGTCGCGTGCGTGCCGGTTTGGCGACTGCACGCATACCCACGAGCCGGGCTGCGCCGTTCGCGAGGCCGAGGACGCCGGGCGGATCGACAGCCTGCGCCTGGAGACGTTCCAAAACCTGGCGTCATCCATGCGTGTGAGTGCTCAGATGCTCGATCCTGACGTTCATCTGTAATTAAATCTATCTATGACAGCCGTCTCCCAACTGTTCGGGAGGCGGCTTTTTGCTGTCAAAGCGCCTCGAAATATGCGTTTTACTGACGTGCTGACCAAAACCTTGCCACGAGCTTGACGGGCCGGTCAGCTTTTGGTCGGCATTTGGTTTGACACACAAAACCAAGATCGCGATCGCGTCGTTTTGTTGCTTGTCCGCTCGGACAATGGTGGTACGGGCATCTGCCCGGTGCTACCTTGAGAGGAGCGGCCGTGAACAAGAGCAAGCGCATCGCCATCAGTCTGATCGCGGGCGTGCTCGCAGCGCTGCTCTGCATGGTCTACGCGTCATCGATTCGCTCGCAGGCCGAACAGGCCCAGGCCGAGACGCTGGCCAAGTACGGCGGCGATCGCGTTGAGGTGTGCGTCGCGGCGCGCGATATCGATGCGGGCGAGACCCTCGACGAGACCAATGTCATAACCCAGGAATGGCTGGCGAGCCTGCTGCCGCGCGATGCGGCGACCGAGCTGCGCCAGGTGCGCGGCGACGTGACGACCTCGCGCATCCCTAAAAATGCCGTGATTTGTGATGTCTACACCAAGGCCGAAACCCACACGCTCGAGGTGCCCAAAGGCAAGGTTGCCGTTTCAGTAGCGGTCGATGCCGAGCATTCGGTCGGGGGCGCCACGGGCGTGGGCAGCTACGTGGACGTGTACGTGCAAAAGGACGGCGTGACCGATCGGCTGTGCGGCGCGCGTGTGATCGATACCAGCGAAGTGGCCGGTGCCACGCGCGAAGGCAAGATCGAATGGGTGACGCTGGCGGCCGACCCCGAAGACGTTAAGGAATTGCTGGGGGCTTCGGGCAAGGGGACGGTCAGTTTGACGATTCCCGCCACGGTGCGCGGCAAAAAGAGCGGAGGCGACGAGTGATGAAGGTGATCTGGCTTGCATGCTGCGCGTGCGGTGATTACGGATTGCTGCAGCGGGAAGTCGAGGGCCGCGATGCGGGCGCGCAGGTGCTTCGCGTGGGCGACCTGGATGGGCTGGTGTCCATGACGCGGGCGTTTCCGTCGCGTCGCGGGGCGGCGATTATCGCGGCAGCCCTGTTCGATGCCGAAGACGTGCGAAAGACCGTCGCGCGTCTGACGGCCGAGGGCCGCGTGAGCCGCGTGGTCGTGCTGATAGAGACGCTCGATCCTTCGGATATCGAGGGGCTGTTTCGCGCAGGGGCGACCGAGGTTATCGCTGCGCGCAGCATTTGCGGCAACGGACGCGCGGGCGAGGGGACGGTTGGTTACGACCGGTGTATGACGATTGAGCCCGATGCTTTTGTTGATAGGGAACCCGGGGCGCCTCGCGCTACAAGAGGCCCGCGTGTTGATGATTGTGGAAAAGCGGAAGCCGAGCATGATCGGTGTCCCCGGGACCCCCTTGCGTACGATGATGTCGGAGAGCCGGTGCCGTATGGCGAGGAGCTTCTGGCTGTAGATATGGGATACGTGCATGGCGTGAGCCTGGTCGATGAGCTCGACGAGGTTGAGGGGCTTGCCGGAAACGACAATGTTCGTGTCGATGCGACCGTGAAGTCTTCAGACTCGGCCCCGCGGGCCGAGCAGCCTGCCATGCCGGCTTGGGCGCAGCATATGAGCGCTGCCGGAGAGACGGGGACGTTGCAGCCCGTGCCAGCGCCGCTTGTCCCCACGTCGCCGGCGGATGCCGCCGCTCCGTCGCATCGAGCCCCGGTTGTCTGCGCCGTCTCGGGTTCGGGCGGTTGCGGCAAGTCGATGATCGTCGCCGCCATGGCGCACGCGGCGTCGCTGCTGGGCCTGCGTGCCGCCGTGCTCGACTTGGACCTGATGTTTGGAAACCTCTACGACCTGTTGGGTGCCGATGCCCCGCATGACATGGCGACGCTTATCGAGCCATCGGCTGCGGGCGCACTCGCCGAATCGGACATCGTGGCCGCCTCGATGCGCGTGGCCCCGGGCGTTACGCTTTGGGGTCCGGTCGCTGCGCCCGAACAGGCCGAGCTGATGGCACGTCCGGTGGAGCTGCTGCTCAACGTCTTGCGTCGCGAATCCGACGTGGTTCTTGTCGACACCTCGGTCTTTTGGGGTGACGCCGTGGCGGCCGCGGTGGCGGCAAGCGACCGCTGCCTGGTCGTGGGCGATCCGTCGGTGTCGTCTGCGACGTCCGCGGCACGCGTTATCGAACTGGCGAGCCGTGTGGGCGTGCCGCGTACGCGCATGAGCGCCGTATTCAACCGGTTTGGCGCGCGCGGTGCCGACGAGGATGTCGCCATGCGCTTTGAGATTACCTGTGCGTTGAGCTCCAAGATCCGCATCGCCGACGGCGGGCAGGACTTGGCGGCGCTCATGGCATTCGGACGTGCTGACGAGGCAGTGGGCCAGACCAGCGCTTTTGCCACCAGCGTGCGCGAAGCCACGCGCGAGATGCTCGTGGAGCTGGGCTGCGCCGTCGGTCCCTGGAGTGATATGGTCACCGACCGCGCGACGCGCACCGAGCGCCCGCGTATCCGTCTTCCCTGGTCGCGCGAGGGTGATTCGCGATGAGTTTGCAAGCAAGGATTAGGGCGGCCGGCGCGGCCGCGGCGGCAGTGCCTGTTGACGCGGGGCGCCACCGTGCCGTCAAGCGCCGCACCAAACGCGCCGTGATGGACCGCATGGGCTATGACGAGGTGGCGCGTATCAGCGCATACATCGATCCGGTGCGCGCCCGCTCGGAATTGCGTCCTGCGGTGGAGGCGGCGCTCAACGTGGAGGAGCCGACCGACCTGGCGACGCCCGAGCGCGAGACCATCATCGATGAGATCCTGGACGACGTGGTGGGCCTGGGCCCACTGCAGCCGCTCATCGAGGACGACACCGTCACCGAGATCATGGTCAACGGCTGCCGATCGGCTTTCTTTGAGCGCGGCGGCGTCTTATATCCCATCGAGCATGCGTTTGAGGATGACGAGCAAATCCGCGTGCTCATCGACCGCATCATCTCGCCGCTGGGCAGGCGCATCGACGAGCGCAGCCCCATCGTCAACGCACGCCTCAAGACGGGCTATCGCGTCAACGCGGTGATCCCGCCTGTGGCGATCGATGGGCCGATCCTCACCATCCGCAAGTTCTCGGACCGCATCTGTTCGCTGGACGAGCTTGTGAGCCTGGGGTCGCTACCGCTTTGGTATGCACAGCTGCTGTCGTGCGCGGTATCGCTGCGCCAGGATTTGGCGGTTGCAGGTGGCACGGGGTCGGGCAAGACCACGCTGCTCAACGCGCTATCGTGCGAGATATCCACCGGCGAGCGCATCGTGACGATCGAGGACTCCGCCGAGCTCAAGTTTGCGCATCACCCGCATGTGGTTCGCCTGGAGGCGCGCGAGGCTTCAATTGAGGGCGAGGGCGCGGTGACAATCCGCGACCTGGTGACCAACGCCCTGCGTATGCGTCCCGACCGTATTGTGGTGGGCGAGGTGCGCGGTGCGGAATGTTGCGACATGTTGCAGGCCATGAATACCGGGCACGACGGATCGCTCACCACGCTTCATGCGGGCACCGAGCAGGAGACCGTGGTGCGTTTGACGCTGCTTGCGCGCTATGGCATCGACCTGCCGAGCGAGCTTATCGAGGAGCAGATTGCCATGGCGCTCGACGGCATCGTGATGTCCGAGCGCCATGCGGACGGCAGGCGTTTCGTGTCCTCCTATTCGGGGGTGCGACGCGGCGCGTCGGGCGGCGTGGAGCTTGAGCGCTACGTGACGTTCGATGCCGCCACGCGCGCCTGGACGCTCGATCGCGAGCCTCCGTTTATCGCAGAGGGCCTGCGCTCGGGAACGCTCACGCAAGAGGAGGTGGACGAATGGAGATCGTTGTGCCCCTCGTCGTAGGGGGGTTGACAGGGTTTTCTGCCGCGGTGGCGTGTGGGGCGGAGCCTCGTGCGCCGCGCGTGCCGCCAGCGGAGCTGGTCAGCCATGCGTTTGAATCGGTTGCCGAGAAGCTGCCGCGCGGGCTGGTAGATAACGACCTGCTAAAAAAGATCGCCCGCTCCTGGGCTGCGCTGGTTCCAGCACATCGCCTTGGCCTTGTCATCGAGGATGATGAGGCGCGACTGGCATTCTTGCTGCTGTCGAGTGGCGTCTGCGGCATTGCCCTGACTGTCGTATCGCTGTCGCCTATCGGCTTTGTTCTGGGGCTGTTCGCGCCGTTTGGCGTAGGCGCCGCTCGCGACACCTACGACCGTCGCCGCGAGCAACACGATGTGGAAGAAGCCATGCCCGAGGCCTTTACGGCACTCTCCATGTCGCTCGCCTCGGGTCATTCGCTGGCCCAGGGCATGAGGTTTGTGGGAACTCACGCGCAAGAGCCGGTGCATACCGAGTTTTTGCGCGTGGCGGCGGCGATCGACTGCGGCGTCTCGGCGACTGATGCGCTGGATGACCTACTCGACCGTATCGATGCCCCCGGCCTTTCGCTTGTCACTTTGGCGCTCAAGGTGTCGCAGCGAACCGGTGCCCCGCTTGCCGACCTGTTATCCGAGGCGTCGAGTATGGTGGGGGAGCGCATTGAGCTCAAACGCCGCTTGGACGTCAAGACATCGCAGGCTCGCATGTCGGCACACATGGTCTCGGCGATGCCGGCGGGCATGTGTGCGGTGCTGGCGCTGCTTTCGGCCGACTTTCGCCGCGGCCTTGCAACGCCGGCGGGTGCCGGTGCCGTGGTGCTGGGCCTTGCCCTCAACGCCGCCGCGCTGGTGGTCATCCGACGCATTATGCGGGTGGAGCTATGAGCGCCCTGGTCGGGGTCGCGGCGTGCCTGTGCGCGCTCAGCGTGTTTATCGTGACGGGGCTCAATCGTGCAGACGCACACAAGATCGCCCAGGCCTGCAAACACGAGGCGCTGCTGGTTGTTGCGGCTGCTCGCTCGGTAACCGATGCCCTGGTAGCACGGTTGAAGGGCATGCTCGGCACGGGTGGTACGGCGCAGGTGTCGCTTGGCGAGGTGTCCGAGATGATCGACGTGGTGCGTCTGGGGCTTTCGGCTGGCCTTTCGTTCGATGCGGCGCTTGAGGTTTTTTGCGCCAATCGCCAATCGACGTTGGCGCTCCGCCTTGAGCAAGCCTGCATGGCGTGGCAGGTGGGCGTGGGGACGCGCGAGGACGAGCTCCTGGTGGCCGCGCGCGACCTGGATGTGCGGGCGCTCGAGACCTTTGCCATCACAGCGGGGCAGGCGCTTGCCCTCGGTGCCCCGCTTGCCGAGACGCTGGCGGCTCAAAGTTGTGAGATTCGCGCGGCCCATCGCGCCGCGGTCGAGCGCGAGATCGAGCGCGCGCCGGTCAAGCTGCTGATTCCTACCGGCACGCTCATCTTGCCGGCGTTGCTTCTGTCCATATTGGGCCCGCTGCTGGGAGCAGGCGGGATGATGTAGGGAGGAATACATGAATACGATGACTGACGTTGCTGGCAAGGTCTGGAGCTGGGCGTTTTGCCAGTCAATTCGCGCTCGCCAGCGTGCCGAGGAACTGCTGCGGGAGGAGAGCGCGCAGGGCACCACCGAGTACGCCATCCTGGTCGGTGTGCTCGTGGTGATCGCCATCATTGCCATCGTCGCATTTAAGGGCAAGGTCCAAGATCTATGGAGCGCTATCAGCGAGGGCATCAACAGCCTGTAGAGGGTGCCCGTCCCGTCGGCGCGTTGCTGGTGCTCGCCTGTGCGGTCGTGGCGGTGGCAGTGGCGGTTTGGGGGCTTAACACGGCGCGGCAACAACGTTTAGGGGTTGCCGCGGATGCGGGCTCGGGTTCGGCTGTGGCATCTCAAAAAGATGATGCGCGAGACGCGGACGATGCGAGTGCCGCCGTCACGACGCAAACGTTCTTGCAAGCACTCGACGAGCGAGCGGGTGCTGCAACGGGTTCATCTGCAAACAATGCCGTCGCTGTTCGTCTCGCATGGTCCGAGTACCGACCGATGACCGAAGCGGCGGCGGATATATTGCGCGCCTATCGCGAAGTGCCCACGGCGCAACTTGCTCTGAGCGGCTATCTCGACATCAAGGGCAACGTGTGGGGCGTCATCGTGCGCGACGGACGCGGCTGGGTCGATATGGTGACGGTTGCCGCGGATGCTGGTGATACTTCGTGTCGCCTGCGCGTGGTCCGCCTGACCCCGCAGACAACGAACTCAAAGGAGGGACTGTGAAATGCATGACGTCCTGTGTGAGGAATCTGCCCAGGGGACGGTCGAATACGCCATCGTCACGGTGGCGCTGCTTTCCATCGTGCTGGCGATCGCTGGGCTTTGGCGTGCCGGTGCCGATGGGCGCTTGGCGGCGCTGGTCGAGCGGGCGGCATCTCACGGCGTCGCCTCGACATCGGTTATCGATGCCGCTGCGGGCGCTGAGGACATCGTGCTGTATTGATGCCGCGCGCGAGGACCGGGCGCAGTCTACGGTCGAGGCGGCGTTCCTGCTGCCGACGTTTCTGACGCTCGTCCTGTTGGCGCTGCAGCCGGTGTGCCTGCTCTATACGCGCGCCGTCATGGAGTCTGCCGCCGCCGAGACCGCGCGGCTCATGACCACGACGACGGTGGGAAATGACGAGGATATTAAGGAGTTCGCCCGCCGCCGTCTTGCCGCGGTTCCCGACGTTTCGATTTTTCATGCCGGCGGGCCCCTGTCGTGGGATATCGAGCTTGGCCGGGCCGGCGCGGGCGGCGTCTCGTCCGTTTCCGTTACCGGTGAGGTTAAACCGCTGCCTGTGATCGGCGCGTTTGCGCAGGCTATGGGTAGTGCAGGCCAAAACGGTTATGTCGAGCTTAAGGTCGACGTCTCGTACCAATCGCGTCCCGAGTGGCTGGAGGGAGACTATGATTCATGGATTGCTGCATGGGATTAAGCGCTGCCTGTTGAAGGTGACGAGGGGGTTGGCGTGCCGTTGCCGACCGCATGCTCGCTGCAAGCGGGGCGGCTTTATGGGTCAAGCCGGGATCGACCTGTTTATCGAAGACGGTGCCTACACCACGCTCTCCTCTGCGGTGGTCATCTTGGTGGTGCTTACGCTACTGTTTTCGTCGACGGCGGCGATATGGAGCATGTCGCGCGCGGGGGACACCCAGGTGGCTGCCGATAGCGGCGCGCTGGCAGGCGCCAATGTGGTGTCGTCCTACCACACGGCTGCGACGGTGGTGGATGCGAGCATTTTGAGTTTGGGGCTGGCGGGGTTTGCTACGATCGGCGCCGGCTTGGTCGCCATTCTTATTCCAGGCGCCGAGCTTGCCGCGGGCGATATGGTCGACACAGGAATCGAGATTATTAAAACGCGCAATAAGTTTGCCAAAAGCGCCTCCAAGGGCCTGCAGAAAATCGAGACGGCTCTGCCGTATCTGGTCGCTGCGCGAGCTACGCAGGCCGTGTCGGCGCAGGATACCGAGGGCGTGACCTATACCGGTACGGCGCTTGCCGTGCCCAGGACGTCCGAGTCGGATTTTGCTGCGCTCGAGGGATCCGAGATTTCGACCGATGCGATTAAAGACACATCGAAAGATCTGGAACGCGCAGCAGATGAGCTGCGGAAAGCCTCGGAGGAGACGGCGAAAGCAAAAGAACGCGCCTGGCTTGCGGATTGCGGCGGGTCGGTTCCGGCTTCGGTCGGTAGCTGTTCATGCATGTGGGAACGCGCGGGGAGCTTGGCAAAGCTCTCAGGTGAGCAGAACCCGCATTATGCCTCGAGCGTTGCGTGGGAGCCACAGGTGGCGCTCGACCGCGCAAAAGCTTACTACCGTCAGCGTCTGGCAGACGAAAAACCTCAGGGTTC
Source organism: Collinsella sp. CM84Y_54 (assembly GCF_036317945.1). NCBI lineage: Bacteria > Bacillati > Actinomycetota > Coriobacteriia > Coriobacteriales > Coriobacteriaceae > Collinsella > Collinsella sp. CM84Y_54. Next base: position 73,891 of record NZ_JAWQCX010000003.1, read on the forward strand.
AAGCGTCGAGACGAAGGCGGAGTCGGCGGCGCGCAAGGCGTTTTACACCTATGCGAGTACAGAGGTCAATCGTGCATATGTAACCGAGGACGGAGATGAAGTCGCTTCCTATATCCCGCTGTTGCCGCGCAACACTGACGAGGTGCGAGCGACGGAACTCTATACCGATGCGGTGTGGCCAACCAGTGCCAATGATGGCAAAACGTATCTGCATTATGGAACGAGCTGCCCCAACTATAAGAAAGGGACGCCAGGCGGGCTAGCCTCGGTCGCTGCCTATGACGGGCAGGACAAATGCAACAGATGCCATTTTGGTGTTTCGTCGCTCGGCGCCGTTGCAGCGCCTTCGACTTCTATCGAAAACGGCTTCGAGTACCACTTTGATCGATTCAAAGACGCTCTGGAAGACTACGTCGAATGCCGCAACAAAGAGCTTGAGCTCATGCGCCAGACCGAGGACGAGGCTGACCGTGCGGGCAATGCGTTTGACGAGGCCATTAAAGCGCTTTCGGGCGAGCGTCCGCGTATCGCCCCGCCCGGTCGCAACGGCGTGGTTGCCTTTGCGGTTTCGGGTGCCATCTCGAGCCCCGATGAGCTCAACTCTTCGTTTAACACGGCAGTCAGGCTTGGCGATCACGGCGCGATCTCTGCTGCGGTGCTGGCGCCCGATGACGCGACGGCGCAGAACAACGTTCTCTCGCGGTTTTTCTCGACGCTGGAGGAGCGTTCGGGTGGCGTTGCCGGCGTACTCGATGGTGTCATGGATGTTTGGGGACGGCTGCTTGTGGGATACGGAGACATCCAGGGCTCGGCCGACGAGCTTATGGATGAGATGATCGATGGCCTGGGAGGGAACAGTGGCGGGCTGGGCTCCATTGCATCGTGGCTCGGCGATACCGTTTCGGCGTCCGTGGCGGCGCTGGGCTTGGAGCCGTGCGACTTGCGCCTGCGAAAGCCGGTGCTGACCGACACCGCCAATGTCATTAAGAGCCCTGGGTCTGACATCACAGGTCTTTCTAAAGTGCAGGACAAGCTACGAAGTATTCCGCTGGGCGTGACCGACCCCAAGGCACTTTGCGAGGCGTTGGAATATCAAGTCGAGCGCACTATCAGCGGCACGGTGTTCACGCTAGCGGAGATTCCGCTGCCCGGCGGCGGTTCCATCCCACTTACCGTCGATGTTGCCACGCTGGCGGGTGCCCTGGGCGGTGGGTCGTAATGGGTATCCGCAAGCGCCTGCGCGAGGAGCGCGCCCAGGCGACGGTCGAGATGGCCGTGGTCACGCCCGTCCTGCTGGTTCTGGCGCTTATCGTATACAACGTCATGGTCTTTGCCGGTGCGGTCGCGCGCTTCGACCGCGTGGTGCCCGATATCGTGCTGGCGCACGCCGTGGCTCCGAGCGGGGAGGGAGACGACGACTCCATCGATGCCTCCGTGACCGTTCAGGCTCAGATTCAACATGCCATGGAAGGCTATGACCTGCAGATCGAGGTCTCGAGCGAGCAGGGTACGACGACATCGGATGGCGGTCTGCTTTCGCTTTCCGGTACGTTTAGGACCTATACCTGCACCATGCGCTACGAGCCGTGGCCGAGCTCGCTCAGCATCGCCGGCGTTTCGCTGGGGGCACCGGCACAGTTGTCGCACGAGCGCGCAGTGACAGTTGACCCGTGGCGTCCGGGGGTGGTCATGTGACCGCGGTCTCATCCTACATTGCCTACGCGCGGGCGCTCAACAGGCTGGGTTGGACGCCTGCCGAGTTTGTGGTGGCGGAGTCGTTTGCCGTGCGCCTGCGCGGCATGCTGGGACGGTCGCCGATTGCCGCAAACGGGTTGCCGCTCGTCATGGCGTTCCCACGCTGCTCTTCGGTCCACACCTGCTTTATGGCCTACCCCATCGACATTGCCTTTATCGACCGTAGCGGCAACATTCTCGCGCGCTACGAAAACGTCCGCCCCTGGCGCATGTGTTCCTGTCCCGGTGCCTGGGCGGCACTCGAGCGCCCTTCAGTCATTGTTTCGCCCGCTGTTCTTCAACGCGTGCCGGCTTAAGAATTGGCGACAGCGGAATTTCGTCATACGAAATTGGGTAAGATGGGGGAGGAGATGCATGGACGTCGAGATTCATCCCAACGCCAAAAAGCACCTGACGGAAAAGCAGGTGCTTAGCGCTTGGCTTGCGATTACCGAGTGCATTCGTCGCGAGTCGGAAGACGAGCCGCCGAGATGGCTTGCGATTGGATGACTTCCGGACGGACGGAGTGTGGAGCTCGTTGCGGTCGAACTTATTCGTGGATGGCTCATTATTCATGCCTTGTCTCCGGTTCAGATGAAATTCTGACAAGAGATCGAGCGAGCTCGGCAAAGGGGTCAATGATGGGCGAGACATATACGACCGCTAGTGGTCAGGTTGTAACGGATGAAATGATTGACGCGTGGTGTGAGTCGTACGAGCGCGGAGAGTTTCCGGATGGCGAACACACCGTTGGCGGAATCGTGCATGGACGGCCTCCACTCTCAGGTGAGGGAACGGCAACGCTATCGGTCAAGATTCCTCTGGGAATGAAGGAGGCTATTCGTCGACGGGCGGCTGCCGAGGGGATGACGCCAAGTGAGTTTGCCCGTGCGGCCCTGAGTGAAAAACTTCTTGCGGCTGGTTGATGCTTCTGACGTGCCGTTCTATAGGAGCGAGATCGTGGCCGATGTCGTGCTCAAAAACTTTTTTCAAATTCTCGGTTGACCGGAGCGCGTCCTTGGTTATACTAATCAAGCCTTGAAACAAGGCACACCTCAAATGGCTGGGTAGCTCAGTTGGTAGAGCAGAGGACTGAAAATCCTCGTGTCAGGGGTTCGATTCCCTTCCCCGCCACCTTGAATTGACTAGGACCTCTGCAAAGGGGTCCTTTTCTTTAATGTAGCCCATGCACGGAATCGAACCCCGTGAGGGCGCGGAGCTGAGGAAACGCGCAAGCGTTTGCCAGCGTAGCTCGCAAGGCGCGCAAGCGCCGCAGCGGTCCGTCCGCGCAGCGCGCGGACGCGATTCCCTTCCCCGCCACCTTGAATTGACTAGGACCTCTGCAAAGGGGTCCTTTTCTTTTATCTGGACCCGCGGAAAATGCATCCCGTTATTGAACGAGAAGGCGGGATGCGCTTTCCGGCGCTTGCTTCCGACGTGCGTGCGCATCTCGGCGCACTAGCTCGGGTCCGCCCCAGACATTCCTCCCGCTTTTGCGCCACTTTGCAGACCGTTCGGTCGTCTGTCCTCACGCGCGGGTATACTCAAAACGATACTTTTCCTATGCAATACGATGCAGGCTCGACCTGCACGATCCGAAGGGGGCAGTGATGGAGAGGATACTCGGCGTTAATCTCTCTGGCTGGTTTATTCCCGAGCCTTGGGTGACCCCGTCGCTATACGCGGCGACCGGTGCATCCAACGCGGCCGAGCTGCAGGAGGCCATGGGCACCGCCGCCTATAACGAGCGCATGCGCCGTCATTACGAGACGTTTGTGAGTGAGGACGATTTTCGCCGCATGGCGCAGATCGGTCTCAACGCCGTGCGCCTGCCGGTGCCGTGGTATGCCTTTGGCTCGCAGGAGTCCGACGCTTCCTACATCTCGGTCGTCGATTATATTGACCGTGCTATTGAGTGGGCCGACAAGTACAACATCCGCGTGCTGCTCGATCTGGCAACTGTGCCCGGTGGCCAGGGCGATTCCAACGATTCGCCCACTACGCCGGAGGCTGTTGCCGAGTGGCATTCGTCCACCAACGGCCGTCATGTCGCACTCGACGTGCTCGAGCGCTTGGCCGATCGCTACGGCGAGGCCGAAAGCCTGCTGGGCATTGAGCTGCTGGATACGCCGCAGATGAGTGTCCGCAAGAGTCTCTTTACCATGACGGATGGCATTCCGGCCCACTACCTGCGTAATTTCTATCGCGATGCCTACGAGCTCGTCCGTTCGTATATGCCCGAGGATAAGATCGTCGTCTTCTCGTCGTCGGGGCATCCCAGCGAGTGGAAGCATTTTATGCGCGGCGCCAAGTACAAGAACGTCTACATGGACCTTCACCTGTACCATTACCGTGACGAGTATGCGCTCGACATCACGAGCCCCCGCGGGCTGACGACGGCGATTTCGCGTAACAAGCGCGAGCTTAAAGAAGCGATCTCGACTGGGTTCCCCGTGCTGGTGGGCGAATGGTCGGGTGCGGCGATCTTTGCCAACTCGTCGGTCACGCCCGAGGGCCGCAATGCCTACGAACGCGTGTTTATCGCCAACCAGCTGGCTTCGTTTGCGCCGGCTGCCGGTTGGTTCTTTCAAACGTGGAAGACCGAGAAGCGCATTGCAGCATGGGACGCCCGCGCGGCACTCGGCACGCTCGAGCGCGGCATGATTGAATAGGTTGATATGACGCAAAACAGCGCCCATACGGGCAAACTCTATGTGGTCGGCACACCCATCGGCAATCTGGGCGACCTGTCCCCGCGCGTTGGCGAGGCGTTTGCCGCCGCCGATGCCATTTGCTGCGAAGACACGCGTGTGACGTCAAAGCTGCTGATGCACCTGGGCATTTCCAAGCCGCTTGTCCGTTGCGACGAGAATGTGATCGCGAGCCGCGCCGCCGGCCTGGTCGACCGCCTGCTGGCAGGGGAGACCCTCGCTTTTGCCTCGGATGCCGGCATGCCGAGTGTGTCCGATCCCGGCCAGGCGCTGGTCGAGGCAGCACGTGAGGCCGATGTGCCTGTCGAAGTTATTCCCGGACCCTCTGCTTGCGTCACGGCACTCGTTTCGTCCGGCATTCCCTGCGAGCATTTTTTCTTCGAGGGCTTTTTGGGCCGAAAGCACGGCGACCGTGTGCGCCGTTTGCAGCGCCTTGCCGTGGTGCCCGGCGCACTCATCTTCTACGAGTCTCCACATCGCATCGTGGCGACGCTCGAGGCCGTGACAGAGGTCTTTCCCCAGCGTGAGGTTGCCGTCTGCCGCGAACTCACCAAGCTGCACGAGGAAGTCTTGCGCGGACCCGCCGCCCAGCTTGCCGAGGAGCTGCGTGCTCGCGGCGAGGTAAAGGGCGAGATTGCGCTGATCATCGCACCGCCGAGCGAGGATGAGGAGGCCGGCATCGTGCCGGTTGGCGCCGCGGCAGCGGATCCCGACGAGGCCCTGCGCGAGGATATCCGCGCCGCGCTTGAGGAGGGGGAGCCCGCCTCTGCGGTGGCCAAGCGCCTGTCTCAGAAGTATTCGCGCCGCAAGCGCGATGTCTATGCCATGGTGCTCGATATGCAATAGATGGAGGATATCCAGCCCTTGCGCTAGAATCATCCCCTGTATGCAACGTTTTTCTGGAGGACAAACCCCATGGATCAAAGCAAACCTTCGTTCTTTATCACGACGCCCATCTACTACGTCAACGCCGATCCGCACCTGGGCACGGCTTATTCCACCATCATCGCCGATGTTCAGGCTCGCTATCGCCGCTCCGCCGGCTATAACGTCAAGTTCCTGACCGGCATGGACGAGCACGGCGAGAAGGTCGCCGAGGCCGCAGCCAAGCATGGCATGACGCCGCAGGAGTGGACCGACAGCCAGGCCCCGCACTTCAAGGAGCTTTGGAACAAGCTCGAGATTTCCAACGACGACTTCATCCGCACCACCGAGCCGCGCCAGCATCATGCCGTGCAGTACCTGTGGGAGCGCATGAAGGAGTCCGGTTACCTGTATAAGGGCAGCTACGACGGCTGGTATTGCGTGCCTGACGAGACCTACTTCACCGATACGCAGGTCCAGAAGGGCGACGAGGAGTACGGCAGCGTCGGCCAGCACCTGTGCCCCGACTGCCACCGTCCGCTTGAGCGCGTGCAGGAGGAGTCCTACTTCTTTAAGCTTTCCGCTTTCCAGGACAAGCTGCTCAAGCTCTATGACGAGCACCCCGACTTTGTCGAGCCTGCGTTCCGCATGAACGAGGTGCGCAGCTTTGTCGAGGGCGGCCTTAACGACCTTTCCGTGAGCCGCACGAGCTTTGACTGGGGCATTCAGGTCCCGTTTGACGAGGGTCACGTGACCTACGTGTGGTTCGATGCGCTGCTCAACTATATGACGGCCGTCGGCTACGGTGTCGACACCGACGAGGCGCGTGCCGAGCTGGCCTATCGCTGGCCTGCGCAGTTCCACATCGTGGGTAAAGACATCATCCGCTTCCACTGCGTCATTTGGCCCGCCATGCTCATGGCCATCGGCGAGGCTCTGCCCGAGCATGTCTTTGCCCACGGCTTCCTGACCGTGCGCAATGCCGAGACCGGCAAGGCAGAGAAGATGTCCAAGAGCCGCGGCAACGCCATCGCTCCGCAGGACGTTATCGACATGCTAGGCGTCGAGGGCTATCGCTACTACTTTATGACCGACGTCGTCCCCGGCACCGACGGTGCCATCAGCTTCGATCGCATGGAGCAGGTCTACAACGCCGACCTGGCCAACAGCTGGGGCAACCTGATCTCGCGTTCGCTCAACATGAGCGGCAAGTACTTTGACGGTTGCGCGCCCGCCAAGCCCGCGTCGTTCGATGCGTTCGACAACCCGCTGGCAAAGATCGCCGATGGCCTGGTCGAGCGCTACATGGCCAAGATGGACGTGCTCGATTACGGTGGAGCTAAGGACGAGGTCATGGAGCTCATCCACGCCGCCAACCACTACATCGAGGACTCTGAGCCCTGGGCGCTTGCCAAGGACGAGGCCAAGGCTGACGAGCTGGCATTTGTGATCTACAACCTGCTCGAGGCCATCCGCATTGCCGCTCACCTGCTGATGCCGCTCATGCCTCAGACCTCTGCCGAGGTCCTGCGCCGCCTGTCCTGCGAGGACGAGGCCGCGAGCGACGACCTCAAGGGCATTTGCGCTTGGGGCTTGCTTGCCGGTGGTCAGCCCGTCGAGAAGGGCGAGCCGCTGTTCCCGCGTCTGGGCTAAGCCGCCGCGCGCCATATCGGCAATTTGCTGTTTAGATGTAAGGGCATGGCCGCAACGGTCCATGCCCTTTTGTTTCAAGACGCCGCCACCATGCTAAGGAGGCAACTATGACAACTTCGCCTTTGGCAAACCCCACGGCAACAAGGGAGCTGCTGGAGGAGTTTGGCCTTGCGACCAAGCATCGCCTGGGCCAGAACTTCCTGATCGACAACCATGTAATTGAGCGCATTTGCGAGCTTTCCGAGCTTGCGGGCGATGAGCGCGTGCTCGAGGTCGGTCCGGGCGTTGGTACGCTCACGCTTGCGCTGCTGCAGGAGGCGGCGTGCGTCACGTCGATCGAGGCCGACCCCGAGCTCGAGCCGGTGCTCGATGCCCATGCCGCTGACTACGCCAACTTCCGCTTTATCATGGGCGACGCGCTCAGGGTGACGCCGGAGCAGATTGAGCAGGTTGCGGGCGGTGAGCCGACGGTATTTGTCGCGAACCTGCCCTATAACGTGGCGGCGACGATCATCCTGCAGTTCTTCCAGACGATGCCCGCGCTCAAGCACGCCGTCGTCATGGTTCAAAAGGAGGTTGCCGATCGCATTGCCGCAGTGCCGGGCAATAAGACCTATGGCGGCTATACGGCAAAGCTCGGCCTGTATGCGCAGGTGACGGGTCGCTTTGAGGTGCCGCCGCGTTGCTTTATGCCGGCACCGCACGTGGACTCGGCCGTCGTGCGTATCGACCGTGTTGACGGCGTGGTGCCCGAAGGACTCGATCGCGAGTTTGTGGCCCGCGTGATTGACGCTGCGTTTGCTCAGCGTCGCAAGACCATCCGCAATTCCATGAGCGCCAACGGCTTTGCCAAGGACGTGCTCGATGCCGCCTTTGAGGCTTGCGGTATCTCACCCACCACGCGCGCCGAGACGCTCGATGTTGCTGACTTTGTCCGCCTGGCCCAGGAGCTAATCCATGACGCCTAATGCCGAACGCGTGACGTTTACCAAGAAAAAGAAGACGGTTGCCTGCCCCGTGCCCTTGGCACCGCTTGCCGACACGCATGCGCATCTGCTTTCGTTTTGGGGCAAAGAAGTGCCCGAGACGCTCGTGCGCGCGAAAGCCGCGGGCGTCGACCTGTTGGTGACGATGCTCGACCCCATCGCCGACAAGCGCAGCGTGACGGACTATAGCGACTGGCTGGTGCGCGAAATTCTACCGATGCGGGATATTCCGCAGATCAAGTATCTCGCTGGCGTTCATCCCTATGGCGCGCCGGATTATACCGACGACATTCACGCGCAGGTCGTTGCCGCGCTCGATAATCCTTTGTGCGCCGGTATCGGCGAGATCGGCCTGGACTACCACATGGATTACGATGACGACATCGCGCCGGCGCCCCATAGCGTGCAGATTGATTGCATGGCACGTCAGCTCGAAGTTGCCGTGCGCCGCAATGTGCCGGTGGAGCTGCACCTGCGGCACGAGGACTCGGATGGGGAGCGCACTTCGCACGTTGATGCGTACAACGTGCTGCGCGAGGTAGGTGTGCCTCAGGCCGGTTGCGTGCTGCACTGCTTTGGCGAAGATCGCGCCACAATGGAGCGCTTTGTGGGTTTGGGCTGCTATATCGCCTATGGCGGCGCGGCCACCTTTAAGCGCAACGACGACGTGCGCGAGGCATTTGCGGCAACCCCGCTCGATCGTATTTTGTTCGAGACGGATTGCCCGTATATGGCGCCGGAGCCCATTCGTGGTCTTGAGTGCGAGCCGGCAATGATTTCTATCACGGCAAACACGCTGGTCAATGACCGCGTCGATCGTACCGGCGAGGATGCTGAGACGATTGCGCAGGCCGCTTGGGAAAATGCTCGCAAACTTTTTCAAAAATAGTTCTTGCGTTCGCGATGGCGCTCCGTTATTCTAATTCCTGCACGCGGGCGTGGCGGAATTGGCAGACGCGTACGGTTCAGGTCCGTATGGGGGCAACCCCATGAAGGTTCAAGTCCTTTCGCCCGCACCATTGATTGAAAGAGCTCCCAGCAATGGGAGCTTTTTTGTTATGGGCCCATCGCAGGGACTTGAACCTGTGAAGGAGCGAGCGTAAAGAAAACGCGGAGCGTTTTTAGCGAGCTGGCGAGTCCGCCGGCAGGCGGCCGAAGCCGGTGCGTATCCGCGAAGCGGATACGCGGACGTCCTTTCGCCCGCACCATTAAATGAAAGAGCTCCCAGCAATGGGGGCTTTTTTGTTATGGGCCTCCTGTTGGTGTCACGTGGCTGCTTCCTGCGGGTATCCTAGTGCCAACGTGTACCTATCAGAGGAGAGACCATGCTGTTGTCCGGTATTATCGCTGCTCTTACGAGCCTTCTGCTTCCCATCATCATTTTGTTGCTACTGCTTCCCAACGCTTGCTATGTCGTTGAACAGCAGCATGCTGTAATCATCGAGCGCCTGGGCAAGTTCAACCGCATCGTCAACGCGGGCTTCCACATGAAGGTGCCCGTGATCGACCGCAAGGCCGCCACGGTGAGTCTGCGCACCATGAAAAACGGCTTCGGCATCGACGTTAAGACCCAGGACAACGTGACCATCGGCCTTGAGGTATCCGCTCAGTACCACGTGAGCTATGACATGGGCGCCGGCCCGGCAGATTCGGGCATCTACAAGAGCTACTACATGCTGCAGGAGCCCGTCGACCAGATGCGCGATTTCATCACCGATGCCCTGCGCTCTTCCATCCCTGTCTACACGCTCGATGAGGTCTTTGCCAAGAAGGATGACATCGCCAAGGACGTCAACGCCACCGTGTCCGGGCAGATGGCCGCCTACGGCTTCACCCTCGTGTCGACACTCATCACCAAGATCGCGCTGCCGACCGAGGTCGAGAACTCCATGAACGACATCAACGCCGCCCAGCGCAAGCGCGCTGCTGCGCAGGAGCTCGCCGAGGCCGACCGCATCAAGCGCGTCACCGAGGCGACCGCCGAGGCCGAGGCGATGGAAAAGGCGGGCGAAGGCATCGCCAACCAGCGCAAGGCCATCGCGCTGGGCATCAAGGATTCGCTCGAGATCATCCAGGAGACGGGTGTCGGCAACGACGAGGCCAACCAGTTGTTCATGTTTACGCAGTGGTCCGAGATGATGACGGAGTTTGCTCGTACGGGTAAAACCTCGACGGTCGTGCTGCCGAGCGATTTCTCGCAGTCGGCCTCGATGTTCGAGCAGATGCTGACCGCCGGCAAAGTTCAAAACGATTCGAAGGAGTAGACGCGCGTGAAATATACCGTCGTTTGCGTCGGTAAGCTCAAGGAGCGCTTTTGGAAGGACGCGTGTGCCGAGTACACCAAGCGCCTAGGTGCCTATGCCAAGGTGGATATCCGCGAGGTGGCCGATATCGACCCGGTTAAAGCGGGCGGCGTGGATGCCGCGCGCGACAAGGAGGGGGCGGCGATTCTTGCAACCCTGCCGCCTCGAGCGCATGTGATCTTGCTGGCCATTGAGGGCAAAGAGCGCTCGAGCGAGGAGCTTTCGGCGCGGCTTGATGATCTTATGCTACGTGGTAACAGCGACATCGCCTTTGTGATTGGCGGATCGGACGGCGTGAGCGATGATGTGCGCGCACGAGCCGACGAGATGCTCAGCTTTGGACGCATTACCTTGCCGCATAACTTGGCGCGCGTGGTGCTGCTGGAGCAAATCTACCGCGCCTGCAAGATCAGCCGTGGCGAGCCGTATCACAAATAGGTCGGCAATACGAAACAATGCCGTGGGACAATAGCCTTCGTTTTGAAGAGCGTGTCTGAGAGGACTATGAGATATGAAGATTGGATTTGTCGGTTTTGGCAATATGGCGAGCGCTATGGCTGATGGCTGGATCGCCGCCGGTGTGGCTGCGAGCGATATGTGCGCCTGCGCGGGCCGCTACGACGCCTTGGTTGAGCGCTGTGAGACGCGTGGGATGGTTGCCTGTCGTGACGCGGCGGAGGTTGTCGCCGCATCCGATATCGTGGTTGCTGCGGTCAAGCCGTACATGATCGAGAAGGTCTTCGCTCCGCTCAAGGACGTCCTAGCCGACAAGGTTGTCCTTTCGGTTGCCTGGACTTGGGATAGCGCCAAGTGGGAGCAGGTCCTGCCGGGTGTCGCACACATCTCGACGGTGCCCAACACGCCGGTTTCGGTGGGCGAGGGCGTCATCGCCTGCGAGAAGTCCTCTACGCTCAGCGACGAGCAGCGTGCTGTTGTGCTCGACCTGCTCGGTAAGCTTGGCACCGTCGTCGAGCTCGACACGAGCCTGCTGTTTGTGGGTGGTACCGTGGGCGGTTGCGCGCCGGCGTTTGTCGCCATGGCGATTGAGGCGCTGGGTGACGCGGCCGTCAAGCACGGTATTCCGCGTGCTGACGCCTATCGCATCGTGAGCCAGATGGTGCTGGGCACGGCAAAGCTGCAGCTGGCAACCGGCCAGCATCCCGCCGCAATGAAGGACGCCGTGTGCTCGCCCGGTGGTGCCACCATCAAGGGCGTCGTCGCGCTCGAGGATGCCGGCATGCGCAGCGCCCTGGTCAAGGCCATTGACGCCACCCTCCAGTAAAACCGACTAAAAAGGACATGTTTATTTTGGCAGGTTTTTCCTGCGGTTTTGTCCCTTTAGCAAAAAGCGCCCCGCAACCGGCTCGATTCCGGTTGCGGGGCGCCGGCGTTTGCCCAGATAAAACCGACCAAAATAAACCTGTCCCTTTTTGGCAGGTTAGTCCCAGAAGCTGTCTTCCTCGTCCTCGGACTTGGGTCCACGGTCGACGTACATCTTATGGGTGCGCTTCTCCATTACAAAGGCAAGAATCGCAAACAGCAGGATGCCGCCGGCGAAAAGGATGGCAAAACCGGTGCGGGTGCCAAACAAAAAGGAAAAAACTGCGTCCATTGGGTGCCTTCTTGCGTAGTTGAGTTGGGTCGTAAACGCTCATAAGTATATACTTGCCCATACATGTACAAGGTTGCAACCTAAATGGAATGTATATCGCCGGAGGATCTAATGCTTGATATCAAGTTTGTTCGCGAGAACCCCGATGCCATCGATACCGCCATGGCAAATCGCCAGACGTCTTGGGATCGCGAGAAGTTCTTTGAACTCGACGACGAGCGCCGTGCCGTCATCACCGAGGTCGAGGAGCTCCAGGCCACGCGTAACGCCGAGTCCAAGAAGATTGGCGCCCTGATGAAGGAGGGCAAGAAGGACGAGGCCGAGGCCGCCAAGGAGGCCGTGCGCGCCGTCAACGAGAAGATCGACGGTCTGGCCGAGCGCCGTACCGCTCTTGAGCAGGAGCAGTACGACTTCATGTCTCACCTGCCCAACATTCCGTGCGAGGCTACCCCGTACGGTAAGGACGAGGACGAGAACATCGAGCGTCGCCGCTGGGGCACCCCGCGCGAGTTCGACTTCGACTTTAAGCCGCACTGGGATCTGGGTACCGATTTGGACATCCTCGACTTCGAGCGTGGCAACAAGCTCTCCGGCAGCCGCTTCACTGTTCTCGGTGGCGCCGGCGCCCGCTTGGAGCGCGCCCTTATCAACTTCTTCCTGGACACGCACACGAGCCGTGGCTTCAAGGAGTGGTGGCCGCCCATCGTCGTCAAGCGTCAGACCATGTTTGGCACGGGTCAGCTGCCCAAGTTCGAGGACGACGCCTATCACGTCTCGGGCGATAACTTCCTGATTCCCACCGCCGAGGTCGTGCTTACCAACCTGCACGCCGGTGAGGTTCTCGACGCCGACACCCTGCCGCGCCGCTACACCGCCTTCACCCCCTGCTTCCGCGAGGAGGCCGGCTCCGCTGGTCGCGACACCCGCGGCATCATCCGCCAGCACGAGTTTGACAAGGTCGAGATGGTCAAGTTTGCCAAGCCGGAGGAGTCCGACGAGGAGCTTGAGAGCATGACCGCCGAGGCCGAGTTTCTGCTTCAGCAGCTGGGCCTTCCGTATCGCGTGATTAGCCTGTGCACCGGCGACCTGGGCTTCTCTGCCCGTCAGACCTACGACATCGAGGTCTGGCTGCCGAGCTACAACGCCTACAAGGAGATCAGCTCCTGCTCCAACTGCGGCGACTTCCAGGCCCGTCGCGCCAACATCAAGTATCGCGACCCCGAGAACTTCAAGGGCTCGCGCTACCTGCACACCCTCAACGGTTCCGGCCTGCCGGCTGGCCGCACCATGGCCGCCATCCTGGAGAACTACCAGAACGCCGACGGCACCATCACGATCCCTGAGGTTCTTCGTCCTTACATGGGCGGCCTCGAGAAGATCGAGCCGGTCGCGTAGGTTGCCTGCATAAGCGATTTGCGAGGGCGCTCCTTTTTGGGGCGCCCTTTTTGTGCGCAAAGCCTTACCATATCGTGCGGACAGCTCAATAGAAAACACACGAACAAACGTTCTGTATACAGCTAACTACCTGCTATGCTTTTGTTAAATAGAAGCGAGAGGAAGGGGATGCGATGGAGCTGTTTGATGAGCGGGTAGTTTTGTTTGAGAGCGATGAAGGTGGGGAGCACCTACTGGTTACGTGTGAGCCATCCGGTATGGGTGGTTTGGTGGTGCGGCAGACGAGCGAGGGTCCGTTAACCCAATGGTGCTTTGAGGAGTCGCTGCATGTAGTTGAGACCTTTGTGACGCACGAGGGGCTTGTGGCGCTTGAGCAGTTCTATGGAGTTGGGACTTCTAACCAGGTAGCGCGCATGCTGAGCATCTCGTTTGCCGATTATGACTGCGCCCAGCGGGTGCGTTCGCTTTTGAGGGAACTCGGTGCCGGGTTCGATGTGGTTGAAAAACCGATTGATCGCATTGGGGATGTTGGCGCATGCGGAGCTGCGTGAGGAGCATATTCTCGAAAAAAGTTTGAGATTGTGCTTGACTCCAACTAACTAAAGTGGTTTTATATGTTTTGCGCTGCGGCGTTACCTCAGCTGGATAGAGGGTCTGACTACGAATCAGAACGTCATAGGTTCGAATCCTATACGCCGCACCAATCGAATTTGAAGCCTCCGGCAACGGGGGCTTTTCTTTTATGGCAACACCGCATGGATTCGAACCTCGGTCGAGGCACGAACGGTTTAATCACTACTTCGTAAAATTTTTTCAAATTGTCGCTTGACCCATCGGGGGCTCGCGTGCATAATAAACCGTGCGTTGCGGCGTTACCTCAGCTGGATAGAGGGTCTGACTACGAATCAGAACGTCATAGGTTCGAATCCTATACGCCGCACCAATTGATCTTGAAGCTCCCGGCAACGGGGGCTTTTCTTATATCGCGATGCGTCGAAGATCGCGCCAAGTGTCCCAAATGAGTAAAAATCAAATTCAATAACTTTTTTTGAAAAAATGCTTGACCATTATTCAGTCCCTGTGCATAATAATCAACAAGTCGCGGCGTTACCTCAGCTGGATAGAGGGTCTGACTACGAATCAGAACGTCATAGGTTCGAATCCTATACGCCGCACCATTTGAACTTGAAGCCTCCGGCAACGGGGGCTTTTCTTTTACGCCGGCATCCCATGGATTCGAACCTCGGTCGAGGCGCGAGCGTGAAGCGGACGCGGAGCGTCCGTAGCGAGCGGGCGAGCACGCCGGCAGGCGGGCGAAGCCGGCGCGGATCCGCGAAGCGGATGCGCGGAATCCTATACGCCGCACCATTTGAACTTAAAGCCTCCGGCAACGGGGGCTTTTCTTTTACGCCGGCACTCGATATTTGATACGCGGCTGGAATCGTGCACCTCCGCCCGCGGGAGACTATTTCTTATCGACTCGTGTAAGATTCCGAGTAGGTGTCGCGGCCCATCCGCGACCACTCCTTCTCTAGACGACCGATCAGGGTGATATTTCGTGGCAGAGCGTCCGACATACAAGCTCAGGTTTCTCGACCCCAAAAAGCGTTTTCCATCGATGCCCGAGCAGCCCACGGGGCGCTCGTATGGTGTTGTCTGGAAAGTCTTTGGCGAGGATCCTAAAGAGTCGTGCTACGTCGTCGAATTCGTCGGCAAAAGCCACATATCGCTCTTGGGCTACGTGAGCGTGTCGGGCAAGGTTTATAAGGTTGACCGCCCTGTTCGGGAAGCACCGTTGCCCGAGGACCCCGACATGGAGCTGGTCCTTCACGAGTCCGATTCCAGTATTGGCGAGATTATGGTGAGGGAGGCCAACGGAGCAATGCGCGCGTGTGCGCGAACTGCCGGCTCTCCCGAAGGCCCCATGCGCGAGCAGTCCGACCTCGAGACATGGAATTCGACCCGCGCCCTTCCTTACGGCGAGTTTATGGCCTCGATGTTCTTGCGCTACGTGATATTTGCCAACTCCGAAAGCACTATTGCGAACACGTCGGGCGTCGACGGTCTCGATGCAGACATGCAAAACGTTGTCGACAAGATCAAACTCGTAAAGTTGCCCGAGCCGGTCGAGGTGTTTTTGGGCTTTGACACGGCGCCGCTCCCCGATGCTATCGAGACGCTGCTTTACCGTGTTGACCATGCCGAGAATCCGAGCGGTATCGAGCGTTATGCCGCCGCCCTGATGAGCGAGATCGACTTGCCCCGCCTGCGCACCATTGCTGCCAAGTCCGAAATGAGCCTAGCGCGCATCGACCGCTCAAAGCTTTTCTATCTCAATTTTGATCGTAGTCTGCTGGACCAGGACGAGATTGACATGCTGCTTGCCGTCGAGTGCCATCTCAACCGCCTCTCCGGCATCCTTGAGCGCATTGGGGCTGGATTGGTCCCCGCGGCATCCTCGCCGAGCCTTGAGGGCTGCGCACTCTTTGACGCGTGGCATATCGCCAAGACGACCAACGATGTTCCCCGACTGCTTGATACGGCCTCGAGCGACAACCCGTGGGGCAAACCGGGAACGGTGGCTTGCCAGCCGGGCGGTGAGTGGGACGTGCGCACCCGCTTCGCGCGTATCGTCGAGGCACTCAACGTGGTTGCACGGCTCGACTATACCTATCGGGCAAACGTTGCCGAGGGGATTATGCTCGTTCGGTTTGGGCACTCTGTCGTGGATGCCATGCCGCAACGTGAATACGACGCCCAGGATGACGTCTGGCGCGAGTTGGACGAGGACGCGCGTGCGATTTGGGCTGCGGAGCACGACGCGCGCGTGGCGCTTACGCTTGCGGCGGCGTGTTTTGCCGCAGGTGCCTGCATTGCGCGCTGCTATGTTCAGATTGCGGCTCCCGACGGCGAGCAGGGCGAGCGCGTCATTGCAACATATTCCTTTGGACGTGCGGCCTATCTGGCCAATTGCGTGCCTGTCGCCAAGGATCTTGAGAGCATGGATATGGACGATATGCCGTGCAAGCGCATGCTTGAGGCATATGAGTCGGACGCGCCGGATGCGATTGAGCCTGCGGAGGTTCACGCTCGCCCGCGTGACGACCACCGTTCGCTGCCGCCGGCGTTGCGCGACCTGCTGCTTGCCGATACGGCTGATGAGCTCGAGGTCATGGAGATGGACGATGACCCGTATGTGGCGCGCGTCGTTGAGTTGCGCGAGCAGGCCAAAGTTGACCGCATGGGTGCGTTTGAGGGTTTTTCCCGTCTTGTTGAGGAGCTGGAGGCAAAGTGCGCCGTCGCCGAGCTTTTGGCAACGGGTCCGGTTCAGACGCAGTTTTGCGACAACCAGCTGGTGCGTATGGTGCTGCCGGTAATGGAGGAAGATCGCTCGGTGCGCATCCTGCGCGCTCCCGACGCGCTCTACTTTGCTCAGCACGAGATCTGCAGTTATTACGCCGATCAGGAGGATTTTGAACGGGCATTGCCCGAGGTGCGTCGTCTTTACGATCTGGCTCGCTCGTCCATGCAATCGCACTTTGCGCTCATCAACGTGTTGGCGCGCCTGGAACGCTTTGACGAGATTATCGAGGTGGCGCGCCACGGCCTGCGCATTGCCAGCGACCGTTCCGCAATCGGTTATCTGTTCTATCGCTTGGCGTTTGCCTATTGGAACTGCGACCAGCTCGAGCTCGCGCTGGCATGCTACCGCCTGGTACCGCGCGGCGAGGAGTCGGGTAGCAACGCACTGGAGGAAATGCAGGGCCTTATGAATGAGATGGGTGTCAATGAGCCTCCGACGTTTGAGGAGGCCGTCGAGACCATCCGCAAGGCTGGGCTTGAATTGCCTCCCGTGTCCGCCGTGGCCAACCAGCTGGCGGATGCTGCCGTGCAGTTGGTCGATAGCGGCTTCTTTTTCCTGGCGCGCGTCTGCATCTTCCAAATGTGGCGCACCATGGGCAACGATGAGCTCGGCTCCCTCAATCGCTCGCTGGGGTAGGGGCGAAAACTGCAAGGAGGAAAGGCCGCTAGGCAATTAGAAAATTCCCTCTTGCTCAACTTCGGCTGTTTGGTTACTATAGAACGGCTGTTACGGAGAGCTGACCGAGAGGCCGAAGGTGCTCGCCTGCTAAGCGAGTATGCCCCAAAAGGGCATCTGGGGTTCGAATCCCCAGCTCTCCGCCAGTATGAATTTGTAGAAGGGTCCCATTTGGGGCCCTTTTTTATTATCAAGAATGGCGGCTGGGGATTCGAACCCTCAAAAAGGAGGCATCCTTTCGGACGTCTCCTTTCAGCGAGCGTATTGTTCTTCGATCCTACACCTCGGGTGCCTTGGCTACGGTTTCGCTTTCTGCCGCAAGCGGACGGTTTTCGATGCGACGACTCAGGCGGTCGAGCTTCACAAGAAGCCATTCAATGGGATTCGGCCCCGAGCCTTCCTCATCGGCAACCAAATCCGTGACAACGACCTTGATGCCGTCTTGTTTGAGCGTGAGGCTACCTACTTTGTCGCCCACATGCACCGTGCCCGAAAGGTCATCGTAGGCAACCTTTTCGGTTACTTCTCCGGCAAGCGAAAAGATGGTCGCCTGAGCTGCGGGATCGGCGAGTGTGGCGTCGATCGTCTTGTCCGTCCAGTCGGTCTGGCTTATGCGCGCGATGAGCGGATTGCCGTTGGCGGTCTTTTCCTGCGTGTTGGCGATCGCAACCGTCACCTTGTGGCCGTAGTACCAGTTGGCAAGGGCGGCCGTGTCGGCAAAGCGCTGGTCGTTGGTGCTGGAGTTCAAAACGACGGTATAGGTCTCGTCGCCATCGCGGTCGTAGGCTGCCGTAAAGCAGTAGCCGGCATCGTCGGTAGTGCCGGTCTTGCCGCCGATATTGCCGTCCTGCCCCAGCAGCTCGTTGTGCGTATCCATTGAATGTGAGTGGTCGGAGCCATCGGCGCCTGTAACCTCAATCCAGGAATCATCGCTCGCCACGATCTCGCGGAACGCATCGCTCTTCATTGCTTCCTGCATCATCAGGGCCGCATCGTGCGCGGTCGAGTGCATGTCGCCGGCCCACTCATCAAAGTCCAGACCGTGCGGATTCTCAAAAAGCGTTCCCGTGCAGCCGAGCTCTTTAGCGCGCTCGTTCATGGCCTTGACAAACGTGGCCTCAGCATCTTTGGTCTTGGGGCCGATCTTTTTGCCCACATGCTCGGCAAGCACGATGGCGGCGTCATTGCCCGAGGGAATCATCAGACCGCGCAGGGCCTGTTCCACTGTGAGCTCGTCGCCTTCGAGCAGGCCGGCGGTCGAATTGCCCACGGTTGCCGCGGCGCTGCTCACCGTGACCTTCTCGTCCATCTTGCAGTTCTCGATGGTCAAGATTGCGGTCATGACCTTGGTGATTGAGGCGATCTTGACCTGCTCGTCGGCACTGCGGGCGTAATAGATGGAACCGTCCTTACTCATGACGATGGCGTTGGTCGCATCGATATCGGGCAGATTATCGGCCGTGATGCCGCGGGCGTCGGCGGTCTTACCGCAAACGATATCGGTCGTAAGCACCTGGGCATTGGCGATAGACGGCGCACCGGCAGCAAGGGCGAGAGCGCAGGCAATGCCGGTGGTCAGTTGCGCGGAGCGCTTTACAAGAGAACTAAGGGTCTTCACAGATTTCGCTTTCGACGGGATGGTCTCTTTAGAGTTCAAAGTATATCGTTTACCGGCGCGGACAATCAGTGCGCGGGCGTGCGCGGCCCATGTCTGCGCCCGAACGGACATATAGGTGCTTAAGGTCGACTTAATCGCCCGCGCTTGTTGTGTGTGGCGCACACTGCCTCGGGCATAATGGAGCGCGAGAGGAGCACGCATGAACGAGCGCATTTTGGTAGTTGATGATGAGAAGGCCATCGCCGACCTGGTCGGTATCTACCTTACAAAAGAGGGCTTTGATGTTCAGATTGCCTATAGCGGAGCAGATGCCGCCAAGGCGATTTTGGAGCAGGAGTTCGATCTGGCGCTACTGGACGTCATGCTGCCCGATATTGACGGCTTTGAGTTGCTGCGCACCATCCGCGCTGGCCATACCTATCCCGTTATTATGCTGACGGCGCGCGATGCCCAGCAGGATAAGATCGAGGGCCTCTCGCTGGGCGCAGACGATTACGTGGTCAAGCCGTTCCGTCCGCTGGAGCTCATAGCGCGCGTTCATGCTCAACTCCGTCGTTATACCAGCTACGGCAGCCGCGCACAGGCGGTTGAGTCGCCGACCATCCAGCTCGACGGCCTCGAGATCAACCGCGACGCTCGTTGTGTGACGGTGGACGGCGCACGGGTGCGCCTCACGCCCATCGAGTATTCCATCTTGCTGTATCTGGTCGAGCATCGTGGCAGCGTGGTGGCCGTGGGGGACCTGTTCCGCGCGGTGTGGAACGAGGACTTTATGCCCGGCTCCAACAATACGGTGATGGTGCACATCCGCCATCTGCGCGAAAAGATCGGCGACGATGCTCAAAAACCGCGCTTTATCAAAAACGTCTGGGGCGTCGGCTACATAATCGAATAACGCCTTTGATGGTGGGGAAGTGGATATGACAAAAGACGATAGGCGGGTATTCGAGGTGCCCGATCGACTCTTTGAATACACAAGGGCGGTCGTCGACAACCGCGCACTTGCGACGGTGCTGCTCTTTTTGCTGAGTCTGCTACTCATTGGCATTGACAATATCGTTGGCATCCTGGCAGTTCTGCTCATTGGCTTCTTGCTGATCGATCGATTTGAAATCGTTCGCCGCTGCGTGGTAATTGGCGGTGCCGCGTGGACAATTATGCTGGCAATCGGGGCCATGGCGCTTGGCGATATTGGCGAGCCCGTGTTCTTTGATGCCGCCTTTGTGTTCAACATGCTCGGCTTTGTGCTGGCGCTTGCCGTGTGCGTTCTGTTCTTTTGCGGACGCGCCCTGTATTACCAGGGTTATGAGCAGGGCGAGCAGCATGCCGACCGCGTAATCGCCGCTCGTATTCGGGACCGTCTGATCGACAACCCCGACACGTGGGATACCATCGACGGCGATTTTCTCGAGGTCGAGGGCGCGCTCAATCGGGCACGCGATTGCGAGCGTAAGGTTCAACAGGCCCTGCGTGACGAATCGCATCGCAAAGATGACCTGGTTACGTACCTGGCGCACGACCTGCGCACGCCGCTTGCCAGCGTGGTGGGTTATCTTTCGCTCCTGCAGGAGGCTCCCGATTTGCCACTTGAGCAGCGCGCACGCTTTACGGGCGTGGCACTCGACAAGGCCCACCGGCTCGACGCTCTCATCGAGGAGTTCTTTGACATCACGCGTTTCGATTTCCATGATATCGTGCTTACCCGCGCCTACGTCGATTTGGGGCTATTGCTGGCGCAGGTGGCCGATGAGTTCTATCCCATTCTCAACGAGCAGCACAAGGAAGCCCAGGTTGATATCTGCGAGGACCTGACGGTACTCGTGGACGGCGACAAGATGGCTCGCGTATTCAATAACATCATGAAAAACGCCGTTGCCTATAGCTATGAAGGCTCGATTATCACGATCGAGGCCAGGTGTTTGGGTGACGGTGGCGTACGCGTACGATTTGTAAACCAGGGCGATCCGATCCCTGAGCCAAAGCTCAAGGTGATCTTTGAGAAGTTCTATCGCCTGGATGCAGCGCGTGCGACCAATCGCGGCGGTGCTGGGCTGGGGCTTGCCATCGCCAAGGAGATTGTATGCGCGCATGGCGGCACCATCGCGTGCGAATCGACGCCCGAGCATACCGTCTTTACCATCGAGCTGCCCGCCGCGTAGCGTAGGCGCCTTTACAAACACCTAACAATGCGCTCACGTGCGTATGAGTCGCGATTTCTACTATCGATACTGCTGGATTGATATCGATGTGGAGGTATACGGTATGACGGCTGCTGCGGCTATGGAGCCCACGGAGCTCGAGGAGCTAATGGAGGCGCAAGCCGAGGCTGCGCACGAGCGCGAAGTCGGGGATGCGACTCGCCCCACGGCGCAGGATCTTGCCGCCTCGCCGACACGCATCGACGTCGAGGGCCTCGACCTGTTCTATGGCGACCATCACGCGCTCAAGGACGTGTCCATCAAGATCCGCGACAAGCAGATTACCTCGTTTATCGGTCCTTCGGGCTGCGGCAAGTCAACGCTGCTGCGTTGCTTTAACCGCATGAACGACGGCATCAAGGACTGCCGCATCGAGGGCAAGATCGCGCTCGACGGCCAGGATATCCTGGGCGACTACGACATCTGCCGCCTGCGTCAGCGTGTGGGCATGGTGTTCCAGCGCCCTAACCCGTTTCCCATGAGCATCTACGACAACGTCGCGTATGGCCCGCGCGGCATGGGTGTGCGCGACCGCGCCGTGCTGGATGAGCTGGTCGAGGACTCTCTTCGTCGCGCTGCGCTATGGGACGAGGTCAAGGACAAACTCAAGGAGTCGGGGCTGGGCCTTTCGGGCGGGCAGCAGCAGCGCCTGTGCATCGCCCGCGCGCTTGCCGTGCAACCCGATATTCTTCTGATGGACGAGCCCACGAGCGCTCTCGATCCCGTGTCGACGCTGGTGGTTGAGCAGCTGGCCTGCGAGCTCAAGGAGACCTGCACGCTCGTGGTCGTTACGCACAATATGCAGCAGGCGGCGCGTATCTCCGACTCGGTCGCGTTTTTCTTGCTGGGTGAGTTGGTAGAGCACGCGCCCACCGCTCAGCTCTTCAAAAAACCCACCGACCCGCGCACGGCGGATTATTTGACGGGACGTTTTGGCTGATACCATCTAGTAAAGGTACCTTTAGGGTTAAGATGCGGTCATGCCGGCCGCAAAGGGGTTCAACATGATCTATTACGTCGAGGACGATGACAACATCAGGGATTTGACGGTCTATGCGCTGCGCAAGCAGGGAATCGAGGCCGAGGGCTTTTCGTGCGATGGCGAGTTTAAGGCCGCCGTGGCGCGACGGGTACCCGATGCTGTTCTGCTCGACATCATGCTGCCCGATACCGATGGTTTGGCAATTATGCGTCGCCTGCGCGCCGATCGTCTGACGGCGACGGTGCCCATCATGATGCTCACTGCCAAGGATACCGAGCTCGATAAGGTGATGGCGCTCGATGGCGGTGCCGACGATTATCTGACCAAGCCGTTTTCGCTCATGGAGCTTGCCAGCCGTTGCCGTGCGCTGCTGCGCCGCGGCGGTATGGTCAAACAGGCGAGCGATGTGCTCAGCGTGGGCGATATCGTGCTTTCGCCCAGCCATCGCGAGGTGACCGTTGCCGGCGAGCCGCTCAAACTCACCTTGCGCGAGTTCGATTTGCTCGAATATCTTATGCGCAAGCCCGGCGTGGTCTTTACTCGCGAGTCGCTGCTGCAGAGCGTGTGGGGTTGGGACTTCGATGGTGGCTCGCGTACCGTCGACGTTCACGTGCAGACGCTTCGCCAAAAGCTCGGCGAGCGTGCCAGCGCTATCGAGACGGTGCGCGGCGTGGGTTATCGTCTGGCCGAGCCTTCCGCCGGTAGCGATGTCGAAGATGCCGGCATTGCAGACGCCGCAACGGAGGAGTAATCCGTGGTCTTTGCCCCTCAGGGAAAACACACGCTCTCGCATCGCGTGTTTGCGACGATATTTGTCTGCGCTATGTCCGTCATTTTGGCGTTTACAGTGCTGGGCGCGTTCTTTGTGCAAAACACCCTGGCAGATGCCACGAGTGCCAACCTTTCGCAAGAAACCGAGCTTATTGCCGCCGCCTTAAACGAGCAGAAGGAACCCATCGCATTCTTGCGAAGCCTCGATCGCGAGGACCTTCGTATCACGCTGATCAATAGGGATGGATCGGTCGCCTACGATAACGAGGCGTCTCCTTCCATGCTGCCCAACCATGGCGATCGCCCCGAGGTCGTTGAGGCCCTTGAGAGCGGTTCGGGCTCCGCGGAGCGCTCGAGCACCACGCTCGACGAGATTATGCTATATCGCGCCGTCGCCCTTGATAACGGTCAGGTTGTTCGTTTGGCACAGGCCCAGCCTGGCGTCGCGGCGATTTTGCTTTCGCTGGTGGCGCCGATGCTGCTTATTGCAGCGGCGGGCGCGGTGCTCTCGTTTTTCCTTGCGCGCCGCGAATCCCGTGCCATCATTGCGCCGCTGCAGGAGGTCGATTTGGACCACCCGCGCCGTAGCTATGAACATGCCTACACCGAGATGGTTCCCATGCTCGAGCGCATTGAGTCGCAGCGCCAGGAGCTTAAACGCCAGATGGCTGTGCTGGCCGATAATGACCGCATGCGTCGCGAGTTTACGGCCAATATCACTCATGAGCTCAAGACCCCGCTTACCGCGATTTCGGGCTATGCCGAGCTTATTGCAAACGGTATGGTTGAAGGCGAGGACGACCTGCGCAACTTTGGCGGCCGCATCTACCGCGAGGCAGGACGCCTGGCAGCGCTCGTCAACGACATCCTCACGCTTTCCAACTTGGATGAGGCGGAGCGAGCATCCGAGGGCGAGGCGGTGCCTATTGGGTCCACGGAGCCCATCGAGCTATCTCGCGCCATTTTGACGGTGGAACAGCGTCTTGAGCAGGTTGCCCGGCAGTCGAATGTGACCATTGGGCACGAGACGAAGCCCGTGGTGATCGAAGGCGTATCGCGTCTGATCGACGAACTGATCTATAACCTGGCAAGCAACGCCATTCGCTACAACCGATCTGGCGGTACGGTCATGCTGCGTTGTGGAACCCACGACGACGGGCGCCCGTATCTGTCGGTTGCCGATACGGGTATTGGCATTGCGCCCGAGGAGCAGGGTAAAGTGTTCGAACGTTTTTACCGCGTGGACAAGAGTCGTTCTAAGGCGCGTGGCGGAACCGGCCTGGGCTTGGCGATCGTCAAGCACGCCGCTCTGTACCATCACGCCGCGATTGACCTGTCGAGTGAACCGGGCGTGGGGACCACCGTTACGGTAACGTTTCCCGTGCAATAAGAGGGACCGTTCGCGTAGCGATATGGCAAAAACCGAGGATTAGACGATTTACCCGCGCCTCCGCTGCCGCGTTAGTCGTTGCGCAACTTACACACGGACGCTGTATCTTATGTATAGAGTTCGGACATGGCAGAAAGATACGATATTATACGAGCAGTTTTGTCGATACGAACTAGGGAAATGAAAGGCAAACTGCATGACCCTTCTTGAACTGTTCCAGCTGCTTAAAAAGCACCTCAAGCTGGTCATTGCCCTTCCGGTGGTCTGCGCGATTGCCATGGGCGTCGTCTCCTTCACCATGATGGACAACACCTACACCGCCACGACGAGCATGTACATTCTCGCCAAGACCGATGGCGGCCAGACGAGCTACTACAACGATCTGTCTGCAAGCCAGATGCTCTCCAACGACATCGCCACGCTGCTCGATAGCGATAGCGTCAAGAGCGGTGCCGCCAAGGAGCTGGGCCTTTCCAGCCTGGCCGACTATAAGGTAAGCGTTACGAGCGAAACCACGACCCGTGTTATCTCGCTGTCTGTGACCGGTGCCAGCCCCGATGGCGCCGCCGCTGTCGCCAACGCCATGGCCAACTCGGTTTCTACCGTCGCCCAGGACGTCGACGCCGCCCAGGCCGTCAACGTCATCGACAAGGCAAAGGTCCCCACCCAGCCCAGCGGCCCCAACCGCAAGCTCTACATTGCAGTTGCCGCCCTGGCCGGTCTGTTTGTCGCTGTCGCGATTGTTGTGCTGCTCGACATGCTCAACACGCGTGTTCGTTCTGTCGATGACGCCGTCGAGCTGCTCGGCGTGCCCGTCATCGGCCGCTTCCCCGTTGTGAAGGGCGGTAAGTAATCCATGGCCCGTAAAAAGAAAACTGGCGATACCCTTGCCTTTAACAACGCAGCCAAGACCCTGCTCGCCAACATTCGCTTTGCGAGTGTCGATACGCCCATCAAGTCCATTACGGTGACCTCCTCCATTCCCAACGAGGGTAAGTCCACCATCGCGCTCAACCTGGCCCAGGCCATCGCAACCAGCGGCAAGAGCGTTCTGCTCGTTGAATGCGACATGCGCCACCGTACGCTTGCCAACATGCTGGGCGTCCGTCATGCCGGCGGCTTGTACGCTGTGCTTTCCGATCAGATGTCGATCGATGAGGCCGTTATCGACACCGGCCAGCCCAACCTCTTCTTCCTCGACGCCGAGCCGCGCATTCCCAATCCGGCAGACATCATTGCCTCGCGCCGCTTTGCCAAGCTTGTCGCCGCGCTGGAGGAAAAGTACCAGTACGTTATCTTCGATACGCCGCCCGTGGGTACGTTTGTCGACGCTGCCGAAGTCGCTGCGATCACCGACGGCACCATCTATGTCATCCGTCAGGACTTTGCCAAGCGCAATGAGATCCTCGCTGCCTTCGATCAGCTCAACAAGGCCGAGGTCAACGTGATCGGTACGGTCATGAACTGCTGCGAGACTTCGAGTCACGACTACTATTACTCGTATTATGGCGGGGATAAGGGGCAGAACGACGCTGCAGCTGGGGTCAATCCCGCTGTCGGCGGCGCGGCTGCAACGGGCGCCCCTGCGAAGGCGAAACGCTTTAAGAAATAAGCAACGACGCAGATAAGAGGGCGATATGCGAGACATCCATTGCCATATCCTGCCCGGAGTCGATGACGGCGCGGCAAACCTCGAGCAAAGCTTGGCGATGCTCGAGGCGGCTCGCGCCGTCGGCGTAACGCACATGGTGTGCACGCCGCACTGCCGGGACCCATACTTTGACTACGCCAACATGTGGGAGGCCTATCGGTTGCTGTGTGCCCATGCGGGCGATATGCAGCTCCAGATGGGCTTTGAGGTCAACTACGCCAAGCTTATGGATTTGGGCATCGAATGGTCCGATCGCCTGCACTTTGATGGATCGAATGAGTTTTTGCTTGAGCTCTCGACACGTGCCGATTCGTATGACTTTGAGGAATACGAGAACACGATTTACGACTTGCAGTGCCGCGGTTACCAGGTGATTATTGCCCATCCCGAGCGTTATCGCGCCATTCAAAAGGACGTGGGCATTGCCGAGCGTCTGGTCGATATGGGTTGTAAGCTGCAGGCTTCGGCTGATTTTATTGCCGGCGGGCGCTTTGGTCGCGAGAAAAAGCCGGCGCAGCGCCTGTTTGACAAGGGCCTGTACAGCTTTATCGCAAGCGACGCCCACAATGTTCGTCACTACGATTACCTAGCAAAGGCGCGGGCCAAGTTTAGCGTGCGAGGCGCTCATTTTCGCTAAAATCTGTCCCTAACGTTTGCTTTGAACGGAGGGGCGACCATGGATATTCAAATCAAGGCGGGATGCTTTGAGGATGCAGCGCTGGTGCGCCGCGCCGTCTTTGTGGACGAACAGGGTTACGAAATCGAGTTCGACCAGATCGATGAGGCTTCTGACTGCATTCATGTGACGCTGTACGTGGATGGTCAACTCACCGGCTGTTCGCGCGTGTTTCCCGAGGAACTGGAGCGCGCGGCAGATGCAGAGGCTCCGGTTTCGCCGGCGTGCGACTTGGACGAAGGCGTTGCGGCGGGGGAGACCTATATTATGGGGCGCGTCGCCGTGCTGTCCACCATGCGCCGTCGCGGTCTGGCAAGCAAGATTGTCGAAGCCAGCGAAGCTGCTGCGCGCGATGCCGGCGCCAAGCTCATAAAGTTGCATGCACAGGAGTACGTGCTGCCTCTCTACGTCAAGGCGGGCTACACGCAGATCGCGCCGGTGGACTACGAAGACGAAGGCCAGCCTCATGCCTGGATGGCCAAGCGCATGGGCGACAGATAGGGACGTTCCTTTTCTGCTGGCAGTTGGGGACACTCCTTGGCAATCGACGCATGGGTGTTCCAACATACAGTTTTTCGATTCCGTATGTATATATGCGCGCTAATGGGTTATAAAATCTAAGTCTGAACATAGCAGGTCTGCAATACGGCTCGGGCAACCGGGCCGTTTTTGCGGGCAGGGGTAGCGCGAAAGGACTGCACATGCGTCAATTTAAGACCGAGAGCAAAAAACTGCTCGACCTTATGATCAATTCCATCTACACCAATAAGGAAATCTTCCTGCGCGAGCTTATCTCCAACGCGAGCGATGCTGTTGACAAGCTCAACTTTAAGAGCTTGCAGGACCCGAGCGTCAAGCTCGACCAGGGCGACCTGGCTATTCGCGTCTCCTTTGATAAAGACGCCCGCACCATTACCATCTCAGATAACGGCATTGGCATGACCGCCGAGGAGCTCGAGCGCAATCTGGGCACCATCGCCCATTCCGGCTCTGAGGAGTTTAAGACCGAGAACGCCGAGCAGCAGGGTTCGGATGTCGACATCATCGGCCAGTTTGGCGTGGGCTTCTACTCGGCCTTTATGGTCGCCAGCCATGTGAAGGTCGTGAGCCGCGCCTACGGCGAGGATGTCGCCCATGTGTGGGAGTCGGACGGTCTTGAGGGCTACACCATCGAGGACGGCGAGCGCGCCGAGCACGGTACCGATGTCATTCTGACGCTGCGTGAGAACGAGAAGCTCGACGCCGACGGCGAGGCCGAGTCCTACGATCGCTTCCTGACCGAGTGGGGCCTCAAGAGCCTGATTCAGCAGTACAGCAACTATGTGCGCTACCCGATTCAGATGATGGTGTCCAAGAGCCGTCAAAAGCCCAAGCCCGAGGATGCGCCGGAGGATTACAAGCCCGAGTACGAGGACTACCAGGAGCTTGAGACCGTCAACTCCATGACGCCGATCTGGAAAAAGCGAAGCTCCGACGTTGAGCAGAAGGATTACAACGAGTTCTACAAGTCCACGTTCCATGACTTTGACGATCCCGCGCGCACCATCAGCTTCCATGCCGAGGGTACGCTCGAGTACGATGCACTACTGTTTGTGCCGGGTCGCGCCCCGTTCGATCTGTACAGCAAGGACTACGAGAAGGGCCTGGCGCTCTATAGCTCCAACGTGCTGATTATGGAGAAGTGCGACGACCTGCTGCCCGACTACTACAACTTTGTGCGCGGTGTCGTGGACTCTGCCGACGTGACGCTCAATATTTCGCGTGAGACGCTGCAGCAGAACCGTCAGCTCAAGGCCATCGCCAAGCGCGTGGAAAAGAAGATTACCGCCGACCTTGAGGACATGCGTGACAACGACCGCGAGGCCTACGAGAAGTTCTTTGAGAACTTTGGCCGCGGCCTTAAGTACGGCATCTACTCGAGCTATGGCATGAAGGCCGATGAGCTTGCCGACTTGCTGCTGTTCTGGTCTGCCAAGGAGCAGAAGATGATTACCCTGGCCGAGTATGCCAAGGGCATGCCCGAGGATCAGAAGGCCATCTACTACGCCGCCGGTGACTCGCGTGAGCGCTTGGCCAAGATGCCCGTGGTGAAGGGCGTGCTCGACCGCGGCTATGACGTGCTGCTGCTGACGCAGGATGTGGATGAGTTCACCTTCCAGGCTATGCGTGAGTACGTTGCCGCCGATATGCCCAAGATCTACGAGGACGATGCTGCCCGCGAGGCTGCCGAGAAGGCCGTGGCCGATGGTGCCGAGCCCGAGGTTGAGGATCGTCACCTGGAGCTCAAGAACGTCGCGACCGGCGATCTTGACCTGGCGACTGAGGATGAGAAGAAAGAGGCCGAGGACGCCACCAAGGAGAACGAGGACCTCTTTAGCGCTATGAAGGAAGCGCTTGGCGATAAGGTCGAGAAGGTTGCCGTCTCTGCGCGCCTGACCGATGCTCCCGCGTGCATCACCACTGAGGGTCCGCTTTCGCTCGAGATGGAGAAGGTACTCCAGAAGGGTCCCGAGGGCGCGCCTGACGGCATGCCCAAGAGCCAGCGCGTACTCGAGCTCAACGCCAAGCATCCGGTCTTTGCCAAGCTCGTCGCTGCTCAGAAGGCGGGCGACGCCGACAAGATCAAGCAGTACTCCGGTCTGCTCTATGACCAGGCCCTGCTGGTCGAGGGTATTCTGCCCGAGGACCCCGTGGCCTTCGCGGCAGCTGTTTGCAACTTGATGTAGTTCGGGGATACGGCACCGTAACTAGATTAGAACGAGAGTGGATAATCTCCCACTTTTGGCTCGAATGCGGGCTTGAGGTGAGAGATTTTCCACTCTCGTTTCCTTTTGATTGATCCCTTGGGGACGGAGGAAAACGGATCACCGAGGGGGTCGGTCTGATTCGGTGATCCGTTTTCCTCCGTCCCCAAGGGATCAATTATTTGTCGGGGTTGTGGTTTTGTGACCTGCTGAAATTAAAGATACTGTACAACTGTACGTTAATTTGTCTTCGTAGTATATTGCTACCCGCAAAACTCAATACCATTGTGCTCTGAGACGCTAAAGCGCCTACGTACAATGGTTGTCGATAGTACGATTCGATTTAACGACAGGATGGATGGTCCAAGCGTGAGTCTCGGCAGCAAACTATCCAATGCAAAGGTGTCCTTTGCGATATTTAAGCGCGACATTAAGCGACTGCTTGTGAACCCCGTCGCCTTGGTGGTTACCCTTGGCGTGTGCGTTATTCCCTCGCTGTATGCCTGGTACAACATCGTGGCTAACTGGGATCCGTACGGAAACACCCAGGGTATCAAGATTGCCATCGCCAACAACGATCAGGGCACCCAAAACGACTTGGTGGGCGAGCTCAACGCGGGCGACCAGGTCGTCGATCGGCTCAAGGAGAACGATCAGCTGGGCTGGACCTTCGTCGATTCGGCGGCCGATGCCAAGGAGGGCGTCGAGAGCGGTGAGTACTATGCGGCCATCGTAATCCCCAAGAACTTTTCGGATAACCTGGTTTCGATGCTCGACGGCAACTACCATCAGCCCAAGCTTACGTACTACGTCAATGAGAAGAAGAGCGCCATTGCGCCCAAGGTTACCGACACCGGTGCAAGCACCATCGAGGAGCAGATCAACTCGGAATTTGTCTCCACAGTGGGCGAGACCGTTGCCAGCATCGCCAAGGATGCCGGGGTCGATTTAAAGGACAAGGCAACCCAGACTCAGAATTCGTTGGCTGGTTCGGTATCAGAGGCATCCGGTACCTTGGGTGAGGTGCGCGATTCGATTGGCGACATGAATGCCGCCATCGATAAGACGAGCGGTTCCATTGCCTCGGCTGATGCCGCGTTGGCGGGCCTGCAGGGTCAGACGCCCTCTCTAACGCAGGCAATCGCTCAGGGCAATGACCTGCTGGGCGAGGCGCGCGCTACGGCGGGCAACTCTGTCGCCTCGCTCTCCAAGGCACTCTCGGAAGGCAGCCTTGCGCTCACCAAGACGTCAGCCTCCGCGAACGCTGCGATTGGCAAGCTGACGGGCGCGGTCACATCTACGACCACCCGCATCGACAACTCGCTTGAGTCTCTCCAAGCGACGATCGACCACAATAAGGCCGTTATCGGGCACTTGGAAATTCTCGTTAATGACACGTCGACAGGTTCCAAGGAAATTGACGCGCGCATTGTATCGACCATCGATTTGCTCCGCGAGCAGAATGAAAAGCTTCAGAGCATCAAGGACGGTCTGTCTGCGCAGTCGAGCGCCATGGCGAATGACGCCGCGGCTGTCTCGGGCGCCAGCGACGCTATCAATAACGCAATCCAGACCGGTGCGACCAACCTTGGCCAGGCCCAGACGGACCTGGGTCAAAACGCGCTGTCGAAGGCTTCGAGCGCGCTTGATTCATTTGCCGCCGTCTCGGGTGATCTGACGGGAATCGTGTCTGGCCTCACGCCCACGATTGCAAGTGCGCGCGGTACGCTTTCGCAACTCAACGCTACGCTCGGTCAGGCCAAGACCACGCTGTCCCAGACCGATGCCTCGCTTGCCAAGGTCCAGGACAAGCTCGGAACCGCCGCCAACGACATCGCGGCGCTACAGACCTCCGAGTCCATGGGCGAGCTGGCCGGCCTGATGGGCGTCGACGTCGATGACGTTGCAGACTTCATGGCATCTCCGGTCGAGCTGACCTCAAAGTCAATTTATCCGGTCAAGAGCTTTGGTTCGGGCATTGCCCCGTTCTATACCAATCTGGCGCTGTGGGTGGGCGGCTACGTGCTTATCGCCATCTACAAGCTCGAGGTCGACCGCGAAGGCATCGGCAGCTTTACCGCGCGTCAGGGCTACTTTGGCCGCTGGTTGCTCCTGGTGATCCTGGGCGCGTTCCAGGCCATCATCGTTACGGTAGGCGATCTGGTGATCGGCGTGCAGTGCGTCAGCCCGCTGCTGTTCGTGCTGGGCGGCATCGCCATCTCGTTCACCTACGTCAATATCATCTATGCGCTGTCCACCACGTTTAAGCATATCGGCAAGGCTATCGGCGTCATTCTCGTCATCGTGCAGATCCCGGGTTCGTCGGGCATGTACCCCATCGAGATGATGCCCGGCTTCTTCCAGTGGCTGCACCCGCTGCTGCCCTTTACCTACGGCATCAATCTGCTGCGCGAGACGGTCGGCGGCATGTATTCGTTCAACTACCTGTTTAACCTGTGCATTCTGGGCGTGTTCTTGATCGTGGCGCTCTTTATCGGCCTGCAGCTGCGTCCGCTGCTGCTCAACCTCAACCTGCTCTTTGATAAACAGCTTTCCACGACCGGTATGATGATTTGCGAGTCCAACGACCTGCCGCGCCAGCGCTACTCGCTGCGCACGGCCATGCGTGTCATGCTCGATTCCGATTCGTACCGTCGCGAACTGCTCGATCATGCGGTCGCCTTTGAACATCGCTACCCGTACTACATCAAGGGCGGTTTTGCCGCCGTGGTGGGCGTTCAGGTCCTGCTCTTTGTCCTGTCGACGGTTCTCGATATCGACAATAACGGCAAGATCATCCTGCTTGTCATTTGGATCATCTCGGTTATTGCCATCTGCGGCTGGCTTATCAATATCGAATATATCCGTGCGAGCCTCAATACCCAGATGCGCATCTCGGCGCTTTCGGATGAGGACCTTCGTCGCGAGATGCGCGAGCACACGGCCGCCATTCCTGCCGCCCGCCACATGTTTGGTCTCAACGCCAGCGAGCGTGGTGCCAAGGGCGGCGATCAGTCCACGGGCCGCTTGCCGCATATCGGCTCGCACCATAAATCTCAGGGCAGCGACAACACAGCCATAAATGATGGAGATACCGCCCCGTTCGGCAAGCACTCCAAAGGAGGTGAGGCATAAATGAAGAACATCCTGCATCTGTTTAGGCGCGATGTCCAAAACGTGTCTCGCTCCGTGATCGGCTTGATTGTCGTGATGGGCCTCATTATCGTGCCGTGCCTGTACGCGTGGTTTAACATCGCCGGCAGCTGGGATCCGTACGGCAACACCGGCAATCTTAAGATTGCCGTGGTCAACACCGATGAGGGTTACGAGAGCGATCTGATCCCCGTCGAGGTTAACGTGGGCGAAAACGTGACCGCCACCCTACGTGGCAACGAGAGCTTCGATTGGGTTGTGCTTAACGATCGCGAAAAGGCTATCGAGGGCGTTAAGTCGGGCGCGTACTATGCTGCCGTCGTTATTCCCAAAACGTTTAGCGCTGACATGATGACGCTTTTCTCGACCGACGTGAAACACGCCGATATCGAGTTTTACGAGAACCAGAAGGCCAACGCCATCGCGCAGATCGTGACCGAGAAGGGTTCGAGCGCCGTTCAGAACCAGGTTAACGAATCTTTTACCGAGACCATTACGAGCATCGGTCTTAAGACGGTGTCCAGCCTGCTCGATTACATGAGCACCGACCAG
Organism: Collinsella sp. CM84Y_54; assembly: GCF_036317945.1. Taxonomy (NCBI): domain Bacteria; kingdom Bacillati; phylum Actinomycetota; class Coriobacteriia; order Coriobacteriales; family Coriobacteriaceae; genus Collinsella; species Collinsella sp. CM84Y_54. The sequence continues at coordinate 106,923 of NZ_JAWQCX010000003.1, forward strand.
GTCAGCAACTTTATCGCCAACCTGTCCTCGACGCTCGGCGATTCGATTGAGGACCTGCAAGACGTTCAGGCTAATGCTTCGTCGCTCGCGGGCATTTTGAGCTCTACGTCCGATTCGCTGACGTCGGCGAGCGGTATGCTCCAGCAGACGGGTACGGTCGATGAGTCGACCAAGCAGTTGATGGAGCATGCCAAGAGCGGCATGAGCGATTCCAAAGAAGCGCTGAAGGCCGCCAACGACGCCATCAACGCCGCGATTGACGGAAGCGCGGGCTCGTTCGACAACGTGTCCGCCGAGCTTGCGAAGGCATTCGATGCCGCAAACCAGCATGTGGACCTTACGGTGTCTCAGCTCAACGATGCCGCGGCGGCGCTCAATACGCGCGCCAAGGATATCGATGAGATGGCCGATCAGCTCCGCAGCCTTGCCGACCAGGTGAGCGATGAGAATTTGAAGGGCGGCCTCAAGTCCGCCGCGACGTCGCTGGACAGAATCGCCGTTGAGTACCGCAACAATGCCGAGGATCTGGCGGCCACCGCGAAGTCTCTCTCCGATAGCATGGCCGAGGTCAACAACTCGCGTGCCGAGGTCGATCAGGCTATCGCCGATGCCAAGGCCGGTGTCGCGGGTGCCAAATCCGATTACGATTCCACGTTCTCGGTTAAGGCCAAGGAGCTCAAGAAGACCGTCTCGGGGGTTCTGGATTCACTGAATGGTATTTCGGGCGATCTGGATAGTGCCGTAGACGACCTGACCGACGCATCCGGTTCGCTGGCAAAGGGCCTCTCTAAGGCTGTAAAGCTGGTCAACAAGGCTTCCGATCAGCTGGGCGAGGCGTCGGACAAGATCAGCGCGTTTAAGGACGAGCTCGACGGCGCCTTGATGTCGGATGACCTCGCTACGATCAAGACGATGATCGGCAATGATCCCGAGGGTCTGGCCGTGTCGCTTTCCGGCCCCGTCGCGCTCGACCGCAAGCCGGTCTATCCGATTCGCAATTACGGTTCGGCCATGGCGCCGTTCTACACGATTCTGTCGCTATGGGTCGGCTCGATCGTACTGGCGGCCATGATGAAGGTCTCGGTTGACGATGAGCTCATCAACGAGCTCATCCCCGTGCGCCTGCACGAGATCTACCTGGGTCGTTACCTGTTCTTTGGCGGTTTGGCCCTGCTACAGGCGACGCTCGTGTGCGCGGGCGACATCCTGTTCTTTGGCATTCAGTGCGACAACCCGCTGCAGTTTGTGTTGGCGGGCTGGGTCGCGAGTCTCGTGTTCTCCAATATCGTCTACACGCTTACGGTGTCGTTTGGCGATATCGGCAAGGCGCTCGCTGTCGTGCTGTTGGTCATGCAGGTCGGTGGTTCGGGCGGCACATTCCCCATCGAGATGACCGGCCCTGTGTTCCAGGCGATCTATCCGTTCTTGCCGTTCACTCACGGTATCAACGCCATGCATGCCGCCATGGCTGGCGCCTACCATATGGAGTACTGGGTTGAGCTGGGTATTCTGGCGAGCTATCTGGTTCCGTCGCTAGCCCTGGGCGTCGTCTTCCGCCGTCCGGTCATCAAAGCCAACGACTGGATTATCGAAAAGCTGGAGTCGACAAAGCTAATTTGATGCGGCAGCGTTAACGCTGATGCAGCGTCGGCCGGTCCGCCGTTCGGTAGAACGGCGGAACAAAGCGCTTTAGCGGGCTGGATTGCGTGGGTTGCTTGGTTGTTGCTACAGTAGCGGGGCGTGCCGGGGGTCCGGTGCGCCCCGTTTTTATTTGACCATGAGGCGGCACGCAGCCATACGCGTGCGGACACCACGCCCAGATTGAGTGTGAGGATGTTCCATGGCCCAATACGCTGCCAACGAAATCGAAAACTTGCCCGATAGCCCTGTAGCCCGCGAAGACCTGGGTGCCGGTGGTGCCTCTCGCGGCGCCGGCGCACGCTCGCCGCTGTTCTGGAAGGTCCTGCTACTTTCGGTGGCGGTCGTTTGGGGTTACTCCTTTACCACTATGAAGGGCGCGCTCGACACCATTCCGGCGTTCGAGCTGGTCTACGTTCGCTTTCTCCCGGCATCACTGGTAATGTTTGCCATTTTCCATAAGCGCATCGTCGCTCATTTCAATGCCCGCAACCTGATCGTCGGGCTTGGCATGGGCGCGCTCATGTGGGGTGCCTACGGTTTGCAGACGGTCGGCCTGGCGCAGACCACGGCAGGCAAGAATGCTTTTTTGACGGGCACGTATTGCATCCTTGTGCCGTTCGCGAGCTATTTTCTGAGCGGCGAAAAGCTCACCCGCTACAACCTGGGTGCAGCACTGCTGTGCTTGGCGGGCATTGGCCTGGTGGCGCTCGATAGCGTCGAGTTCAACATCGGTGACGTCATTACGCTGGCGGGTGCGGTCTTTTTCGCCATCCAGATGGCGGTGACCGCCAAGTACGGTCGCAAAATGGACATCAACGTCATCACGTTTTGGATGTTTATGGGCAACGGCGTGCTGAGCCTGGTCTCGTCGCTGCTATTCGAGACCCAAGCGCCTCTGTCCGTGTGGACGCCGAGCTTTATCGGTGCGATGGCGTTTCTCTCGGTGGGCTGTACGTGCGTGGCCCTGCTCATCCAAAACGTCGGCCTGGCGCATGTCCCGGCCTCGACGGGCTCGCTGCTCCTTTCCATGGAGTCGCCTTCGGGTGCGCTGTTCTCGGTGCTGCTGATGGGGGAGGCGCTCACCTCGCGCCTGCTCGCCGGCTTCGCCCTCATCTTCCTATCGATTATTTTGAGCGAGACGCATTTCGACTTTTTGCGCAAAAAGCCGCGAACGCGATTGTAAACAACTTGTTGCGCCGCCCTTCTGGGGTGGCGTTTTTTTATGCCTCGCCTTTAAAGTTATGCATTGCACTTTAGAACATGAAAGTGCCTACTGCTAAAACTTCACTGGAGGGCATCTATGGCACCAGCTCTGTCCGATTTTCAACCGCAATCAGCGCCCAAGGCCACCGCGGCGGCGCAGGCCGCTATCGGTGACGGTCTTGTTGCAGAGGCTCAGGCTTTTTCAGGCGAGCTCGCTGCGTGGCGACACGATTTGCACCAGATGCCCGAGCTGGGTAATAGCCTCCCGCAGACCTCTGCGTATATCCAGGCGCGCCTGACCGAGATGGACATCCCGTTTGCCACGCTCGTCGATGGTTCCTGTGTTGTGGGCCTTGTCGGTGCCGGTGCCGCCGCGGCCCAGGGCAATGGCGTTTGCGCGGACGAACAGGCCGGTACGGTCATTATGCTGCGTGGCGACATGGATGCCCTGCCCGTTGCCGAAGAGTCGGGCGAGCCTTTCGCCTCTACGAACGGCTGCATGCATGCTTGCGGTCACGATATGCACGCGACGGCGCTGCTTGGTGCGGCGCGCCTGCTCAAGGCCCGCGAGGCCGAGCTTGTCGACGCCAACGCTACTGTCAAACTGCTGTTCCAGCCAGGCGAGGAGACCTTTGAGGGTGCCCGCGCCGCCATCGCCGACGGTCTGCTGCGGAACCCGCGTCCTCAGGCGGCTTTTGCCATGCATGTTAACAGCCAATCGCCGCTTGGCCTGGTGCTCTATGGGAGCCCGGCGCTCTCGGGCGTGTACGGTTTTCGCATCACGCTGCAGGGCAAGGGCGGCCATGGCTCGAGCCCCGAGATCTGCATCGACCCCATCACGGCCGGCGTCCATGTGCACCTGGCGCTTCAGGAGCTTATCGCTCGCGAAGTGCCGGCGGCCAAGGAGGTCGCACTTACCGTCGGTAAGTTTGCTGGCGGCCTGGCGGCCAACGTCATCCCCGACACCTGCGTGCTCGAGGGAACGCTGCGCGGCTTTGATGTTGAGCTCATGGCTCACCTCAAGACCCGCATCGCCGAGGTCGTTAACGGCGTTGCTGCAACATATCGTACGCCGGCGACCATCGAGACGCTTTCGGATGTTCCGCCGCTTGTACTCGACAGCGATATGACTCAGGCGTCGCTTGGCTACGTGGGCGCAGTGCTGCCCAAGGCGGCTTTCTTGCCGCTTTTCCATGCCATGGCGAGTGAAGACTTCGCGCTTATCTCGAGCGAGATTCCGAGTGCGTACTTTACCGTGGGCGCGGCCGTAACCGACACGGACGAACACTTTGCCCAGCACCATCCCAAGGCACGTTTTAGCGATGCCGAGCTTCCCCTTGGCGCCGCGGCTTATGCCGCCGTCGCTTTGGGCTACATCGCCGACCACCGGTAGTACCCAACCTTGCCTTTCAAGCCTGCGGGCATGGCCATAAGGCCTATGCCCTTGTCTTTCAAGGCAATCTTGGGCACTACCGGCGCCTGGCTTTGTCATCATGGCCACGTGTTACACGATTTTCGTTAACTGCATGAGCCTGTTTCAGCCGCTCATCGTCAGCGACTTGGGCATTTCTCTTGCGCAGTACAACATCTCCAACGCCATCTCTACCGTTGTGAGCGTTATCGGCTCACTTGTGATCGGTCATGTGGCCGACAAGGTGAGCGGTCGCGTTTTGGGCTCCCTCACTGTTATCGCCACCTCTGCCGTTCTTGCCGGCATGAGCTTTGTCGGTGAGCTGTGGCAGGTCTACGTGCTCTTTGCCGTCTCGGGCTGCTTCGCCGTGGCTTCGACCCGCCTGCTCATTAGCCTCGTCACTGCCAACTGGTTTACGGCCAAGCGAGGCCTTGCCATCTCCATCGCACTTTCGGGCTCGGGCTTTGGCGGCGCTATTCTGTCTCCCATCGTGAGCTCGCTTATCGTGAGCGTTGGCTGGCGTTCTGCCTTCTTGGTGCTTGCCGCCGTCTGCATTGTGGCGGCGCTGCCCATTACGGCGTATTCCTTCCGCACCAAACCTTCCGAGATGGGCCTTAAGCCGCTCGGCGAGAACCCGGGCGATCCGTCTGTTTCCACCGCGGGCGATAAGGACGAGCATACGGCCCCCGAGGTCAGCGTCGGTTGGTCGCGCATTAAGAAGAGCCCGGCATTCTGGCTGCTCGTCGTGGCATTCCTCTTTATGGGCCTTGTCAATGGCGCCATCCTGCCCAACCAGGTTACGAATATGACGAGCGTCACCGTCAACGGCGCCAAGATCGTCACGGGCGGCCACGACCCCATGTGGGCAGGCACCGTGCTTTCGGCCTACATGGTTACCGTCGTTATCGCTAAGATCTCCCTTGGCGCCATCTATGATCGATTTGGCCTGCGTTTTGGCAATGTGTTGGGGTCCGTTGCGTGCATCGTCGCCTGCGTCGCCTTGTGCTTCCCCGCAACCGACCTCGGCCCCATCGTGGCTGCCGTGAGCTTTGGTATCGGAACGTGCATGGGCACCATTACGCCCACGATCGCTGCGTCTAAGCAGTTTGGCATGGCCGACCTGGGTAAGGTCACGGGCACTATTACCTCGCTCGAGATGGTCGGCGGTACCATGGGCGCCATCGTCTCGGGTGTGCTGTTCGACGCTACGGGCTCCTTTGCGAGCACCTGGATCGTGTGCCTGGTGTGCTCCATGGTTATGCTCGTGTTCCTGCTGGCATCCGAGCCCATCGCCGCCAAGCTGCGCGCGAGCGTGGCGGGGGAATAGACGTCCGTCGCTCTTTTCTGTTTGTCCCGTTCTGTCCGTGGTCGCCTTGGAAGCCGAATGGATGCTCGTACCGTCATTCGGTTTCCAAGGCGGCCACGGGCCTAAGAATGATCCGTTTTCCTCCGTCCCCAGCAGATCATGTGACCCGAAGGAGACGGAGGAAAAGGGATTACAAATAGCGGCGGCGCGTCTGGCCGAACGAGTCCCCATACCCTCGTTCGGTCAGACGCGCCGCCGCGTTGCTGCTTTGTGCCGTATAATGTCCACTACCTATGACGCGATACAAAAGAAAGGTGTTTGCCCATGCAGGCACAGAAGGCGGAGGGAACCCGCGACCTTATCGGCGCCGAGATGCGCGCTTGGCAAAAGATGCAGCAGATTGCGGCCGGCGTATTCGAGCCGTTTGGCTTTAAGCCCATCGAAACGCCCGCGATCGAGCAGGTGGACGTCTTTGTCCACGGCATCGGCCAGTCGACCGACGTCGTGCGTAAGGAGATGTTCCGCGTCTTTAGCGGCGCCAATCTGGAGCGCGTTTTTACCGAGGGCACCGACACCAAGCTCAAGCCCAAGCAGCGCCTGGCGCTTCGTCCCGAGGGCACGGCCGGTGTGGTGCGCGCCGTCGTGGAGAACAACCTGGTGCCCCAGGGCTCCACGCCGTTTAAGGCTTACTACGCCGAGGCTATGTTCCGCGGCGAGCGTCCCCAGAAGGGCCGCCTGCGCCAGTTCCACCAGGTGGGCATCGAGTGGCTCGGCGCTCCCGATCCGGCGGCAGACGCCGAGTGCATCATCATGCTCATGGAGTTCTACAAGCGCCTTGGCTTCGATCTTTCCAAGCTTCGTCTGCTCATCAACTCGATGGGTGACGCCCAGTGCCGTCCGGCTTATCGCGAGCAGGTTAAGCAGTTCATCCTCGATCACGCCGACGAGATGTGCGATGAGTGCCGCGAGCGCGCCGAGCTCAACCCGCTGCGTGCCTTCGACTGCAAGAACGACCACTGCCGCGAGATCATGGCCGAGGCTCCGCTGATGGGTGACAACCTGTGCGATGAGTGCCGCGAGCACTACGAGCAGGTCAAGCGCTATCTGGATGCCGCCGGTATCGAGTATGTCGAGGATCCCACCTTGGTGCGCGGCCTGGACTACTACACCCGTACTGTCTTTGAGGTCGAGGCCCCTGGCGCCGGCGTCGGCTCCATCGGCGGCGGCGGCCGCTACGATGGCCTGGTCGAGCTCGAGGGTGGCAAGCCCACGGCGGGCGTCGGCTTTGCTGTCGGTTTTGAGCGCGCCCTGCTGGCCCTGCAGGCCTTTGGCAGCGATTTGGGTGCCGATGAGGCCCCGTGCGTCTATGTCGCCAACGCCGGCAAGGAGCTGCGTCAGAACGTCTTTGCCATTACGCAGGAGCTTCGCGCCGCAGGTATCGTGACCGAGGCCGACTATCAGGGTCGTTCGCTCAAGGCCCAGTTTAAGCAAGCCGATAAGGTAGGCGCCAAGCTCATCTTGGTCCTGGGTGGCGACGAGCTTGCCGCCGGCAAGGTCAAAGTGCGCGACATGCAGAGCCATGACGAGGTGCTCGCCGATCTGGACAACGTCGTCGAGGCGGTTCGCGAGCGCCTGTAGCGCATCTTTTTGAGCTTCGGGCCTGCTAACGTGCCCTGCTCATGGAGAGCGATTGTTACGGGGGTGTTTCGCTTTTATGCGGAATGCCCCCGTTTACGTATGCCGCCCACCGAGAAATACGACCATTTAGGGCAAAAACCTTTGCAATGCAGAAAATACTTTTGTGTGGTAAAGCGCAATCAGTGTCGAAAGTATTTCTCAAGCGCCTATAATGAATACCGCATGTTACGTGCATAGAAGGAGGAATGGGAGGAAACGTGGCTGAGAACCTAAGCAACCAGTCTGTACCCGAAGCCGCGGCGCGCGTCGCTGCCGTGGTCAACCGCCTCGTTAACCGAATCGGCTCGAATGCCGAGTCCAGGGAGCGTCTCGCCGAGATCGAGATCCCCGAGGAGCTGCGCGACAATCTGGCGCTGTTCTTGCGCCTGGAGCGCCGTGTGCTTAGCGAGTATGATCCCGAGATCGCGGACCTGTTCGACAAGATTTTGACAGCCGAGATTGTGGTCAATGCCGGCAACCCCGGTACCTGCGCTGCCGACGAAGCCGTCGACGAGCAGGGCGTGCCCACCGCCGACGAGCCCACTGCCGTGGCATTTCGTGAGGTCGTCGATTTGATCGACAGCCTGCCGCTCGATAAGCAGCAGGTCATCGTTCGCGCCTTTACGAGCTTTTTCCATCTGGCAAACCTGTCGGAGGAGAACTACCGTGTGGCGCAGCTGCGCGAGCGCGAGGCCGGTGCGTCGACCGATACCGAGGTCGATCCTGCCAACGAGCTTACCGTTGCCTATCACCAGCTGGTGAATGAGCTGGGTGTCGAGGGTGCCAACGAGCTGCTCGACAAGCTCGAGTTCCACCCTGTCTTTACCGCACATCCCACCGAGGCCCGTCGTAAGGCCGTCGAGGGCAAGATCCGCCGTATCTCCAACCTGCTGGAGGAGCGTCCGCGTCTGGGCGGCTCCGACCTGGTGGAGAACGAGCGCCATATGCTGCAGGAGATCGACGCCCTGGTGCGTACGAGTCCCATCGCGCTCAAGAAGCCCACGCCGGTCGAGGAAGCCGATACCATCATCGACATCTTCGATAACACGCTGTTCGACGTTATCCCCGTTATCTATCGTCGTTTTGACGATTGGGTGCTGGGCGACAAGGCCGGTACTGTGCCGCCGCTGTGCCCGGCGTTCTTCCATCCCGGCAGCTGGATCGGTTCCGACCGCGACGGTAACCCCAACGTCACCGCCAAGGTGAGCCGTGAGGTTGCCGCCAAGTACTTTACGCACATGGTGCTCAAGCTCGAGGACAAGTGCCGCCACATCGGCCGCAACCTCACGCTCGAGGCTACCTACAGCAAGCCGTCGGCCGAGCTCATTAACCTGTGGAACCATCAGGTCGAGATGAGCCCTCGTTACACGGCCCGCGCCGAGCTGATCTCCGAGCACGAGCCGCATCGCGCCGTCATGCTCGTCATGGCCGACCGCCTGAACGCCACCGTCCGTCGTATCACCGACACCATGTACCACAGCGCCGACGAGTTCCTGGATGACCTGCGCGTCGTCCAGCGTTCGCTGGCCGCCTGCGGTGCCGTCCGTGCTGCCTACGGCCCGGTCCAAACCATCATCTGGCAGGTCGAGTCCTTCGGCTTCCATATGGTCGAGATGGAGTTCCGTCAGCACTCCGTGGTGCATGCCCGCGCCCTTAAGGATATCCACGAGAACGGTATCCATGGCGACCTGCAGCCCATGACGCGCGAGGTCATCGATACCTTCCGCGCTATCGGCTCCATCCAAAAGCGCTACGGCAAGAAGATGGCGCACCGCTACATCATCTCGTTTACCAAGAGCGCTCAGCATGTGGCCGACGTCTTTGAGCTGGCGCACCTGTCCTTTGCACACGAGGAGGATGTCCCCGAGCTCGACGTGATCCCGTTGTTCGAGCAGCTCGAGGACCTCGAGGGCTGCGTCGACGTGCTCGATCAGATGCTTACGCTGCCCGTGGTGCAAAAGCGCCTTGCCCAGACCAACCGCCGCATGGAGGTCATGCTGGGCTATTCCGACTCTTCCAAGGATGCCGGTCCTACCACGGCCATGCTCGCGCTGCACTCCGCGCAGGAGCGCATCGCCAAGTGGGCAGAGAAGAACGATATCGACCTGGTGCTCATGCACGGTCGCGGCGGTGCCGTGGGTCGTGGCGGCGGCCCGGCCAACAAGGCCGTGCTGGCGCAGCCCAAGGGCTCGGTCAACTGCTTCTTTAAGCTCACCGAGCAGGGCGAGGTCATCTTTGCCCGTTACGGCAACCGCACGCTGGCTCAGCGCCATGTTGAGTCCGTTGCCGCCGCAACGCTTTTGCAGTCGGCCCCGAGCGTCGAGAAGACCAACACCGAGACCACGCAGAAGTTCTGGGATATGGCCGAGAAGCTTAACACCGCAAGCCACGAGCGCTATCTGGACCTGCTGAACACCGAGGACTTTACACCGTGGTTCTCGACTGTGACGCCGCTGACCGAGGTCGGCTTGCTGCCGATCGGCTCGCGTCCCGCCAAGCGCGGCCTGGGCGCCAAGTCGCTTGACGACCTGCGTACTATTCCGTGGATCTTCAGCTGGAGCCAGGCACGCATCAACCTGGCCGCTTGGTACGGCCTGGGCACCGCCTGCGAGCAGCTGGGTGACCTTGACCAGCTCAAGGCTGCCTATCAGGAGTGGCCGTTCTTCCGCACCTTTATCGACAACATCGAGATGTCGATTGCTAAGACCGATCAGCGCATTGCCAAGATGTATCTGCACCTGGGCGATCGCCAGGATCTGTCCGAGAAGGTCTTCACCGAGATGCAGCTCACGCGTAAGTGGGTCCTTGCCATCGTCGGCGATGAGTGGCCGCTGCAGCGTCGTCGCGTGCTCGGCTGCGCCGTTCGCGTGCGTAACCCCTACGTCGACGCTCTGTCCATCGCCCAGGTCCGCGCCCTTCGCGAGGTGCGCATGAATCAGGACGAGATGGCCGAGGAGAAGAAGGCCGAGTACATGAGCCTGATTCTTTCGACTGTGACCGGCGTCTCGGCAGGTTTGCAGAACACGGGGTAATCGATAGCCCTGTGGCTCTTACCGGGACCCGACGGGTTTCCCCCTGAATGCGTCCTCGCACTTGAAGCCCCCTTATCCTGCTCCTTTGGAGCTGCGGATAAGGGGGCTTCGTGCTGCGGAGTGCATTCAGAGGGAAACCCGTCGGGTCCCTTCGTCCTCGGTCTTCAGGGATTAAGCTGATGAGAATAAGGTGCGCTTCGCGCCTAATGCGGAGTGCGGCGAGGGCTTCTTGCGTCCTGCGGAGTGTGCCTAAAAGTAAACTAATGGCGGGCCCTGCGATGTTCGGTCTTCGGCGGATTACTGGCTGGGAAAAGCTGGCGCGCTTCGCGCGTTTTGGATGGGGTCTATCCCGGTGGCGCATTTGGCGCTTCTCGCCTTACGACTGTAGCGGCTGCGGTCCCGTTTGGGGTCGCGGCCGTTTTGTTGTGGGTCAAATATGAACGTTGTGTTAATGAGTCGGTGGACGGTGGTGTTTTTCGGTGAGCGGCGTATCCTTCCAACGGTTTATCTAGTGTGTCAGTTGAAAGGAAGAGGGCGCTCGTCATTGTTTGAATGTGAACTGCCGTTTGACCACAAGACGTTGCATCTGGAGCTCGAGGATAAGAACTTCGCGGGTGTGATGGAAGGTCATCAAAACGAGTTTAAGACCACGAAGTCGCAGGAAGAGCTTGTGGAGGAGTCACTTGCCAACCCTTATGGCTCGCCTTCGCTCGAGGAGCTTTGCGCTGGCAAGAAGGACATTGTCATCATTAGCTCCGACCATACGCGTCCCGTTCCCTCGCGTGTGACCATGCCTATTCTGCTGCATCACATCCACTCCGCTGCGCCTGAGGCGCGCGTTCGCATTCTGGTTGCTACGGGTATGCATCGTCCGTCGACGCACGAGGAGCTCGTCAACAAGTATGGCGAGGAGATCGTTGCCAACGAGGAAATCGTTATGCACGTCGCGACTGACGACAGCATGATGAAAAAGATCGGCACCCTGCCTTCTGGCGGCGAGTGCATCATCAACAAGATTGCTGCCGATTGCGATCTGCTGCTTGCCGAGGGCTTTATTGAGCCGCACTTCTTTGCCGGTTTCTCTGGTAGCCGCAAGTCCGTCCTGCCTGGTATCGCCAGCTACAAGACCATCATGTACAACCACAACGGTCAGTTTGTGAACGATTCCCATTCGCGTGCCGGCAACCTGTGCCACAACCACGTGAGCGAGGACATGTTTGCCGCTGCCGAGATGGCTCACCTTGCCTTTGTGCTCAACGTGGTGCTCAACGGCAAGCACGAGGTCATCGGCTCCTTTGCCGGCGACATCCACAAGGCGCACGAGGCTGGCTGCGAGTTCGTGAAGAGCCTTGCCGGCGTTGAGCCCGTCGAGTGCGAGATTGCCATTACCACCAACGGCGGCTACCCGCTCGACCAGAACATCTATCAGGCCGTGAAGGGCATGTGCTCTGCAGAGGCCACACTTCCCGAGGGCGGCGTGATCATCGATGTCGCCGGTTGTGCCGACGGTCACGGTGGCGAGGGCTTCTATCACAACATCGCCGACAATGATCCGGCAGAGTTTGAGCGCGCCTGCATCGACCGTCCTAAGGACGAGACCCTGCCCGACCAGTGGACGAGCCAGATCTTTGCCCGCATCCTGGCGCATCACCCTGTGATCATGGTTACCGACCTGTGCGATCACCAGATGATCAAGGATATGCACATGACGCCGGTCAACACTATCGAGGAGGCGCTCAAGCTCGCCTTTGAGATGAAGGGTGCCGATGCCAAGGTTGCCGTTATCCCCGATGGCCTGGGCGTTGTCGTCGCGCAGCACTAGCGTGCGGCCTAAACGAATCGTTTATAACCGACAAGAAAGATAAGGTTTTATGCTTACCAAACTCCTCTGCGAATTCGGCGCAACGGCCCTCATGATCATCTTTGGCGTGGGCGTACACTGCGATACCGTGCTTAAGGGCACCAAGTATCAGGGCTCCGGCCACATGTTTGCCATCACCACCTGGTCTTTTGGCATCTCGGTTGCTCTGTTTATCTTTGGCGGCGCCGTGTGCATGAACCCCGCCATGGTGCTTGCCCAGTGCATCGTAGGCCTGGTGCCGTGGAGCAGCTGCATTCCCTTCATGATTGCCGATATGCTCGGCGGCTTTGCGGGTGCCGTGATCGCGTGGTTGATGTATGCCGATGAGTTCAAGGCTTCCGATGGTGTCATCGATCCCATTGCTCAGCGCAACATCTTCTCGACCAACCCCACCACCGAGGGCACCAACTATGCCCGCAACTTCTTCTGCGAGGCTATCTGCACCTTCGTGTTCATCAGCGCCATCCTTGCTGCCGCTAACCGCGCCGGCGAGAACGTTCTGATGCTCGCTATCTGCGTCGGTCTGATCGTTTGGGCTGTTGGCATGGGCATGGGCGGCATCACCGGCTTCGCCATGAACCAGGCTCGTGACCTTGGTCCTCGCATGGCCTATCAGGTGCTGCCGATCAAGAACAAGGCTGACAACAACTGGAAGTACGGCCTGCTCGTTCCTGGCATCGCTCCGTTTGTCGGTGCCGCTCTGGCCGCGCTGTTTGTGCACGGTTTCTTGGGCATGTTCTAGTCTGAGGCTACATAGTTGTCCGCTGGCCGCATGGGGTAACTTCCCAGCGCGTCCTCGGACATGAAAGAACCCCCGCTGCGCACTTCGTGCGGCGGGGGTTCTTTCGTCCTGCGGAATGCGCTGGGAAGTTACCCCATGCGGCCAGCTGCGGGATCTTGGCCGCGTTGGAACAAGCAGCCCAACATATAAATCTGAATTTGGATTTGGATGGGAGGGGCTTGTTGCTGTTGGGGGCGGTGAAGCGCGAGTGACACTTTGGGATGCGTGGCGGCCTGGGTTGGGGCGATGCTTTGGGATGAGCTTCTTACTTAGTTGAAGAGGGGTTTTATGGCTGATAGGTAGTCTTTGGCTACGTCCTCTTTTGGGGCTTCGAAGTTGTGCCAGGCCCACCATTGGACCATTCCTACGAAGCTTGAGGCTATGTGGTGTAGTAAGAAACTGCGGTCCATGGTGCCAGCGGGGCCTGTGGGGTCGGCGGGGACGGTTTCGGCTGCTCGTGACATGATGGTCTTGCGTAAACAGTCGGCGAAGACGCGTGAGCCGGCGCCGGCTACGAGGGCTCGGACGCCCTGGCGACGCTCCCAGAGATTGTTGAGAATATGCTCGATCTGCACGAGTGGGTCGTCGAGCGGTGTGCCATCGTCATCGAGGGCGTGGGTGCAGATATCGCTCACGAGCTCAGAAAGTAGGTCGTCTTTGCTCTTAAAGAGGCCGTAGAATGTCGCGCGGCCTACGTGAGCGCGCGCGATGATGTCGCCGACGGTGATCTTGCCGTAGTCCTCCTCGCGAAGGAGCTCGGAAAACGCCGTGACAATAGCAGCGCGGCTTTTTTCTTTGCGGGCATCCATGGCTATGCGTCCACGTGGACGAGCAGGCAGCGGAGCGTGCCGGAGCAGCCCTCGTAGGGGCGCTTACCGGCACCGTAGCCGACGGCCTCGATGCGGTAGCGTGAGGGCAGTTGGTCGGACGTACGCAGCGCGGTGACGATGGCGGCGCCCGTGGGCGTCACGAGCTCGCCGGCGACCGGTGCGGGCGTGAGGGCGATATTGCCCGCCTGGCACAGGTTGACGACAGCGGGGACGGGAATGGGCATAAGGCCGTGGGCGCAGCGAATGGTTCCGTGGCCTTCGGAGAGCGACTCGACCACGATGTCCTCAATACCTAGGTCATCGAGGCAGATGGCGACAGAGCAGACGTCGACGATGGAGTCGACGGCGCCCACCTCGTGGAACATGACGGTCTCGGGCGTTTTGCCGTGAGCCTTGGCCTCGGCGGCGGCGAGTACGGAAAAAATGGCGAGGGCGCGACGCTTGGCGCCATCGCTTAGCTGCGAGCCGTCGATGATGGCGGTGACGTCCGCCAAAGAACGGTGGTGATGGTGGTGGGCATGATGGTGACCCTCGTGACCATGGCCGTGGGCCTCATGGTCATGGTCGTGTGTGTGCTCGTGTTCGTGCTCGCCATGGCCATGATGGTGGTGCTCGTGCTCATGTGTGTGCTCGGCAGCCGCTTCGTTGCCGTAGAGCCAGGCCATATCGTGATCGTGGTTCTCGAGCTCCTCTGCAAGCTGAACGTCAAAGTCGCAGGCGTCGATGCCATGCTTGTTTGCACGCGTGACGGCAATCGTAAAGCCGTCGACCGGCAGTGCGGCGAGCTGTTCGCGCAGGTGCTCCTCGCTGGCGCCCAGGTCGAGCAGGGCCGCGACAGTCATGTCGCCGCTGATGCCCGAGGTGCCGTCGATGATAAGCGTGTGCTGATGATTGGACATGGAATGCTCCTTAGCGGGCGCGGGGTGTGCCGGCGCTCAGATGATTGATAAGACTTGCCTGGTAGGCGGCGCCAAAGCCGTTGTCGATATTGACGACCGAAACGCCGCTGGCACAGGAGTTGAGCATGGCGAGCAGTGCAGCTACGCCACCAAAACTTGCGCCGTAGCCAACGCTGGTGGGAACGGCGATGACCGGACAGCTCACCAGACCGCCGATAACGCTCGCCAGCGCGCCCTCCATGCCGGCGATGGCGATGACCACCTGCGCCTGGGCAAGTTCCTCGGCATGCGCGAGCAGGCGGTGCAGGCCGGCGACACCTACGTCGTAGAGGCGGTCGACCTCGTTGCCATAGAACTCGGCCGTCAACGCGGCTTCTTCGGCGACGGGTAAGTCGCTCGTGCCGGCGCAGGCGACGACGATGCGTCCGTTGCCGGTAGGGGAGGGCTTGCCGCCCACGAGGGCGAGCTGTGCGTCCGGGACATATCCCAGGTCGATGCCGTTGTCGAGGAGCTCCGAGGTACGGGCTGCTTTTTCGGCATCCAGGCGCGTGACCAGGATGCGCTCCTGGCCGGCATCGCGCAGCGCTTCGATAATGGCGGCAATTTGCTCGGCGGTTTTACCGGCACCGTAGACAACCTCGCCGGCTCCCTGGCGCACTCCGCGCGAAAGATCGAGCTGTGCAAAACCCAGATCGGCGGTTGGCGCCGTTTGGATGCGCGTGAGGGCGACTGCCGGGGTGACTGCTCCGCCGGCAACATCGCTCAGCAATTGCTCAAGATCTTGCTTATCCATATATGTTCCCTTCGACGGCGCAAAGTCTAGCACTCAAAGGGTATGTTTCCGAACACTAAGACAAAATTGTTCGGAAACTATAGGACAGACTGATTCAATTGTTAGACGGATCGGCTAGTCGCGCAGGATGATGTCCATGGCGAGCATCAGGTTGCGCTCGTCGATGGCAAACGGGGCGGCCTCGCGCGTCTTGGGCTTGGCACAAAACGCGATGCCCGTGCCCGCGGCCTGAATCATGGGGATATCGTTGGCGCCGTCGCCGATCGCGACGGTATTGGCCATATCGACACCGCACTCAACCGCCCAGTCCAGTAGCTGGATGAGCTTGGACTCCTTGGTCACGATGTCTGCCGCCAGCTTACCGGTGAGCTTGCCGTCCACGACCTCCAAGCGGTTCGCGAGGCAAAAGTCGATGCCCGCGGCGGCCACGATCTTATCGGCGACCTCGTGAAAGCCGCCGCTTACCACGCCGACCTTCCAGCCCTTGCTGTGCGCCGAGCGCACAAGCTCCAGCGCGCCGGGGGTAAACGTCACGTGCTCAAAGGTGCGCTCGAACACACTCTCGTCCAGGCCGGCAAGCAGCCCCACGCGCTCCTCGAGCGCCTGCTTAAAGTCGAGTTCGCCGCGCATGGCGCGCTCGGTGATCTGCGCTACCTGCTCGCCCACGCCGGCCTCCTCGCCCAACAGGTCGATGACCTCCTGGTTAATGAGCGTGGAGTCGATATCCATAACGATGAGGCGTGCAGTCATGGCGGGCCTTTCCGAGTGCAGTTATATTGGGGGATATTGTCGCACGCCGCAAGCCTGAGCGACGGCCGCGGTGCGTCAATTGTTTCGTCTCCGTCAAGTCTTTGGGCAGGAGCCACTTTTTCGCGGCACATCGACGCGGGTGCGATAAGATAGAACGCCATGTCTGGCTGCGCGGTTTACGCAGGCTGGGCAAATCTGTACGACGCCGCCCGGAACGACACGGGGCGGCACAGATCCATAAAGGAGGATCACTGGTATGAGCCAGACCCGTCCCATCGACGAGCATTCCATGCACACCCGTACCTGCGGCGAGCTTCGCCGCGAGAACGTGGGCGAAGAGGTCACCCTCACCGGTTGGGTGAGCCGTCGCCGTGACCACGGCGGCCTTATTTTCTGCGACCTTCGCGACCGCGAGGGCATCACGCAGCTCACCTTCGACCCCGAGCACTCCGACGGCGACGCCTTTAAGATCGCCGAGACCATGCGTCCCGAGTGGCCCATCAAGATCCACGGCGTCGTGCGCTCTCGTGGCGAGGAGACCACCAACACCAAGCTCGCGACCGGCGAGATCGAGGTCCTGACCGACCACGCCGAGGTGCTCAACACGTCCGTCACCCCGCCGTTCCAGATCGAGGACGGCATCGAGACCAGCGAGGACACCCGTCTGCGCTATCGCTATCTGGACCTCCGTCGTCCCGAGATGATGGCCAACCTCAAGCTGCGTTCCGACTTTACCTTTGCCATTCGTGAGGCGCTGCACAACCGTGAGTTCATGGAGGTCGAGACGCCCTCCCTGTTCAAGTCCACGCCCGAGGGCGCCCGCGACTTCATCGTTCCCAGCCGTATTCAGCCGGGCAACTTCTACGCCCTGCCGCAGTCTCCGCAGCTTCTGAAGCAGCTGCTCATGGTCGGTGGCGTCGAGCGCTACTACCAGGTTGCCAAGTGCTTCCGCGACGAGGACCTGCGTGCTGACCGTCAGCCCGAGTTCACCCAGGTCGATATCGAGATGTCCTTCGTGGACCAGAATGACGTCATGAGCGCGCTCGAGGAGGTCCTGGCCGACGCCTTCGGCCGCATGGGCGTCGAGATGCCCACGCCGCTGCGTCGCATGGACTACTGGGAGGCCATGGACACCTATGGCTCCGACAAGCCCGATACCCGCTATGGCATGCACCTGGTCGACCTGACCGACATCTTTGCCAACTCCAAGTTTAAGGTCTTTGCGACTGCCGCAAACGAGGAGGGCTCTGCCGTCAAGGCCATTAACGCCAAGGGCGCCGGTGCCTGGGCACGTGCCAAGATCGATAAGCTCGCCGGCGTGGCTTCCACGTTTGGCGCCAAGGGCCTGGCTTGGATCGCCTTCCGCGAGGACGGCTCTATCAACAGCCCCATCGTCAAGTTCTTCTCGGACGAGGAGATGGCAGCCCTGCGCGAGCGCATGGACGTCGAGCCCGGCGACCTTGTGATGTTTGCCGCCGGCCCGCGCCTGCTCTCTGACGAGATCCTGGGCGGCATGCGTTCCCACATGGCCAACGCGCTCGAGATCAAGCGCGAGGGCCACGACTTCCTGTGGGTCGTCAACTTCCCGCTGTTCCACTGGGATGAGGACCGCAAGGCCTACGCTGCCGAGCATCAGCCCTTTACCCTGCCGACCGAGACCGACATCGCCAAGATCGAGGCCGACCCGTTGGCGGCCGGTTCTTGCACCTACGACTTTGTCATGGACGGCTTTGAGGCCGGCGGCGGCGGTATGCGTATCCACAACGCCGAGATGCAGATGTCCATGCTCAAGCTCCTGGGCTTTACCGAGGAGCGTGCCGAGTCTCAGTTCGGCTTCCTCATGGAGGCCCTCAAGTTTGGTGCGCCCCCGATGGGCGGTTTCGCTCTGGGCCTGGACCGCGTGTGCATGCTGCTCACCGGTTCCGACTCCATCCGCGACGTCATGGCGTTCCCCAAGACGGCCAGCGGCTCCGACCTCATGTCGGGCGCTCCGAGTGCCGTTAGCGGTGCCCAGCTCAAGGACGTCAGTCTGCGCCTGATGTAGGGAAGCGGCTACATATTGCCTGTAACGAGGGAAGGACGCGTGCCTTCCCTCGTTTTTTATGCGCCGAGGTCGTGAGGGCATGGGATGACCGGGCGTCGCGGAAACTACGACCCGGAATTTGCGTCCAAAACGGGTCGCGCTTTCCCAAAGGGGGTCCTCTGGGAAAGCGCGACCCAGAATTCGGCAAAATAATGGGGCACAGTTTCCGGTTGAGCTGTCTAACGGAAACTGTGCCCCAGAATGAGCGCTCAAAACGGGGCAGGCTTTCCGCAACAACTGTCTGGCAGAAAGCCTGCCCCAGTTTCTTATAGCGAGTCTCTCTGGATCAGCTGCATGTGCATCACGGAGGTGGTAGGCTCGGCACCCTTGACCATGTCGAGCGCAATGTTGGCGGCCATGTGGCCTTCTTCGCGCAGGGGCTGGCGGACGGTCGTGAGCGCGGGGACGCAGCGCGTCGCAATCTCGTGATCGTCGAAGCCGACGACAGAAACGTCCGCAGGAACGGATAGGCCCGCCTCGTTGAGTGCGGTGATGACGCCAGCCGCGATACGGTCCGATCCGCAGAGCACGCCATCGAAAGCGATCTCGCGCGCGAGAATCTGGTGCATGGCCTGATAGCCGTCTCCGCTGTTCCAGCCGGTATAGATAACGTTTGCGTCTGGGAGGTCTTCGCCCAAGACGGCGCGGTAGCCGCGCAGGCGGTCGGCAACAGCGGGGTTGTCTTGCGGTCCCAACACGGCGACGATATCTTTGCGCCCGCGATCCTTTATGGCGAGTGCCGCAAAGCGTCCGCCCTCTTCGTCGTCAGAGTAGACTGTCGAGAACACATCGCGATAGGGGTGGCCCTCGAGCTGGCCGCACAACACGGTGGGTACGCCCAGCTCGCACAGTACCTCGAGCAGCTCGCTGCCCTTGTAGGGGGAGACGTCGATCACGGCGTCGAACGAGCGGCGCTCAAAGTGCTCGCGTGCGCGGTTGCGCTCATGCGTAGAAGACGCCTGCAAGATAACGGGCAGATAGGACGACTCCGACAGTTCCTCGGTAATGCCGCTCAAAAACTCGCTATAGGTGGGGTCGCTGAAGAGTTCACTTAGGGGCTCGGTCACGAGCACGGCGATGATTTCCGTGCGCCCGACAGCGAGCGCTCGGCCACGAGCGTTGGGGACAAAATTGACTTCCTTGGCCGCCGCGCGGACACGCCTTTTGGTTTCCTCGCTAATGCGGGGCGAATCGTTGAGAGCGCGCGATGCCGTGGAGCGCGACACGCCGGCAGCTGCGGCAACCTCGGCAAGCGTAGGTGCGGTGCGAACTGGTTGGGTCATGGCGTCTCCTGGAGAATGCGGTCGATGTTGTCGCTGATACGGGCTGGTGCGGATACAGCTTACTATAGTGCGCCTGAACAGCGTTCATGATATCCGGTGACCGGTGTCGTTTTGCAACCAAGCCGCAATTGAATACGTCTCGTATGGGTGAGATATCAGCGGGCGTGGCGGTTGCCTACGAGCTTGAGAACGATGTCTTGCGCTGAGTTTCGATACTCAGGGTGACATAAGTGTCGCGGTTGTACAACCGGTTGCACCGTTAACCCGACCAAATCGACCGTTCAGCGGACAACCGGTTGCACAGTTTTTTGCATCGCCCGTAAGATAAGGACAACCGGTTGCACAAGAATCACTACGATGACGAAGGAGCATCACCATGGACACCATTAACGATTGGGAAAACCAAGCGCTCACCCATAGGAACCGCCTGGCACCCCATGCGTACTTTATGGGTTATGAGACCGCCGATCTCGCTGCAACGTACAGCCGCGAGCTGTCGCGCGGGTTTGTCCAGCTGTCCGGCTCGTGGCAGTTCCGCCTCTTTGAGGGCCCCGCTGCCGTCTCCAACGAGGAACTCTCCACGTACAAGCCCGAGTGGGATCACGTGGAGGTTCCGCACCTGTGGCAGGTGGACGGCTATGGCAATCTTGCCTATACCGACGAGGGTTTCCCGTTCCCGGTGGACCAGCCGTTCGTTCCCTCCGACGACCCCACGGGCGTCTACCAGCGCATCGTCAATCTTCCCGCTGTTCCCGCCGGCGCTCGCGAGATCATTCGCTTCGACGGCATCGAGAGCTATGGCGAGCTGTACGTCAACGGCCAGTTTATCGGCATGACCAAGGGCTCGCGCCTGTCTGCCGAGTTCGACGTGACCGACGCGCTCGTCGAGGGCGACAACCTGTTTGCGGTCAAGGTCCTGCAGTACAGCGATGGCAGCTATATCGAGGACCAGGATATGTGGTGGGCCTCGGGCATTTTCCGCGATGTATACCTTGTGCAGCGTCCCGCCGCGCACCTGGTCGACTTTAGGTTCCGCACGCACCGCGAGGGCGATACCGCTCTGATTACGCTCGATACGGTGGCCGAGGGCGCTACCCGCGTTGTGTATACGCTCAGCGATGGCGAGAACGTGGTGGCTACGGGTGAGTGCGTCGACGGCCATGCCGAGTGCAGCGTGACCGATGCCCACTTCTGGAATCCCGAGGACCCCTTCCTCTACGACCTTACGTTTGAGGTCTACGACGGCGACAAGGTGAGCGAGTACGTCCCGCATCGCCAGGGTCTTGCCGAGGTGACGGTCGAGGGCAATCATATCTACCTCAACAGCACTTACTTTAAGATGCATGGCGTCAACCGCCACGATCACGACGATCACAAGGGCCGCGCCGTGGGCCTCGATCGCATGCGCCGCGACCTGGAGCTCATGAAGCAGCACAACATCAACGCGGTGCGCACCTCTCACTATGCCAACGACCCGCGCTTCTACGAGCTGTGCGACGAGTACGGCATCATGCTGGTCGCCGAGACCGATATGGAGAGCCACGGCTTCGAGAATATCGGCAATATCGCCCTGGTCACCGACGACCCGGCATGGGAGCCGGCCTACGTCGACCGCATTGAGCGCCTGGTGATGCAGGAGCGCAACCACGCCTGCATCATTATGTGGTCGATGGGCAACGAGAGCGGCTATGGCTGCAACATCCGTGCAATGTATGCCAAGGCTCACGAGCTCGATGGTCGTCCGGTCCACTACGAGGAGGACCGCAACGCCGATACCGTCGACGTTATCTCCACCATGTACTCCCGCGTGTCGCAGATGAACGACTTTGGTGAACATCCGTTCCCCAAGCCGCGCATCAACTGCGAGTACGGTCACTCCATGGGCAATGGCCCCGGAGGCCTGTCCGAGTACCAGGAGGTCTTCGATCGCTGGGATTGCATCCAGGGCCAGTTCATTTGGGAATGGTGCGACCACGGCTTGGCTGCTGTGACCGAGGACGGCGTTGCCTACGACATGTATGGCGGCGACAACGGCGATTACCCCAACAACAGCAACTTCTGCATCGATGGCATGGTGTTCCCCTGGCAGCAGCCGAGCCCGGGCCTTACCGAGTACGGCCAGGTCATCTGCCCGGTTCGCATGGCTTATGACGCCGAGGCGGGCGAGCTGACTGTCACCAACAAGCGCTGGTTTACCACCCTCGAGGATGTTTGCCTGTCGGCGGAGACCCTGGTGGACGGCGACGTGGTCTGCCGCAAGACGCTCATGCCCGGTGCGGTTGCCCCCGGTGAGTCCGTCCAGCTTCCGCTGGTGATTCACGAGGCCGCGGTAGGCGAGACCCTGCTGACTGTGCGCGCCTACACCATGGCCGCTCACGTCTGGTGCGAGCCGATGTTCCAACTGGGCGCAAACCAGTTTGCCATCGCAAACCATCCGGCGCCGGCCATTGCGGCCCCCACTCGTCCTGAGCTTACGGTCGAGGAGACCGAGCAGGAGATTCGCATTCACTCCCTCAACGGCGAGCTGACCTTCAGCAAGGTAAACGGCACCGTGAGCGAGTGGAAGGCATCCGGCCGCGACGTCATGGCCTCTGGCCCCCAGGTTGGTTTTTGGCATCCGCTCGTCGACAACCACGCCCAGGAGTACGACTCCCTGTGGAAGGACAACTTCATCGATGTAATGCAGACGTCCACCCGCAAGGTTTCTTGGAAGCAGGACGGCAATGCGGTCGCCGTTACCGTGAGCCAACGCATTGCTCCTCCCGTCCGTGCGTTCGGCATGCGCGTCGAGCTTGTCTACACCGTGCTTCCGAGCGGTCGCGTCGACCTCAAGGTTTCCGGCGAGCCCTACGGCGATTACTCGGATATCATCCCGCGCATCGGCATCTCCTTTGAGGTCCCCGGTTGCGATCGTGCCGTCGAGTGGTATGGCCACGGCCCGGGCGAGAACTATCCGGACTCGCTGCGCGCCAACCCGGTCGGTCATTACCGCACTACGGTCGACGACATGTTCACGCCGTATGTCATGCCCCAGGATTGTGCCAACCGCGAGGGTACCCGCTGGGTTGCCCTGCGCTCTAGCCACGGTGACGGCGTGCTGGTGACGCGTCCGGCTGACGCTGCCTCCAATCCGTTCTCGTTCTCGGCATGGCCCTATAGCTGCGAGGCCATCGATAACGCCAAGCACGTCTACGACCTTGTCAAGGGCGACACGGTTACGGTCAACATCAACGACCAGCTGCTCGGCCTTGGTTCGAACTCTTGGGGTTCCGAGGTGCTCGATTCCTATCGCACCCGTTTTGAGAGCTTCAGCTTTGAGGTGTCCCTGCGACCGCTGACGTCTGCCGATCTGGCTCAGGTACTGGCACCCATTAAGGAGGCATAAGTCATGCATGTCTTTAACTCGCGCGCCGATTTCGACGCTCAGATGAATTCCGTCAAGAAGTGGATGCGTACCGGACAGGCGCTCGACGGCGTTTCTGAACTGCAGCACGATGTGGCGTACTCCATCGGCGACTCGCTGGTGTATTGGTGGGTGAACGCCCACGAGGCGGCTACCGCCGATCTGGTCGGTCACCGTCGCTATCATGCCGTGCTCGCCCCGCTCGACGGCGACCTGACTGTCGAGGTTGCCCCCAAGGCAGGCCTCACCTGCACCCGCGCCTACAGCGATATCGATGATCGCGAGCGCTTTGAGGGTACGGGGGAGACCGTGACGATTCCCGCCGGCGGCGTTGCCGTCGTCGAAATTGACGAGGCCTACCGTGTCGTGGCCGATGCCGCGGATCCCCGCGTCGTGGTACTGCACGTGACAGTCGAAGGTTATTCCTTCCCCAACAAGTAGTATTCGTCCGCCTGGACGTTTGCTTCGCGCCGTTAAGGGGGATGGCTTTGTTGACTCCCTTTTCCCCATTCCCCTTAGCAGGTGCGCCGTCCGTGTTTGCACTTGCAGCTCGGACGGTTTTAGATGACATTTAACAGATGATTGGGAGGGCTTATGAGCTCTGAAAAACGAGGAACGATTGGTTCGTTCGCTCTGCTGGGCATGACGGTCGCCGCCGTGTTCGGTATCAAGAACATCATCAATAACAACGCGGCCATCGGCTTGGCAGCTGCGCCGTCGTTCTTCTTCGCCACGCTTTTGTACTTTGTCCCCTATACCCTGGTTACCGCCGAGTTCGTCGGCCTCAACAAGGACTCCGAGTCTGGCGTGTACGCATGGGTTAAGACCTCGATGGGTGGTCGCTGGGCGTTCCTGACGGCATTTAGCTACTGGTTTGTTAACCTGTTCTTCTTTGCGTCCGTCCTGCCCAACGTCATCATCTACGCGAGCTACGTGTTCTTTGGTGCCAACGCCGAGCTTTCGCAGCTGTGGATCACCATTATCGAGATCGTCGTCTTTGCTATCGCCACGTGGGTTTCGACCAAGGGCGCTAAGTGGATCGGCTCCATTTCCTCCTTCGGTTCGACCGCGGCTCTCGGCCTGACCGCCGTGTTCATCCTGCTGTCCCTGGCTGCTGCCTTTGGCGGCGTTGAGTTCGCTACGGCTCCTACTCCCGCTAACATGGCTCCCGACATGAGCAACTTCGCAACTGCGTGGGGCTTCTTCGGTACGCTTGCCTGGATCATCCAGGGCGTTGGCGGCGCTGAGTCTGTCGGCGTGTTCCTTAACGACCTTAAGGGTGGCGTCAAGGCCTTCGTGCGCACCGTCGTTATCGCCGGCCTGACCATCGGCCTTCTGTATGCAGGCGCTTCGCTGCTGGTTAACCTGTTCATCCCCGAGGGCGGCGTTGCCATCTCCACCGGTATCTTCGACGTATTCGGCGCTGTCTTTGCCCACTTTGGCATTCCCATGGAAGTGTCTACGCGCGCCATCGGCTTGATCCTTCTCGCCGCTACGCTGGGCTCCCTCATGATGTGGACCTCCGCTCCCATCAAGGTGTTCTTCACCGAGATTCCCAAGGGCGTCTTTGGTAGCAAGATCGTCGAGCTCAATGAGCACGGCATTCCTGCCCGCGCTGCTTGGCTGCAGTTCGCCATCGTCGTCCCCATCCTGATCATCCCGGCCCTGGGCTCCGGCAACCTCGACGACCTGCTCATGATCGTCACCAACATGACGGCTGCCACCGCTCTGCTCCCGCCGCTGCTGATTCTGCTTGCCTACTTTATGCTGCGCAAGAACTTCGACGCCGCTCCCCGTGACTTCCGCATGGGCTCGCGCAGCTTTGGCCTGGTCGTTGCCGCATTCCTGCTTGTGGTCTTCTGCTTCGTGCTTATCTGCGGCACCATTCCGCTCGATCAGCCGCTGTGGCTGACGCTGGTCTACAACGTTGGCGGTGTGGTTGTCTTCCTGGGCCTTGCCGTGATGTGGTACAACCGCTATATCAACCGTCTGCGCGAGACCGATCCCGAGGCTGCCGAGAGCGAGCTGCGTCCGTCTGTTCTCGACATGATGGAGTAGAAGCTGGGATTTATTCACAGCTGAGGAACAACTTGATTCCCTTTCCTAAGGAGGGGCCCTTCGGGCCCCTCCTTTTGTGTTTTGAGACATGTTTTGGACCCTGTGGTCAAAAAATGCCAAATATGAGTAATGTTGCAAAAGAGGTGTCATATTTTTCGGCCTGCTCTGAGCGAAAATGGGCTCATAATCAATTTATCTAGCCCCCTTTAAAGGGCGTTTGACGGCTTTCAACCTCTTCAAATCGCTCAAAGTTGGCAATTTGCTTTCGATTTTGCTGCTACTAAATTGGTGACAGTACTCATATTTGCCACTTTTTGACCACGAGGTGTTCAGAGGAGCTCTCGAGAAGCATCTAACGCTACAATAACTACCACGTGGCTGGGTTTTGCCGGCCGATGTGCGATGTCGCGGGAGGGGACATGGTCGAGTTTACAAAGACGATTAAAGATCCGTTGGGACTACATGCCCGCCCGGTTGCATTGCTCTATGACATCATTGCCAAGCATCGTAGCAACGTGTCAGTCAGCATCGGCGATCGCCACACGGATGGCCGCGATGTCATGGGACTCATGGCTCTCTACGGCGAGTGCGGCGAGGACATCATCTTCCGCGTTTCGGGCGTAGATGAGGCCTCCTGCGTTACGTCGATCAGAAACCTCTCGCTCTAACCTCAACAATGTGACAAAGGGGCAGTCCCCTCTGTTGCATCAATTGGTATGGCAAGGCGCCGCAAAGAGACAGTCTTTGCGGCGCCTTTGTTTCGTATAGGAAACTTTTTCGAAATCTGAATGGGGACCCTTTCCAAAAAGTTAACCACGTGTTAGTTTACTAAAGCGAACATAGACGTGGTTAACTTTTACTGCGCCGATGTGGAGGACGAATCGATGTTAGGAGCCCAGTCATGTCTTGCGGACCGCAGATGCCGGCAATGCCGCTTTCGATGGTAAAAGCGGGCGAAACCGTGCGCGTGTCCCGTGTAAAGGGCAATGAGGACATGAAACACCACCTCAAGGACCTCGGCTTTGTCGAGGGCAACGAAATCCACGTGGTGAGCTCGAGTGGCGCCAATATCATCGTCACCGTGCTGGGCGCACGCTTTGGTATCGATTCCAAGGTTGCCATGCACATCATGACCGTCGGTTAGTCTGCAGCATTTCATAAAAACCGAAAGGGGGACAAGAGGATGAAGACGTTGGGTGACGTTAAGGTGGGCGAGAGCTCTACCATCGTCAAGCTTCACGGTGAGGGTGCGCTTCGCCGCCACCTTATGGACCTGGGGCTCATCAAGGGCACTTCGTTCAAGGTCGTGAAGGTCGCGCCGCTCGGTGATCCGGTCGAGATCAACGTGCGCGGCTACGAGCTTTCCATCCGCAAGGAGGAGGCCGCCGTCGTCGAGGTCCAGTAAGGGCTCACGACGTATATTTCTGCAGATAAAGTTAGGTTTTTCTAACTTAATGCAGCATCTTTGAAGCACATTATCCAGCCTGCGCGGAGAAAGCAGCGCAGGCACACAAGGAAGAAGGATTGAATGGCGGATTCTCAGATCCATGTCGCGCTGGCGGGTAACCCCAACTGCGGCAAGACCACGCTTTTCAACCTGATCACCGGCGCCAACGGCTACGTTGGCAACTGGCCCGGCGTCACGGTTGAGAAAAAGGAAGCCAAGCTCCTAAGCGACAAGAACGTTACCATCACGGACCTCCCTGGCATCTACTCGCTTTCCCCTTACAGCCCCGAGGAGCAATGCTCGCGCGATTACCTCATGAGCGGCGAGCCCGATGTTGTCGTCCAAGTCGTCGATGCCACCAACCTCGAGCGTAACCTGTACCTGGCGCTTCAGGTTATCGAGACCGGCCTGCCCGTGGTCGTTGCCCTCAACATGGCCGACCTGGTCGAGAAGAACGGCGATAAGATCGACACGGACAAGCTCTCCAAGAAGCTCGGCTGCCCGGTCATGATGATCTCGGCTCTTAAGAACAAGGGCATCAAGGAGCTCTTCGAGCAGGTCAAGAAGTCCGCTGCTTCTAAGGGCCAGGTGCCGGAGCACAAGTTCGACTCCTCCATCGAGGACGTTCTGACGCATATCGAGAATAACCTTCCGGCGAGCGTTCCCGCCAACAAGCGCCGCTACTACGCTGTCAAGCTGTTTGAGCGCGACGTGGACGCCTGCAAGCTCATCAACCTCACCAAGGAGAAGGCCGCTCGCGTGGAGGAGCTGGTCGCCCAGTGTGAGCAGGACTGCGACGACGATGCCGAGTCCATCATCACCGGCGAGCGCTACGGCGTGATTGCCCACATCATTGACGAGTGCCTCACCAAGGCTCCGGCAAAGATGAGCACCTCCGAGAAGATCGACCGCGTGGTTACCAACCGTATCCTGGGCCTGCCGATCTTTGTGGTCATCATGTTCTGCGTGTACTACATCGCCGTTTCCACCTTGGGTGGCACGGTGACCGACTTCACCAACGACCAGCTCTTCGGTACCGACGGTTGGTATGTGCTCGGTCAGGGCCGCGACGCCTACGATGCGGCCGTCGAGGCAGCGGGCGATGCTGCCGATTCGGTCGACCCGGCGCAGTACGGCCCCTATGTCCCGGGTATCACCACCGTGGTGCACGACGCCCTTGTGGCGGGCGGCACCGAGGACGGTGGCCTGGTCGATTCGCTGGTCTGCGACGGTATCGTCGGCGGCCTGGGTGCCATCTTCGGCTTTGTCCCGCAGATGTTCCTGCTGTTCGTCATGCTGTCCTTCCTGGAGGACTGCGGCTATATGGCCCGCGTCGCCTTCATCATGGACCGCGTGTTCCGCCGCTTTGGCCTGTCCGGTAAGTCCTTTATCCCCATGCTCGTGTCCTCGGGCTGCGGCGTCCCCGGCGTTATGGCCACCAAGACCATCGAGAACGAGAAGGACCGCCGTATGACGGTCATGACCACCACGTTTATTCCCTGTGGCGCCAAGCTGCCGATCATCGCCCTGCTCATGGGTTCCATCATCGGCGATTCTTCTACCACCGCCGCGTGGATCAGCCCGCTCTTCTACTTCCTGGGCGTCTTTGCCGTCATCGCCTCGGGCCTCATGCTCAAGAAGACCAAGCTCTTCGCCGGCCGCCCGACGCCGTTCGTTATGGAGCTTCCTGCCTACCACTTCCCGGCGATCCGCTCTTGGGCGCTGCACGTGTGGGAGCGCTGCTGGGCCTTTATCAAGAAGGCCGGCACGGTCATCTTCGCCTCCACCGTCGTCGTTTGGTTCCTCTCCAACTTTGGTAGCTACAACGGTTCCTTTGGCTTCCTGCCTGCGATGGACGGCATCCCCGAGGAGTTTATGGACTACTCCGTGCTCGCTATGTTGGGCAACCTGGTTGCCTGGATCTTCGCCCCGCTCGGCTTTAGCACCTGGCAGGCCACCGCGCTGACTGTCTCTGGCCTTGTCGCTAAGGAGAACGTCGTCGCCACCGCCGGTTCGCTGCTGTCCGTTGCCGATGCCGCCGAGACCGACCCGAGCCTGTGGACCGCGTTCGCCGGCATGTTCCCGACCATGGGCGCTTGCGTTGCCTTTGGCGCGTTCAACCTGCTGTGCGCTCCGTGCTTTGCCGCCATGGGCACCATCCGCAACCAGATGGACTCCGGCAAATGGACCGCGATTGCCATCGGTTACGAGTGCGCCTTCGCTTGGGTCATCGGCCTGTTCATCAACCAGTTCTATAACCTGCTTGTCCTTGGGCAGTTTGGCTTCTGGACGGTTGTGGCTATCGTGCTGCTGGTCGCGATGCTCTTCCAGATTTTCCGTCCTATGCCCAAGCACGCTTGGACCGACGAGGACGAGACCAACACTGCTTCCGCTGCAGTTTCCGCCTAAGTCCGAATAAGTATCAACCCCTTTCCACGAGCCCGGGTGTCTCAGTGATACTCGGGCTTTTTTGATGGGAGAGATGTGGCGTTTCCGCAGATAAAACCGACCAAAATAAACCTGTCCCTTTTTGGTAGGTGGAGAATGGGGTAAAGTAAGTGATGGTTAACTAGAGGAGGCTTGCTATGGCACCTATCGATATTGTTGTACTGGCTGTTATCGGTATTGCGTTTGTCGCCGTGTGCGTGCGCATCTACCGCAAGGGCACCTGCGCCGACTGCGCTCAGGGTGGCGTTTGCACGGGGCATTGCTCCAACAAAAAGACGTGTGCCGCGCTTAAGGGCGTGGACAAAATCGCCGAAGACTTGGGCCGCGGTATCAAATAAGGTCCGGACATTCAAGCGCTCCGCGGGCATCCGTTCGCGGGGCGCTTTGTGCATTTGAGGGAGAGCACGGCGAGTCGAAGAGTATTTTTGGGGTATCGTTAAATCAGTTGCGGTGAAATACGGACTGTTTTGGCTGTCAAAGGCCTTATCTACTCCGTATTCCACCGCAACTTTTTGTGGAGTGGGCTAGAGACGCTGCATGCGGTACCCGACACCCATGTGCGTCTGAATCATCTTGGGGTGAGAGGGGTCTGCCTCGATCTTCTTGCGCAGGGTGCGCATGAACACGCGCAGGCTCGCCAGATCGCTGTCCCAGCTCGTGCCCCATATCTCGTGGGTGATGAAGGTGTGGGTGAGCACCTTGTCGACGTTTTTCGCCAGAAGGACGAGCAATTTGTACTCGGTTGGGGTGAGCGAGAGCTCGCGTCCGTCTTTCGTCGCGTATCCCGCGGCGTAGTCGATATGCAGCGGACCGTTGTCAAACGTGCTCGCTTCTGTCGACTCGCTCGACGCCATCGAGGAGCGCCTCAAATTCGCACGGACGCGCGCGAGCAACTCATCCACAGAAAAGGGCTTGGTGAGGTAGTCGTCTGCCCCTGCGTCAAGTGCTGCAATCTTGTCGGAATCTTCGGTGCGCGCTGAAATGACGATAATGGGGACTGCCGACCAGCTTCGGATCTTCGTGATGACCTCGATACCGTCAATGTCGGGAAGGCCGAGGTCGAGCATGATGAGGCTGGGGCCGTGCGACACCGCATCCATGATGGCGGCCTGGCCGTTGCAAACCTTGCTCACGACATAGCCGTGGAGGTCAAGCGCGGTCGAAACGAGGTTTTGAACGGTCAGGTCATCTTCGACCAGGAGGATGCGTGGCTTAGCGGCATTATTCATGAATCTCGATCTCCTCAGCGGGCAGGGTAAAACGGAAGACGGCCCCATGGGGGTGGTTGTCGCGAACTTCGATGACGCCGCCATGCGCCTCCACGATGGAGCGGCAGAGCGACAGCCCAAGGCCGATGCTTCGACGCGAATCCACGGGCCGCGTATTGCCTGAGGTAAAGAAGCGCTCAAAGATATGAGGCTTGTCGCAGTCTGCCACACCCGGCCCATCGTCTGCGACGTCCACCACGACGAACGCGCCCTCGCGACGTGCGCTGACGGTGACAGTCGAGTCCTCGGGCGTGTATTTGAAGGCGTTCATGATGAGATTCGTAAGCACCTGCATGATGAGATGGACGTCGACGCGTACCAGCAGGATGTCGTCAGTGTGCTCGATGGTGACGGCATGTCCATGCGATGCTTGGGCGACATGGCTGAGGGCGGCCTCGATGACCTCGTCGATGAGCTCGGATGTGAGGTTGAGGCGAATGGTGCCGTCCTCGACGCGTGTGATGGCGAGGAGGTTCTCCACGGTATCGATAAGCCAGAGGGAGTCATCGTAGATGGCATCGGCAAGATCGCAGCGTTGTTCGAGGCTGAGCCTCTCGTCGCTCTTCCGAAGGATTGCCGCAGATCCGGATATAGCCGTGAGGGGTGTTCTCAAATCGTGGCCGATGGAGCGCAAAAGGTTGGCGCGCAGCTGCTCGTTTTTCGCCAAGACCGCAGCCTCTTCGCGCTCTTGCGCCGCTCGGTCGCTTTCGAGCGCCAAGGCGCATTCACCTACGATAGATAGGACGATCGAATGCTCGAAGGCTTCGATCTCGCGCCCCTCCAGGGCGATACCGATGACACCGAATACCTTGTCGCCGGTGCGAACCGCGAGGTAGAGACAGCGCGCCTCAGGCAGGGTCCGCGTGCTTGCGCCCGCGCGCTTGTTGTTGGTGTAGGCCCAGGTTGCAACGGCGCGCTCGTAGTCGGTGAGCAGCGACGCGGATCGGTTTTCGGTGCCAGCGGACTCATAGAGCGCCTTGTCGAGCGTGCCGTGTTCGGCGGGGTAGAAGACCACGTCGAGTTTTAGCAGTTTGACGAGTTGGTTCATGGCGACGCGGGCGCACTCCTCCGCGCTATGGGCTTGCTGCAAGAGCTGGTTCGTTTCGAGGAGTACGCGCGTTTTGAATGCGTTCTCGGCGGATGTACGGGCGTTGTCGGCGATGCGCGCAGTTAACTCGCCGGCGACCATAGCGGTAGCGAACATGATGCCGAACGTGACCAGATAGCTTCGGTCGTAGCTGGCGAGCGAAAACAGAGGCGTGACGAAGCAGAAGTTGTAAAGCACTACAGAGAGCACGCTCGATACGATTGTGCAGATACGTCCCGTCGTGGTGACGGCGGTCAGCAGGGCCGTGAGGATATAGAGGGATATGATGCTGGAATCGGCAAATCCCAGATGGCGGAAAGCCGTGCCGATCGCCGTGGCGGCAAGAGAGAGGGCCAGCGTGCGAAGCACGTTTCGGCTGCTGGGCGGCTGCAGGGCGAGCGCATGGCGGCGTCCTTTGGGTCGGGAGGGCGGAGTCGACTGGTCTGGAATGATGTAAATGTCGAGATTCGGGGCGAATGTTATGAGCTGTTCTACGAGAGATTTGCGGCCGAAGAGGGC
The DNA here is from genome assembly GCF_036317945.1 of Collinsella sp. CM84Y_54. Classification (NCBI taxonomy): domain Bacteria; kingdom Bacillati; phylum Actinomycetota; class Coriobacteriia; order Coriobacteriales; family Coriobacteriaceae; genus Collinsella; species Collinsella sp. CM84Y_54. The sequence goes on from NZ_JAWQCX010000003.1 coordinate 138,703, forward strand.
CTGACGGACGCTGCTGTGCTCGCCCGTGCGCCCCATGACGATCTTCGAAATACCCGACAGGCGCGCGAACTCGGAGATCTGAAACGCGACGTCGTCGCCATAGACGGTTTCCATATGTGCTCCGAGCTGCTCGGCTAGGGCGATATTGGCTGCAAGCTTGGCGCGCTCATCATCGCTCATGGCTTGCGTGCGCGGGCTCTCTACGAACAGGGCGACGAGCTCGCTGCGAAACGCTTTCGCCATGCGTGCGGCGGCACGGACGATGCGGGGATTGGTCGGCGCCGGGGAGACACAGACTAAGATACGCTCCCTGGTGTAGTAGTCACGGTTTCCCAGCACGCGTGCGGCGTCTGTGAGGTGACCGGTGCGATCGGCGCAGCGGCGCAGCGCGATTTCTCGGAGTGCGGTGAGGTTCTCGACGGTAAAAAAATGCTGTTGCGCTCGGTCGGCTTGTGCGGGACGGTAGACGAGGCCGGCGCGAAGGCGCTCAAGTAGGTCTTCGGGCTCTATGTCGACGAGCTCGACCTGGTCGGCATCATCGAAGATACGGTCGGGGATTCGTTCGCTCACGACAACGCCGGTGATGGATGCAACCATGTCGTTTAGGCTCTCGATATGCTGAACGTTCACGGTCGTATAGACGTCGATGCCCGCATGTAGAAGTTCCTCGACGTCTTGATAGCGTTTGTCGTGGCGAGACCCCGGCGCATTCGTATGGGCGAGCTCGTCGACAAGGATGAGCTGAGGGGCGCGCTCGATAGCCGCATCTAGATCGAACTCGCTGAGCGCAATGCCGTTGTGCTCGATGAGTTTACAGGGCACGTTCTCAAGCCCTTGTGCAAGATGGGCAGTTGCCGGACGTTCGTGCGGCTCGATGTATCCCGCGACGACGTCGACACCTCGCCGCTTGGCGGCGTGGGCGGCTTGAAGCATCGCATAGGTTTTGCCTGTGCCAGCAGCGTAGCCAAAGAAAATCTTGAGGTGTCCCCGGCTGGTTCGAGTGTCATCGGCGACCTCGTCTTTCTCAATTGCCTTGAGGATGAGGTCTGGATTGACGCGAGTGTCCGATGCGTCGCGCTGCATAGCGTAGCCTTTCTGAAGCGTTGTCCATGCGTGCATACGCGGTGAAGACACCACTGTATGCTCGCGAGGTCGAGTATAGGCGCACTGCAGCTGCAATAGTGCTTTCTACCTGCATCTTTACGGCATCTTAAGGACGTGAGCCCCGGCCCTCACGCCTCTTTAATCCCTAGAAGCGTTTACTGTCCCCAGACGCTTGCGAGGGCAGGCGTCCGAGACATCGGACCGCGTGTGAAAGGGGCGGTAAATGGACATCCTCATTCCCATCATCGGAGTCGTCTGCATTGGACTTCTTATCTATTACATCTACATTCTGATGAGGAGTGATTCGTAAACTATGGACGCTGCGATTCAGTACATCTTGTACTTTGCCGTACTCGTCGTCCTGGCCGTTCCGCTCGGTCGGTTCATGGCCCATATCATGGATGGTGAGCATACGTTCCTGTCGCCTGTGATTGCTCCTGTGGAGCGTGGCGTCTATCGTCTGCTTCGCATCGACGCGGCAGAACAGATGGGGTGTAGGCGCTATCTGGCGAGCGTGCTGGTCTTTTCGGGGATCGGCCTCGTGACTCTTGTGGCACTCCAGGCGCTTCAGTCCTTCTTGCCAGGCAATCCCCAGCACCTGCCGGGTGTGTCATGGGACCTGTCGTTCAATACGGCTGCTTCCTTCATAACCAACACCAACTGGCAGTCCTACTCCGGTGAGACCACCCTGTCCTACCTTGTGCAGTTCATGGGTCTCACTGTGCAGAACTTCGTTTCCGCTGGCACCGGTATCGCGGTCATGTTCGCGCTGATCCGCGGCTTCCGTCAGGTCAAGGAGCAGGGTCTGGGTTCCTTCTGGGTCGACCTCACCCGCACCGTCCTGTATGTGCTCATCCCGCTGAACCTCGTGTTCGGCATCTGCCTGGCTGCCGGTGGCGTCATCTCCAACTTCCAGCCAGCTCAGAAGGCTGAGCTCGTAGAACCCGTCGCTGTTCAGCCTAATGCAGACGGCGGCTGGAGCGTCATCGACGGCGCCCAGATTGAGGGCGACACGGTCAAGGTCGACGGCAAGGTTGTCGAGGGCGCGCGCGTGGTCACCGAGCAGTTCCTGCCCCAGGGTCCCGCAGCTCCTCAGGTCGCCATCAAGCAGTCCGGCACCAACGGCGGCGGCTTCTTCGGCGTGAACTCCGCCCATCCGTATGAGAACCCCAGTGCCTTCACCAACATCATCGAGATGACCAGCCTGCTGCTGATCCCGGCCGCCTGTTGCTTCGCCTTCGGTATCGGCGTCAAGAACACCAAGCAGGGCAAGGCCATCTTTGCCGCCATGTTCATCCTGCTGGTGATCTTCACCGGCATCATCGCCGTCAACGAGCATGCGAGCACCCCGCAGCTGGCCGATGGCGGAGCGGTCAATATCGAGATGACCGACGGCCAGGCCGGCGGCAACATGGAGGGCAAGGAGAGCCGTTTCGGTATCGCCTCCTCTTCTACCTGGTCCGCTTTCACGACGGCTGCTTCCAACGGCTCGGTTAACTCCATGCACGACTCCTACACCCCGCTGGGCGGTTTTGTCCAGATGCTCCAGATTGCTCTGGGCGAGGTCGTCTTCGGCGGCGTGGGCTGCGGCCTGTACGGCATGATCGGCTTCGCCATCCTCACAGTGTTCATCGCCGGCCTCATGGTCGGACGCACGCCTGAGTTCCTGGGCAAGAAGATCGAGCCGGGCGAGATGCGCTGGGCAGTTGTCCTGTGCTTGGCAACTCCGTTTGCCGTTCTGGTGTGCTCGGCCATCGCCTGCATGGTGCCCGGTCTTGCCGACCAGCTCAACAATGGTGGCGCGCACGGCTTCTCCGAGGCGCTGTATGCCTTCACCTCATGCGGCGGCAACAACGGCTCGGCGTTTGCAGGCATGAACTGCAACATTCCCTGGATCAACGTCATGCTCGGCCTCGAGATGCTGTTCGCCCGCTTCATGCCCATCATCGGTACGCTGGCTATCGCCGGCTCGCTGGCCAAGAAGGGCAAGGTCGCCGAGAGCGCCGGTACCCTGTCTACCACCAACGGCATGTTCGTATTCCTGCTCGTGTTCATCGTTCTGCTGATCGGTGCCCTGAGCTTCTTCCCGGCCCTGGCGCTTGGCCCCGTTGCCGAGTTCTTCCAGATGATTGCGTAAAGGAGGGCGCAGATTTATGACTATGCAAAAAGACATGATGGGCCGCGCGGTCCGCGACTCGTTTGCCAAGCTGGATCCTCGCGTCCAGATTCAAAACCCGGTCATGTTCCTGGTGTGGCTTTCCGCCGTCATGACCTCCGTCCTGGCCGTCGCTTCCATTTTCGGTGTGCAGGACGCGGGTGTGCCCACCTACTATGTGGTCGCCATCGCGGTCATCCTGTGGCTTACCGACCTGTTCTCGAACTTCGCCGAGGCGCTTGCCGAGGGCCGCGGTAAGGCCCAGGCCGATTCCCTGCGTGCGGCCAAGAAGGATGTCGAGGCCCATCGCATCGAGTCCGTTGAGGACAAGGAGCACTTCACCGTCGTTCCCGGCACCGAGCTCACGCGCGGCGACCTGGTGATCGTACGCGCCGGCGAGCAGATTCCCGGCGACGGCGACGTCATCGAGGGTGCTGCTTCCGTTGACGAGTCCGCCATCACCGGCGAGTCCGCCCCCGTGGTCCGCGAGGCCGGCGGCGACCGCTCTGCCGTTACCGGCGGTACCACGGTGCTGTCCGACTGGATCATCGTCAAGATCTCCAGTGAGCCCGGCCAGAGCTTCCTGGACAAAATGATCGCGATGGTCGAGGGTGCCGCGCGCAAGAAGACCCCTAACGAGATCGCTCTGGAGATCTTCCTGGTGGCCCTCTCCATCGTCTTTATCCTGGTCACGCTGGCCCTGTATTGTTACTCCTGCTTCTCGGTCGGTCTTAACGACATGGACAACCCCACGGCCGTGACCACGCTCGTGGCGCTGCTCGTGTGCCTGGCTCCTACTACCATCGGCGCCCTTCTTTCCGCCATCGGCATCGCCGGCATGAGCCGTCTGAACGAGGCCAACGTGCTGGCCATGTCCGGCCGCGCCATCGAGGCCGCCGGCGACGTCGACATCCTCATGCTCGACAAGACCGGCACCATCACCCTGGGTAACCGCCAAGCCGCCGAGTTCATCCCGGTCGACGGCATCGATCCCGCGGAGCTGGCCGATGCCGCCCAGCTTTCCTCGCTGGCCGACGAGACCCCCGAAGGCCGTTCCATCGTCGTGCTCGCCAAGGAGCAGTTCGGTCTGCGCGGCCGCACACTCGAGGATAAGGGTATGGAGTTCATCCCCTTCACCGCGGCGACCCGCATGTCCGGTGTGAACTACGAGGGCAATGAGATCCGCAAGGGCGCTGCCGATTCCGTGCGCACCTATGTGGAGGCAGCCGGCGGCGTGTTCTCCCAGGAGTGCGACGAGGCCGTCGAGCGCATCGCCAAGGCCGGCGGCACCCCGCTGGTCGTGACCAAGAACTGCCGCGTGCTGGGCGTTGTGTACCTCAAGGACATCATCAAGTCCGGCGTTAAGGAGAAGTTCGCCGACCTGCGCAAGATGGGCATCAAGACCATCATGGTGACGGGCGACAACCCGCTCACCGCCGCGGCAATCGCCGCCGAGGCCGGCGTTGACGACTTCCTGGCCGAGGCCACCCCTGAGGGCAAGCTCGAGAAGATCCGCGAGTTCCAGCGTGAGGGCCACCTGGTCGCCATGACCGGCGACGGCACCAACGACGCGCCGGCGCTGGCGCAGGCGGATGTCGCCGTGGCCATGAACACGGGCACCCAGGCTGCCAAGGAGGCCGGCAATATGGTCGACCTCGACTCCAGCCCCACCAAGCTCATCGAGGTCGTGCGTATCGGCAAGCAGCTGCTCATGACCCGCGGTTCGCTCACGACCTTCTCGGTCGCCAACGACATGGCGAAGTACTTCGCTATCATCCCGGCCCTGTTCTCGCCGATCTACCCGGGCCTTGGCGCGCTCAACATCCTCGGTCTGGCAAGCCCGCTGTCCGCGGTTCTTTCGGCCATCATCTATAACGCGCTCGTTATCGTCGCGCTGATCCCGGCCGCGCTGAAGGGCGTTAAGTACCGCGAGGTGCCGTCCGGACAGCTGCTGATCCACAACCTGCTCGTGTGGGGTCTGGGCGGCATCGTTGCCCCGTTCGTATTCATCAAGCTCATCGACATGCTGCTCGCGTTCTGCGGCATTATGTAAGTGGAGGTTTGTATGTTCAAAGGTGTTGCATCGCGCGCACTGGGCGTGTTCGCGCTGTTTACCGTTGTCTGCGGCCTGGGCTATACGCTCGTCGTGACCGGCATCGCCCAGGTTGCGTTCCCGTATCAGGCGAACGGTTCGCTCATCAAGGTCGACGACAAGATCGTGGGCTCCGAGCTGATCGGCCAGAACTTCGAGGATGAGGACCACATGTGGGGCCGCATCCAGAACATGTCAATTGTCGAAGGCGAAGACGGCGAGCTCATGGCGTACGGTGCCCCGTCCAACCTGTCCCCGGCGAGTGAGGAGTACCGGCAGCTTGTGGACGCGCGCGTCGAGAAGATTCGCGCCGCCAACCCCGATGCCGATATGGACGCCGTACCCGTCGACCTGGTGACGTGTTCGGGGTCCGGCCTCGACCCGGAGATCTCTCCGGATGCCGCCGAGTACCAGGTCCCGCGCCTTGCCAAGGCCACGGGCAAAAGTGAGGACGAGGTGCGCGACATCATCGCCGCGTGCACCAAGGGCCGTTTCCTCGGCGTGTTCGGCGAGCCCACGGTCAACGTGCTCAAGGTGAACCTTATGCTGGACGGCGCGCTGTAGGTGAGGGAGTGGCGGATGAGGGCATGACTGACTATCTGAGCCCTCAATTCCACCCCGCCCATCAGTTGCGGTGAAATACGGACTATTTTGGCTGTTAAAAGCCTCATCTACTCCGTATTCCACCGCAACTTTTTTTGAGGGTCGGGATTGAAGGTGGGGAGTGCGAGCGAGCGCGAATGCGGCGGGTACTGATACGATAGGGGTGTCTGCAAGTGCCGCCGAGCGGCTTAAACGAAAGGAAGCCTGTATGGAGTCATCCGCCTACCCGATGCTCTTTAGCCCGATCAAGGTCGGTACGACCGAGGTCAAGAACCGCGTCTTTATGCCGCCGGTGTCCACCAACCTGGCCGATCATGGCTATGTGACCGACGATTTGGTCGATCATTACCGTGCCCGTGCCAAGGGCGGCGTGGGCCTCATCATCACCGAGGTCGTGACGGTCGAGCCTACCTATACCTATCTGCCGGGTGACATGTGCTGCTACGACGATACGTTTATCCCCGGCTGGGAAAAGCTCGCCGCGGCCGTCCACGAGTATGGCTGCAAGATCATGCCACAGCTCTTCCACCCCGCCTACATGGCCTTTAACATTCCGGGCACGCCGCGCCTGATTGCTCCGTCCTTTGTGGGCCCGTCCTATGCCCGCGAGGCGCCGCGCCCCATCACGGTCGATGAGATTCACGAACTTACGCATCAGTTCGGTGACGCCGCCGTGCGTATGCAGAAGGCCGGCGTCGATGGCGTCGAGGTCCATGCGGCACACGCCCACGGTATGCTCGGCGGCTTTTTGACTCCGCTCTATAACAAGCGTACCGACGAGTACGGCGGCTCGCTCGACGCCCGCATGCGCTTTTTGCTCGAGGTCATCGCCGAGATTCGCGAGCGCTGCGGTAAGGACTTTATCATCGACGTCCGCATCTCGGGCGATGAGTACACCGATGGTGGCCTGACCCTCAACGACATGATCTACGTCTCGCGTCGCCTGGAGAAGGCTGGCGTCGACATGATTCACGTGTCGGGCGGCACCACCATCAAGCGCGGCTCTGCGATTCCCGCCGCCGGCACGCAGCAGGCCTCGCACGCCGCTTGCTCGCGCGAGATCAAAAAGCACGTCAACATCCCCGTCGCTACTGTCGGCCGCATCAACGAGGCCTGGATCGCCGAGGAGCTGATCGAGGACGGCGCTGCCGACATCTGCATGATGGGCCGCGCCAATCTGTGCGATGCCGAGTTCTGCAACAAGGCCGCTGCCGGCAACGCCGACGACATCCGCCCCTGCATTGGCTGCCTGCGCTGCCTGAACGGCATTATGTTTGGCAAGCGCATCTCCTGCACCGTCAACCCCGATGTTGAGCGCGACGAGGCCGGCTACGAGCCTGCCGACGAGGTCAAGAACGTGCTCGTTGTGGGCGCCGGTCCTGCGGGCATGGAGGCAGCCTACATTGCTGCCAAGCGTGGTCATAACGTGGTGCTCGTGGATAAGCAGGACGAGCCGGGCGGCGAGATGCGCATCGCAGCCGTTCCGCCGGCAAAGCAGGAGCTCACCCGCGTGATCAAGTATCAGTACCGTCGCCTGGCCGAGGCCGGCGTGAAGTGCGTATTTGGCACCGAGCTTTCGGCCGAGGACATTCAGCGCGACTACGCAGGTTACGAGGTTGTCCTGGCTTATGGCGCCGAGCCCATCGCTCCGGCCTTCATGCAGGGCTTTAAGCAAGTTATGACAGCTGACGACCTGCTGGGTGGCAAGGCTTTCCCGGGCAAGAAGATCGTCATCGTGGGCGGCGGCACCGTCGGTTGCGAGACGGCCGATTACCTGGCCCCGCTGGTCAACGACCTCTCGCCGGCCAATCGCGATGTCACCGTTATCGAGATGACCAAGACGCTCGCCGCCAACGAGGGCGGCGCCGGTCGCGCGGTGCTCATCACGCGCATGCTCTCCAAGGGCGTTCACGTGCTGACCGAGGCCAAGGTGACCGAGATCACCGAGGACACCATCAGTTACGAGAAGGACGGCGAGGTCCGCACCATCACCGGTGCCGATACGCTGGTGCTTGCCATGGGCTATCGTCCCAATACCAAGCTGGCCGACGACCTTGCCGCTGCTGGCGTTGCTGCCCATGTACTGGGCGATGCCCAGAAGTGCGGCAACATCCGCGACGCCATCGGCGACGGCTACAAGATTGCCTGCGAGCTCTAGTCAACCCCTTGGTGCGTGGGGGACAGGTTGGTTTGCACCAAGTTGGTGCATGTAAACCTGACCCCATTGACGAGGTTGCCGCCATCCCAGGGCGGCTTCATGGAGTAGCGTCCGTACGCATCGAATTTCTTCTCTCATAGATGTGCGGCACAAAGAGCCCCGAGTTCATACGAGCTCGGGGCTCTTTTCGTTTGGATTGCAGACGTATTGACAGACGAAAACAGTCTGCGTCCGGTATTGAGCCATACGAAAGCGAAATGATGCGTCTTAATTCCGTACGCAAATCAAGACGAAAACCGTTTGCGTCTTCTATAAATCAGTACGCAAACGGTTTTCGTCTTATAATACGGTTATGAATGGTACGAAACGAGGGGGTTGTGCATATGGTTGTTAGAGAGAGCCCTACAGTCGAATACAAGGAAAGCGTTACGCCGACGTTTCTTAAAACGGTGAGCGCCTATGCAAACTACGGGACGGGCAAGATTGAGTTTGGCGTTGATGACGAGGGTGTGGCTGTCGGCCTTGCGGATCCGGTTGCAGAATGCCTGCGCATCGAGAACATGATTAACGACAGTCTTGATCCCGCACCCCGTTATTCGCTTGAGCCCGATGAGAAACACGGGATCGTAATCCTTACGGTTTATGAGGGGCAGGACAAACCCTATCGAAGCAAGGGAAAGGCCTACAGACGAAACGATTCGGCAACGGTGGAGGTCGACCGGTTTGAGTATGGCAGGCTGACGCTCGAAGGCAGCAACGTAACGTTCGACGCGCTCACGTCGGCTCGCCAGGACTTGAGCTTTCATACGCTCGAGCATAAGTGTGTTGAACACCTCGGCATTTCCGAGCTAACGTCGGATATCTTGCGTACGCTCCGCTTGCTCGGCAAGGATGGCTATACCAATGCCGCGGCGATTTTAGCGGATAAGAATGATTTTCCGGGCATCGACTGCGTCCGTTTTGGCGATACCGAGGATGTGATCTTGGATCGCGAGGCAGCGACAAATGTATCCGCAATTGAGCAGGTGGACAGGGCGGTAGCTATGTTTGCACGCTACTACCGTTATGAGCGTATCGAAGGGATGGAGCGCGTCCAAACCGATCGAATTCCTCTCGAGGCGTTTCGCGAAGCTGTCGCAAATGCTTTGGTGCATCGGACGTGGGACGTTCGAGCGAACGTTCAAATTGCCCTGTACGATGATCGTGTCGTTGTGACCTCCCCCGGATCGCTGCCCGCCGGTTTGACGACGGAACAATACCTGTATGGGCAGATATCCGTGCTCAGAAACCCCATCGTTGCAGAGGCCTTCTTAAAGCTGGATTACATCGAGAAATTTGGTACGGGAATCGCGCGCATTAGACGTGCCTATCGCGATTCGATCAATCAACCAATTTTTGATGTTCGCGGCGGCATGGTGGCCGTCACATTGCCCGTTACCGATGCCCTTGAAGGGTCCGAGGAAGAGGTCCAGGTTCTCAAGGCCTTGTCGGGCGGTCGAATTATATCGCGAAGCGAGATTGAAAAACAGACGGGGCTGAGCCGCATGCGGACGTTGACGGCACTCGAATCTCTGCTTGAACGGAATGCAATCGTAAGGCAGGGAACCGGGCGGGCCACGAAATACGAGCGCTCATAGTCAAAAAGAGCCATGGTACAAGACGGACCCCAAGCCAGCGTTGGCTTGGGGTCCGTTATGTCCCGGATGGTAACGGGCCGATTATTGTCAAGTTATAGCAAAGTATGGCGACGTACAGCAAAGTATAGTGAGATATAGCAAGCCGTATAGCGCGCCTTGATTATCAACCGTCCGTATTTCACAGCAACTTATAACAGGCTCGGGGTGCCAATTTGGGGTGCAGTAGTGCTGCGCCACGAAAAGGGCCTATCTACTACGTTTAAGCCGCAGAGGTCAACCATAGTCGGCTTTTTCGAAAATCGACAAGCTGTCTACCTGCGGTTTTGTTTTCACGGTTTTCGGTATGGCCGAGGCTATCCGTGTTAATGTAGTAGATGGGCCACTTTTGTGGCAAGGGGGCCGATCTGCGGGCCAGGGTAGCTAAAAGAGCCCCGACCCAAAAAGACTGATTGGGAGCTGGGGCGTGTCGATGCGATAGTATTACGTGGTGAAATTCGACAAACCGTGGGCTTCATCCGAGGGCTTTATGGAACAACACCAGCATTATCAGAGCCTGCAAGACCAGGCATACAACGCATTGCGCTCCAAGATCATCTATGCCGAGCTCAAGCCCGGCACGCGCCTTTCGGCGATTGGTCTGGAAAAGGAGACGGGAATCGGGCGCACGCCCATTCGCGAGTCCTTTGTGCGCCTGCGTGAGCAGGAGCTGGTGGAAACCCGTCCCAAAAGCGGCACCTATGTCTCAAAAATCAGCATGGAGCGCGCCGAGAACGCCTGTTTCTTGCGCGAGAAACTCGAGAGAAGCGTGCTTATTAAATGCTGTTCGGCCGCCTCGCCTGAGCAAAAGCATCGGCTCGAGCAGATTCTTGCCGAGTCTGAGTCACTCGACCATGGCGAAACGCGTCGCTTTTTCGATCTGGACAACCTGTTTCATGAGACGTGTTTCGTGATTGCCGGTCGTCACATGCTGTGGGATTGGATGAAGAGCGTCAACACGCATTTTGAGCGATACAACTGGTTGCGTATGGTGTCGCAGGACCTGGATTGGGAGCCGATTCGCCGGCAGCATCGCCGGATTCTCGAGGCCATTAAGAGGGGCGATACCGACACGGCGAGCTATCTGGCAGAGACGCACTTGCATCTGATGCCCGAGGAGCAGGGCCCGGTTATCGCCTTGCATCCCGACTACTTTGAGCTGCCTAAAGACTCGTCAGTCTAGTCCATCATCGCATCTGCTCGAGGCGCAAAAACGATGCCGCTCACCTACAGCGTTTTGCAACCGAGAATGTTAAAAAATGCCTAAAATGGCTCAGACTGCCGACATTGGGAAACGGGGTGCGCTATGGCGCAGATGAGAATCAGGGACATTGCCGTCGAGGCGGGCGTGAGTCCGGCCACGGTCTCGCGCTATCTCAATAACCGCCCCGGGCAGATGACCGAGGAAACCCGCGCTCGCATCGCGGCGGTTATCGAGCGCACTGGCTATCGCCCACGTGCCGCCGCACGCAATCTACGCAGCTCACGCACCAACCTCATCGGCGTGATTCTGGCCGACATCGCCAACCCGTTCTCCAGTGCCATGCTCGAAGGGCTTTCCGCCAGTGCCGCCGCGCGCGGCTGCTCGCTCATGACGGCCATTAGCGGCAACGACCCCGCCAAGGAGGCAGAGTCGCTCACCAGACTTATCGATGCCGGCGTGGACGGCCTGGTCGTCAATACCTGCGGAGGCAACGACGAGGCGATCGCCGCGGCAGCGGGACGACTGCCCGTTGTACTGCTCGACCGCGATGTTGCCGACGGCGGCATCGACTTGGTGACGTCCAACAACCGCGAGCTGGTCGCCGGCTTGGTAGACGCCTTGGTTGCCGCTGGCAGCGAGCGCCTGTGCCTGCTCATCGAGGCAAGCGACGACAGCCCCGTCCATCGCGAGCGCGCCGAGGCCTTTGTCGACGAGCTTTCGCACCGCGGCCTTGCCGGCGAGGTTATCACCTTGGCCGATGGCGGTACCACGGGCGTCGGCTGCTTGGATGAGACCATCCGCGGCTATGCAGGCAAAAAGCTCGGCCTTATCGCCGTTAACGGCCTGGTTTTCCTGCGTCTGACCGAGGCGCTAGCACAGCTGGGGCCCTCGTTGCCGGCTGGGCTCAAGATCGCGACATTTGACGATTACCCCTGGAACCACGTGCTCTTTGGCGGCGTGACCACGGCCGCGCAGGATACCCTTACCATCGCCGAGCGCGTAGTCGAGCGTCTGTCCGAGCGCATCGACGTCGTTACCACTACGGTAGGCGATGCCGCAAAGCTCGCCCCCAAGCGCATCGAGATCCCCGGCCACATCGAACACCGCGCATCGACCTTGCGCTAGTCGCCCGTCCGAGTCGGTCTGTTCGTGCTTGGCACCCGCCTGTTCGCGAACGTTTTTTGAGCGCTTGATACGCTTTAACCCTGCGGAAACATTTTTCTGCGATAGTATCTGCGATATAGACCAGTCGAAACCCGCCCGAAAGAAAGGGGAGCGACATGAACCAGCAGAACATCGATTACGTACTCCGCTCCGTAGAGCAGCGTGACATCCGCTTTGTGCGTCTGTGGTTTGTCGACATTCTCGGCCGCCTCAAGAACTTTGCCATTAGCCCCGAAGACCTCGAGGTCGCTTTTGAGGAGGGTATTGGCTTTGACGGCTCCGCCATCGAGGGTTTTGCCACGCCCGAGGAAGCCGACATGCTGGCGTTTCCCGATGCTTCGACCTTCCAGATTTTGCCGTGGCGCCCGAGCCACAACGGCGTCGCCCGCGTGTTCTGCGACGTGTGCACTCCCGATCGCAAGCCGTTTGCCGGCGACCCGCGCGATGCCCTGCGCCGCATGTTCCGCAAGGCCGAGAAGGCTGGCTATCTGCTCAACGTGGGCGCCGAGCTGGAGTATTACTATTTCCCCGACGAGCACACCCCCGAGCCGCTCGACAACGTGGGCTACTTCGATCTTTCGGTGAGTGACGCCGCCCGCGACCTGCGCCGCAACACGGTCCTCACGCTCGAGAAGATGTCCGTGCCCGTGGAGTACACCTTCCACGCCGCCGGCCGCTCGCAGCACGGCATGAGCCTGCGTCACGCCGAGGCCCTGAGTATGTCCGACGCCGTCACCACGGCCAAACTCATCATTAAGCAGCAGGCCTACGAGAGCGGTTGCCACGCCTCCTTTATGCCCAAACCGTTGGCGGGCGAGGACGGCAGCGCCATGTTTTTGCATCAGTCGCTGTTCGACCACGACGGCAACAACGTCTTTTGGGGCGAGGACGACGAGAAGTACCATCTCTCCGATATCGCCAAGCACTACATGGCCGGCATCTTGGCGCACGCGCGCGAGATCAGCGCCATCACCAACCCCACGGTCAACTCGTACAAGCGCATCACCACGGGTGGCGACTCCGTGCCGCAGTACGCCACGTGGGGCCTGCGCAACCGCGCGAGCATGATCCGCATCCCGGTCTACAAGCCCGGCAAACAGCTGTCCACGCGCATCGAGCTTCGTAGCCCCGACCCCATGGCCAATCCGTACCTGGTCAACGCCGTCACGCTGGCGGCTGGTCTGGACGGCATCGAGCGTAAGCTGGAGCTCCCGCCCGAGGCCACGGCCGAGACACTCAAACTCACCGACCGTCAGATGCTCGAGGCCGGCTACACGCCGCTGCCGCGCTCGCTCAAAGAGGCGCTCGACGTCTTTGAGGACTCGCAGTTTATGAAGGATGCCCTCGGCGAGCACATCCACAGCTTCTTCCTCAAAAAGAAGCGCGACGAATGGCATAAGTTTGAGTCCACGATCACCGAGTGGGAGATCAAGCACTACCTGGCGAACTCCTAATCGCGCTGGCTTGTTCCAGTACGATTGAGCTCATTTCCTTGGAGGCCGATATGTCCGAAAAGAGTGCCCTGTTCATGGCGCGCACGACGCGCTTCCACGAGTTTGCCCGCAGCTTGACGACCACCCTGGGTGTCGAGGTGAGCCTGGCTACCCCCGATTCGCCGACTGCGGCGCACGACTTTGACCTGCTGATCCTCGATTCCGACGGCATCCGCAGCGACCGCATCGATCAGATTGCCAAGTGGCTTGACGATCGCGGCGGCGTCCCCATGTTGGTGATCGTCGACGACGAGGCGCTCGGCACCCTGCGCCTGCCGAATCACGCGCATGCCGACTTTGTATGCCCCACGGCGACGCCCAACGAACTCAAGGCTCGCGCACAGCGCCTGATGGGCGAGGAGGAGACCGTCGCCGCCGACGATGTGCTCAACATCGATAACCTCGAGATTAACCTTGCCACCTACCAGGTGACGCTCGACGATGAGCCCATCGACCTGACGCTGATGGAGTACTCGCTGCTGAGCTTTTTGGCGACGCACCCCAACCGCGCCTACAGCCGCGAAGTGCTGCTGCACCGCGTGTGGGGCTTTGAGTACTGCGGCGGCACGCGCACCGTCGACGTGCACATTCGACGCATCCGTTCCAAGGTGGGCCCGCAGATCGCGGCACACATCACCACCGTCCGCGGCGTGGGCTATCTGTTTAAGGACTAGATTTCCACCGCAAGGGGGACAGGCGCCTTTGCGGTGGTTTTGCCGCAGGTGCGGGTTCCTTTCGAGTTTGCAGTAGAACTTAAGCCTTCCTAAAAGATTGCGTTCTCATACACGTGCACCCGCATATTGGGGTACAACTCATCGTGAACAATGATGGCCCGCCACGTGTTTGGCGGGCCTTTGGTTATTTGACGAAAGGATTGCAGCTATGAGCGAGAACGATTCCCAGCGTCCCCAGGATGCGGGCCACGCCGGCGAGACTCAGCAGCAACCGCGCGTACAGGTGGAGTCGACGCCTGCCGACGGCAACATTCCCTACGTGCAGGCCTACGACACGCAGACCGGCAAGCCGCTGGGCGGCCAGCAGGTTGTAAACAAGCACACGGTGGTCAAGACCAAAACCAAAAAGCTGCCGATCTTTATTACGGCACTCGCCGGCTGTGCCTGCGGCGCCCTGCTGGTCATTGCGCTCATTATGAGCGGCACGCTCGATATCGGCGGCGGCAGGAACGCCGTGACGGCGGGTGCTTCGGGTTCATCGACGCAAAAGATCACCATCGACTCCGAGGACACCACGCTGGCCGAGGCCGTCTCTGCCAAGGCCCTGCCCTCCGTCGTTTCCATCACCGCTACTTCGAGTGGCAGCCAGAATGGCTCGCTTTCGCAGTCTGCCGACGAGTCGGATAGTTCGGGCAGCGTCGGTTCGGGCGTTGTGCTCGATACCGAGGGCCACATCCTCACCAACAACCACGTGGTCGATGGTTACGACCAGTACGTGGTGACCATGGACGACGGAACCACGTACGAGGCCGAGTTCGTGGGCAACGATGCTTCGAGCGACCTGGCTGTCATCAAGCTCAAGGATGCTGACGCCTCCAAGCTCACGCCGATTGAGATTGGTGATTCCTCCAAGCTCAACGTGGGCGAGTGGGTCATGGCGATCGGCTCGCCGTTCGGCAACGAGCAGTCTGTCTCCACGGGCATTGTGTCGGCGCTCTATCGCTCCACGGCCATGAGCTCTACCAACGGTAACACCATCTATGCCAACATGATCCAGACCGATGCCGCCATCAACCCGGGCAACTCCGGCGGCGCGCTCGTCAACGACAATGGTGAGCTGGTGGGCATTAATTCGCTTATCGAGAGCTACTCGGGCTCCAGCTCGGGCGTGGGCTTTGCCATTCCGGTCAACTATGCCAAGAACATTGCCGACCAGATCATCGGCGGCAAGACGCCGGTGCACCCGTACCTGGGCGCCACGCTTTCGAGCGTCAATGCGCTTAACGCCCGCACTAACAAGCTCAGCACCGATAGCGGCGCGTACGTGGCGAGTGTCGTCGAGGACGGTCCCGCCGCCAAGGCCGGCATCCAGGAGGGCGATGTCATTACCAAGCTGGGCGACGACGAGATTACGAGTGCCGATGGTCTGATCATCGCCCTGCGCAGCCACGAGGTGGGCGAGAAGGTCGAGATCACGCTCATGCGCGGCAAGGAAGAGAAGAAGGTCACCGTCGAGCTGGGCTCCGATGAGGAGCTGCAGAACCAGCAGCAGGATGACAGCGCGACCGACACCGGCAACGGCGGTATTACCGACGAGCAGCTGCGCCAGTATCTGGAGGAGCTGTTGGGCCAGCAGGGCCAGGGTCAAGGCTACGGTCAGGGCTACTAGCGAGCCGTATCGCGTATATCGAGGCCAGAGGGGGCTGTCCCATCAACGTGGGGCAGTCCCCTCTTTTCTTATTGATCCGTTGGGGACGGAGGAAAACGGATCACTTGGGGCTGATAAGAGGCCTGGTTCGTAATGGTCTGGACAGTTGGTTCAGTTACGTATAAATCTGGGGCAGCTTGGGATGCGTTTTGAGCAATTTTTGATTGGGATGGGGCTCGAATGGGTGTTTGGAAGGGAGAGTGGGACGTTTACATGGTCTCGAGGAGCCCAAATTAGTTGAAACAGGGGTGTTCGTGCTTGATTCGGCTCTAGGATTTATACGTATCTGAACTAACTGTCCACTCCAGTCTGGTGGCTGCCGATTCGGTGCGGTTCGAAAGGGTTATTCGGCCCTATCGTGACCGGTGGTACTCTAGTATCCGTTTGAAATCGAGCGAAGGAGTGCCGCTATGGAGCAATCGAGCCTGTTTGGTGACGGCGTGGACATCGATACCGAAACGCCCACGACCGCGGAAGCCGCCGCACCGACCGACGCCCGTGCCCAGGCGGCAGCGCGCGCGGCCGAGCTGCGCCACGAGCTCGATTACCACGCGTACCGCTACTACATGCTCGACGCGCCCGAGATCACGGACGCCGCCTTTGACAAAATGCTCGTTGAGTTGCAGGAAATCGAGGCGTCCTACCCCGATTTGGTGACGCCCGACAGCTATACCCAGCGCGTGGGCGGCTACGTGAGCGAGCAGTTTATGCCGGTTACGCACATGGCGCGCATGTATTCCATGGACGATGCCATGGACCTGGACGAGCTCGACGCATGGCTCCAGCGCACCGAGGATGCGCTCGGTGCCGGCAGCGTCACCTATACCTGCGAGCTAAAGATTGACGGTCTGGGCGTGGCGCTTACCTACCAAAACGGCACCTTTGTGCGCGCGGCCACGCGTGGCGATGGCACCACGGGCGAGGACGTGTCGCTCAACGTCCGCACCATCAAGGATGTGCCCATGCACCTGTCCGAGCCGGCGCTCGCTCATATGGGTGCCGACCGCGAGCGTGCCATCGAGGTCCGTGGCGAGGTCTATATGCCCAAGGGCAGCTTTGTTCGCCTGAATGAAGAGGCCGATGCCGAGGGACGCGATCCCTTCGCCAACCCGCGCAACGCCGCTGCAGGATCCCTGCGCCAAAAAGACCCCAAGGTCACGGCGCGCCGCGACCTGGCCACCTTTATCTACGCCATCGCCGATACCGACCCGTTGCACGTCCACAGCCAGCGCGAGTTTCTCGATTGGCTGCGCAGCGCCGGCTTTAGCGTCAACCCCAACGTGGCACGCTGCGCCACGCCGGCCGAGGTCCACGAGTTCTGCGCCCAGGCCCTCGAGCATCGCGGTGACCTGGACTACGACATCGATGGCGTGGTCGTAAAGGTCGACAGCTTCCAGCAGCAGCTCGACCTGGGCTTTACCGCCCGCGCACCGCGCTGGGCCATTGCCTTTAAGTTCCCGCCCGAGGAAAAGCAGACCGTCCTACGCGAAATTCGCATCCAGGTGGGCCGCACCGGTGTGCTCACGCCGGTCGCCGAGTTCGATCCGGTGACGGTCGCCGGCTCCACCATCGCGCGCGCCACGCTGCACAACATCGACGAGATTCGTCGCAAAAACGTGCGCGAGGGCGACACTATCATCGTGCACAAGGCGGGCGACGTGATTCCCGAGGTCGTGGGCCCGGTGCTCGATAAGCGCCCGGCCGATTCGGTTGACTGGCATATGCCCGAGGTCTGCCCCGTGTGCGGCAGCCCCGTGGTCCACGAGGATGGCGAGGTTGCCTACCGCTGCGTCTCCATCGACTGCCCCGCACAGCTCAAGGAACGCTTGCTCCACTGGGTGAGCCGCGGCTGCATGGACGTCGACGGCCTGGGCGACGAGATTGTCGACAAGATGATCGCCGCCGGCCTGATCCACGATGTCGCGGACTTCTACCAGCTCACGGTTGATGACATCGCCGGACTGGACACGGGGCGCACCTATGCCAGCTCCAACAGCAAAAAGGGCGTCAAGAAGGGTGACCCCATTCCGGTAGGCCTCAAGACGGCCGAGAAAATCATCGCCGAGCTCAACAAGTCCAAGAGCCAGCCGCTCGGTCGCGTGCTGTTTGCCCTGGGTATCCGCCACGTGGGCAAGAGCGTGGGCGAGGTCATCGCCGAACGATTCCTGTCGATTGACAAGCTCGTCTTGGCGAGTGAAGAGGACATCGCCGAGTGCGAGGGCATCGGTCCCAAGATTGCGGCGAGCGTCAAGCAGTTCCTGGCCGTGCCCGAGAACCTTGCCGTGCTGGAGCGCCTGCGTCAGGCGGGCCTGTCGCTCGAGGTCGATTTGGGTGCCGCGCACGCGCAAGCCGCAGCCGACGCTGGCGTGGCAGGCGAGCTCGCTGACGCACAGCCGCTTGCGGGTCTGACCTTCGTGCTGACCGGTACGCTCGTAAACCGCACGCGCGACGAGGCGGGTGCGGCGCTCAAGGTGCTCGGCGCCAAGGTTTCGGGCAGTGTGTCGAAGAAGACGAGCTATCTGGTCGCCGGCCCCAAGGCAGGCTCCAAGCTCACTAAGGCCGAGCAGCTGGGTGTGCCCGTGTTGGACGAGGACGCGCTCGAGCAGATCTTGGCTACCGGTGAGGTGCCCCAGGCTTAGTGCATTGATAGTCTAATTGAAGAACCGTCCGGGAAGCATGATGCCTTCCGGACGGTTCTTATTTGGACGGGGCAACCGGCACTGTGATCTGCGTCACGTAGGTTGCCGGATCATCGCTAATGATGTCGTCGATCAGGGCAATCTCGCGTTGTCCCGCTACGCTACCAACTTGTCAAAAGCTCCGCGCCGGTTAAGCACGGTAAACGCGACAACACAGATGACTGCCGACAAAATCGATCCGCACGGCGAAGCGATGCCCATGGGAAACAGCGTGTCGGAATAGGCGTTCGACAGCAGCCACGCGCCGGGTACGCGAATGAGCGCCACGGCCAGCACGTTGTGCGCAAAGCCGATGTAGCTCTTGCCGTATGCAGCGAAAAAGCCGCTAAAGCAAATGTGGATGCCGGCAAAGATTGCGTCGAAAATATAACTGTGCATATAGCCGGTACCGGCCGCGACCACCGCGGGGTCCTTGGCAAAAAAGCCGATAAACGCCGGCGCCACCAGCCACATCAGCATCGTGATCAGACAGCCGTACACCACCGAGATCGTCATGGCATCCTTGAGTACCTGACGCGCACGACCGCCCTTTCCTGCACCGGCGTTTTGCGCCGTGAGCGCGCTGACGGTGGCGCCCATGGAACTCGGAACAATGAACAAAAAGCTGATCATCTTCTCGACCAGGCCTACGGCGGCGGCGTCGACGAGCCCTCGGTGGTTGGCGATGACGGTGATAAACATAAACGCCACCTGGATGCAGCCGTCCTGTACAGCCACAGGCACGCCGATCTTAAGAATGCTGCCGAGCACCTCGGGCTGGGGGCGCAGGTCGCTGCGCTTAACGTGGATGTTCGTGCGGTGGCTCTTGAGCCACACGAGCGCGAGGGCAACGCTGGCCGTCTGGGCGGTCACTGTGCCGAGCGCCGCGCCCACGGGGCCGAGCCCCATGTGGCCGATAAATAGAAAGTCGAGCGCGATGTTGATGATGCATGCCACGCCAATCACGTACATAGGCGAGCGCGAATCGCCCAGCCCGCGAAAGATGGCCGAGAGGATGTTGTATGCGGCGATAAACGGAATGCCGACAAAGCAGATACGCAGGTAGGCGGCGGTGCCTTCGACCGCCTCGGGCGGCGTGCCAATGAGCGCCACAACCTGCGGGCAAAGTGCAAACAAGATGACGGCCAGTACTACCGAGACGCCCATAAACAGCGTGATGGTATTGCCGATGGCGGTCTCGGCGCGGTCGAAGCGGCGCGAGCCCACGGCGTGGCCGACGATGACCGTCGTTCCCATGGCCAGGCCCACGAGCGTCACGGTAATGATATAGAGCGTCTGCGCGCCATTGCCCACAGCGGTGATGCCGGCGGCGCCGCTAAACTGCCCCATCATATACAGGTCGGCCATGCCGTAGAGCATCTGCAAAAAGTACGAGAGCATATAGGGCAGGGCAAAGACCGCGATGGTCTTAAGGACATTGCCGCGTGTGAGGTCGTGTTCCATGAGCGGGGGCACTTTCTGACTGGGTTTGTTTATGTACCAGTGTAGTGAAAACCCTACAACGATTGTAGAGTCAAGGTTTGTGTTGGGTGCCGGGCGAAAAAAGTCACGCGCACCATTATTCCGAGTGAATATGGACACACGTCACGAGAACTCGCCGCCGGCGTTAACCTTGCAGAAAACGATTTCGGAATACTTGACACCATTATTCGGCGCGCAATAATACGTGCGTTTGCGAACAACGTTTGATGGGGGTTGAACCTGCGTGCGCAATCTCAAAATACTGTTTTCTTATCTAGGGGCATACCGTCGCGATGCCATTCTCGGCGTGTTCTTTGTGTCGGTCGAGACGGTGCTCGAGCTGTTTATCCCGGTCATCATGGCCAACATCATCGATGTGGGCGTGCCTGCGGGTGATATCAACTACATGCTGCTGCAGGGCGCGTACATGTTGGTGTGCGCTGCGCTTTCGCTGGTACTGGGCTTGGGTTATGCACACACGTCCGCCCGCGTTGCCTCGGGCCTAGGCGCTAACCTGCGCGAGGCCGAGTACAAAAAGATTCAGACGCTCGCTTTTGGTAACCTGGACAACTACGACGCCAGCTCGCTCGTCACTCGCATGACCACGGACATCACCGTTATCCAAAATGCTGTGAGCAACGGCTTTCGCCCTATGGTGCGCGGCCCGGTGACGCTTATCGTCGGCCTTATCTACGCGCTGATGCTGTCGCGCCCGCTCGCCACCGTCTTTGCGATCATCTTGCCCGTGCTGGCAATCGTGCTGGGTGTCATCACCTATCGCGTCAGTCCGCTCTACCGCCAACTCCAGACCTCGATGGACCACCTTAACGGCGTGGTGCAAGAGGACCTTACCGCCGTGCGCGCCGTGAAGGCTTACGTGCGCGCCGAGCACGAGTGCGACAAGTTTGACACCGTCAATACCGAGCTCGCCGGCACGGCGACCAAGACCTTCGGCACCGCCGTGCTCAACCTGCCGGTGTTTCAGCTGTCGATGTACGTGGCTGCGCTCTCCATCCTGTGGATTGGCGGCCGCATGATTCTCGCCGGCAAGCTGGGCGTGGGCTCTCTCACGGGCTTTATGAGCTACGTGCTGCTGATCATGAACTCGCTCATGATGATTTCCAACGTGTTTTTGCTGCTCACGCGCGCTCTCACGAGTGTGGGCCGTATCGCAGGGGTGCTCGATGAGGAGCCCTTTATCGCCAACCCTGCGGGAGACCTCGCGACTGCGGCGCCAGCGGACGGCAGTGTCGAGTTTCGCGACGTTTCCTTTAAATACCGCGCGGATGCAGCCGAGGATGTGCTCGAGCATATCGACCTTCGCATCGAGAGCGGCTCGACGGTGGGCATCCTCGGCGGCACGGGCTCGGGTAAGAGCTCGCTTGTGCAGCTGATTGCGCGTCTGTACGACGCCACCGAGGGCGTCGTACTTGTGGGCGGACACGACGTGCGCGACTACGACCTGGTCGCCTTGCGGGACGCCGTGGGCATTGTGCTGCAAAAGAACGTGTTGTTCGCGGGCACCGTGCGCGAGAACCTGCAGTGGGGCAATCCGCAGGCGTCGGACGATGAGCTCCTCGCGGCTTGCCGCGCAGCGTGCGTGGACGAGTTCCTTGATCGCATCGGCGGGCTGGACGGCGAGTTGGGCCAAGGCGGCGCCGGTGTCTCGGGTGGTCAGAAGCAACGTCTGTGCATCGCGCGCACGCTGCTCAAGCATCCGCGCGTGCTCATTTTTGATGACTCCACCAGCGCGGTCGATATGGCGACCGACGCTAAGATTCGCGAGCACATCGCTCGGATCCCCGATACGACCGTGCTCATCATCGCCCAGCGCATCGCGAGCGTTATGGATGCCGATCGCATTGTGGTGCTGGACGACGGTCGTGTCCACGGCGTGGGCACGCACGAGGAACTGCTAGCGGGCGACAACATCTACCAGGAGATTTACGCCTCGCAGATGGAGTTTGCGGGGAACGTAGACGCCGGCGACGGCAGCGACGATGGCTGCGCGAATAATCCGTTTTCCTCCGTCCCCAGCAGATTACCCTTGGAAGGGGGCGAGCGCCATGCCTAAGACCGCAGCCCAAGCGCGCCCGGCCGACCTCAAGCGCACTGTGCGCCGTTTGCTCTCTTACATGGGCCATGCCAAGTTCTCGCTGCTGGCGGTGGGTATGCTTGCCTCCGTCGCGGCCATCGCGAGCCTCGCCGGCACCTACATGGTGCGCCCCATCGTCAACGGCCTGGCCACGGGCGGTGAGGAGCTGCTCGCCAAGCAGGTCATCGTAACGGCGATCATCTACGCCGCGGGCGTGCTCTCGGCCCTAGGCTACTCGCAGATCATGGTGCGCGCGGCCCAACGCGTGGTGTCCGACATCCGTCGCGACCTGTTCGCGCACATTCAGACGCTGCCGCTCAGCTATTTCGACAGTACGCGCTTGGGCGACATCATGAGCTTTTTCACCAACGACGTCGACACCGTCTCCGAGGCGCTCAACAACAGCTTTGCCAACGTGATTCAGGCGACCATTCAGGTGATCGGCACCACGGCCATGCTCATCATCCTCAACTGGCAGCTCACGATTATCACGCTCGTGTGCGACGCGGCCATCGTGCTGTACGCGCGCTACTCGGGTATCCGCTCCAAGCGCTTTTTTGCCGCCCAGCAGGCATCGCTCGGCGACTTGGATGGATATGTCGAGGAGATGGTCTCGGGCCAAAAGGTCATCAAGGTCTTCAACCACGAGCAGGCCAACGTGGCAGGTTTTGACGCGCGCAACCAGGAGCTGCGCCGCACCGGTGGCGCCGCGCAGGCCTACGCCAACTCGATGGTGCCCATGACCGTGGTGATCGGCTACGTCAACTACGCCATCGTCGCCGTGGCGGGCGGCATGCTCTGCATCAAGGGACTTGCCGACGTGGGTGCACTCGCGAGCTACCTGGTCTTTGTGCGCCAGGCGGCCATGCCCATCAACCAGTTTACGCAGCTGGGCAACTTCTTACTCAACGCGCTGGCCGGTGCCGAGCGCCTGTTTGCCGCCATGGACCTTAAGCCCGAGGTGGACGAGGGCTGCGTGGAGCTGGTGCAGACGGGCGACGCCGCGTGGGCATGGAAGATTCCCGAGGGCCAGGGTGTGGGCGCGTACGGGCACTTGCATGACGTGGCTGCCGTTGATGAGTCGGGCCGCGCGTTGGCCGCCGACGGTACCGAGCTCACGTGCGGCTTGGTCCCGCTTGCCGGCGACGTGCACTTCCATGCCGTGGACTTCTCCTACGTGCCGGGCACCCGTGTGCTCACTGATCTCAACCTGTTTGCCAAGCCGGGGCAAAAGATTGCGTTTGTGGGCTCGACGGGCGCCGGAAAGACGACCATCACCAACCTCATCAACCGTTTCTACGAGGTCGATGACGGCGAGATCACGTACGACGGCATCGACGTCAAGCACATTGCCAAGGCCAGCCTGCGCGGGTCGCTCGGCATTGTGCTGCAGGACACGCACCTGTTTAGCGGCACCATTGCGCAGAACATTCGCTTTGGCAAGCTCGACGCGTCCGACGAGGAGGTGCACGCCGCCGCCGAGGCCGCCTGCGCGGATTCGTTTATCCGCCGCCTGCCTAGAGGCTACGACACACCGGTCACGGCCGACGGCGCCAACCTGTCGCAGGGCCAGCGCCAGCTGCTCGCCATCGCGCGCGTGGCCGTCGCCGACCCGCCGGTACTCATCCTGGACGAGGCCACGAGCTCCATTGACACGCGCACCGAAAAGCTCATCGAGCGCGGTATGGACCGCATCATGCGCGGACGCACCACGATTATGATCGCGCACCGCCTGTCCACCGTCCGCGACGCCGACGCCATCATGGTCCTCGAACACGGCCGCATCATCGAACGCGGCACCCACGAAGAGCTGCTCGCCCAGCACGGCGAGTACTGGCAGCTGGCGCATGGCTTAAAAGAGTTGGATTAACCCGTTCGAGCACGATGCTTTGGTCCCTCCATGCTCCTCACCTCGCCTCAAACCATCACAACATTCGACGTTTTTTGCCAAAATCGGGAAAAGCATCGAATGTTGTGATGGTTTTTCTGCCACTCGACCGGGTGGAATCGCTTTCTTGCGCACGAAGGTGTGCGGACCCGTGGGCAGGGGAATAAGGTTGGTTATCCGACTCCATTGGAGGGCTCATGGACCTGCCGATCGTCCTGTCCCATAAGACTGCCTGGCTGTACCACAACGTGGCGCGCCCGTCCGAGCCGCTCTCGCGAGCAAGCAGCCTATACGATGAGGACTCGCTTGCTAACGAGGCGGAGCCGACTGCGGACCTGCCCAAATTGGGGCTCGATACCAAGGGGCTGAGGGCTTCAACGGCAGTTGGGATTGTTACCGACTATCTGGTTTCGCTCGGTATTCCACGAGAAAAGCTCGATCATATCGACACGCTCGTCAACTTCGATTTTGAGCGTTCGACGCCGGCTGGATTTAGGTGCCACGTGTTTGGGGCGCCGATACCTCCAGGCCATCTTATCGAGGTGGCAGAGGGCCTTCTGGTGGTTGATGAGGCCATGTGCTTTGTCCAAGCGGGTTCGTGGATGAGCGAGCCCGAGCAGCTGGAATATGGCTACGAAATCTGTGCCCGATATCATTTGAATCATCTGTCGACAGGCGATTATATCGAGATGGGGCAGAGGTATACCGTTGCCGACATGATTGCCTATTGCAATGAGAACCGATCTCGTCAGGGGGCTATACGCGCGGCCGCCGTGCTCAAGCGCGTGCACGATGGCGCGCGGTCGCCCATGGAGACGGCCACCGCAATCATGATCGTAGCAAAACGTTCCCAGGGCGGGCTGGGATACGCCAAGATTGAGCTCAACCATCGGGTCGATGTTCCCAACGAGTTCAAGTATCTCGCAAAGGCCGGGTATTTCGAAATCGACGTATATGCGCCTGCGAGCGGTACGGGGATTGAGTACAACGGCTCGGACCATCTTGATAAACAGCGCAGCGCGTCGGATGCGGAGCGTATGACCGTGCTGAGCGCGCTGGGCTTTAAGATGATCGTCCTCACCGGGACTCAGTTTGCCCACCAGCTGCAATTGCACCGGGCGATGAACGCCATCGCGCTCGCTATGGGCCTTAAGTGCGACCGAAGCGAAGCGTTCCAAAAACGGCAGAACGACCTGCGAGAATTCGTGATCCGTCACTGGGACGGTGGCCTTTAGGGGTGCTTTGGTCCTTCTACGGGGTACCGTGGGCAGGCAAACCATCACAACATTCGACGTTTTTTGCCAAAAACGGAAAAAGCATCGATTGTTGTGATGGTCTGTGTTGAGGATGGGCTTGGAAAGTCCGTTTTGCTCGAAGCGACCTGTCCTGTCGTACGGGTGTCGGCATGATTCTCTCGTGGGGTATTATGTTTTCCGAAGAATAAAACGCCGCGTGAGGGGAGGGCTGCGTGGACGGGTACGTGCAACATGACGGTTTTGGCCGCGATATCAACTACCTGCGCATTGCCGTTACCGACAAGTGCAATTTCCGCTGCATCTATTGCATGCCGGCCGATGGCGTGGCGCCCCGCGCGCACGACGAGCTGCTCAGCGCCGAGGAAATCGCCCGCTTTGTGCGCTTGGTGGCGGGGGAGGGCATTCGCCGCGTACGCCTGACGGGCGGCGAGCCGCTGGTCAGCCGCCGTATCATCCCGCTTATTCGCGACATCCGCGCGATTCCGCAGATCGAGGACATCTCGCTCACCACCAATGGCGCCCTGCTGCCCAAGTTGGCGCCGCAGCTCAAAGACGCCGGTCTTAACCGCGTCAACATTTCGCTCGACACACTCGACCCTACGCTCTTTGGAAAGATCACGCGTCTGGGTCGACTCGAGCAGACCATGGCGGGCATCGACGCGGCACTGGCTTGGGGCTTTGAGCCCGTTAAGGTCAACTGCGTTGTGGTGCGCCGACTCAACCAGGATGTGGCGGCCCTCGCGCGGCTCACGCTCGATCGTCCCATCCACCTGCGCTTTATCGAATACATGCCCATTGGTGACGAGCGCACGAGCTCGCATTGCGCTGTGGATCCGCATGCTCCCGCGCTCAATCCCGAGCTGTGGGATGCGAGCGATACCGTGCCGAGCGACGAGCTGCGGGCGCGTATCAATGCCGGGGCCGCCGCGGCGGGACTGGGCGAGCTCGAGCCGCTCGACATCAACGACGCTCCTGCCGGCGCGGGCCCTGCGCGCTACTGGCACTTTCCGGGCGCGGCGGGAACGGTTGGTTTCATCAGCGCCATGTCCAACCATTTTTGCGCGAACTGCAACCGTCTGCGCCTGACGGCCGATGGCAACGTGCGTCCGTGCCTGTTCAGCGATGCCGAGTATTCGGTGCGCGACGCCCTGCGCCGTGGTGATGATATGCAGGTACTTTCGATTTGGCGCGATGCCGTGGCCCACAAACCGCAGGAACACGCGATAATTGAGGGCACGCAACGATTTATGTCCCAAATCGGAGGATGATCATATGGCCAAGAGCAGGTACGCCGATGCCACCAAGGCCGCTCGCAGGGCCGCGATGTCTGCCCACAAAGCCACGGCTGCGGCCAGCGATGCCGTTGCAGGCGCGCAGCCGTCTGCCGGTGCTGCCACTGAGCCCGCCCGTGACGCCCGTCGTGACGAGCTGACGCACGTGGACGCCAAGGGCGAGGTGCGCATGGTCGACGTGTCCGACAAGGCCGAGACCCATCGCATTGCTATCGCCGAGGGCACTATCCTCATGCATCCTGAGACGCAGGCTATGGTGCTGCAGGACCGCGCCAAAAAGGGCGACGTGCTTGCCTGCGCGCGCGTGGCGGGCATTATGGCCATCAAACGCACAAGCGACATCATCCCCATGTGCCATCCGTTGCTCATTACCAAGAGCAAGTGCGACATTGCGCCCATTGCTTCGGCGGGGACGCCGGCCGAGGACGTGCCCGAGGGCTGGGCGCCGGCGCGCGTTGACGGGCAGGTTGGCTTTCATGTATTGGTTACGGCCGGCGTGACGGGTAAGACGGGTATCGAGATGGAGGCCCTGACTGGAGCGAGTGCTGCGTGCTTAACAATCTACGACATGTGCAAGGCCGTCGATCGCGGCATGGAGATCGTTGACGTGCGCCTGCTGCACAAGGAGGGCGGCCGCTCGGGCGTATGGGATCGCGCAGAGCGTCAGGCCACTGCCGTTGAGGCTGTGGGAGCCGCGGGCAACGCACCCGCGAGCGCACCCGTCGCCGCCGCGCCCGCAGCTCCGGCATCGGCCGTCCCCGCGATCGCGTTTATCGGCTACCAGAACTCGGGCAAGACCACGCTTGTTGAGAAGGTCATTGCCGAGCTCACCCGCCGCGGCCTGCGCGTGGGTTCGCTCAAGCATCATGGGCATCACGGCTTTGATATCGATGTGCCCGCTAAGGAT
Organism: Collinsella sp. CM84Y_54; assembly: GCF_036317945.1. Lineage (NCBI taxonomy): Bacteria > Bacillati > Actinomycetota > Coriobacteriia > Coriobacteriales > Coriobacteriaceae > Collinsella > Collinsella sp. CM84Y_54. Next base: position 166,329 of record NZ_JAWQCX010000003.1, read on the forward strand.
ACGTGGCGCCATCACCAGGCCGGATCCAAACACGTGGGCCTCATCTGCGCCACGCGCTGGGCGGAGTACGCCGACACGCGCGAGGAGGACGAGATGCCCGCGCGCGAGCTGCTATCGCGTTACAACGATGTCGATGTGGTGATCATCGAGGGCTACAAGACCGAGGGCTTCGACAACATCGTGGTCGCGCGCTCCGGTGTCGACCGTCTGCGCGGCAAGAGCTCGCTCGACCTAGTCGACGGCCGCACGCTGGCCCTTGCCTGCAATGAGGCCCTGGCACGCCAGGCATTCGACGCCGGCTTTGCGACCCGAGCCATCAACATCAACGACGCCCGAGCCATCTGTGATCTCATCCAAGACCATCTTTAAGGCTTGACGCTGAACCTGCCAAAAAGGGACAGGTTTATTTTGGCAGGTTTTATCTGGGCAAACGTCATTTCCTCCACAAAGGGGCCAGGCACCTTTGTGGTGGTTTTTGCTTTGGTAGATGTGTGGGACATGCCTTACAATCTACCAAGTAGTTCATGACGGGCGAAAAACGGAGAGAAGAGGCTCGATGCGTCCTTAATGTATCATGCGGATAGATTGATTTGACAGACGGTGGCGAATGCCCGTCGTCCGCATTCGCATGAAACAAGGAGTCTCCATGCTCGCCCCTCTTTTCTCAAAGCCTCAATCATCGCTGCCCGTGCAGGCCAAGCGCCTGGTGGCGATGCGCTTTCTCATCTACACCGGTTTTCAGACCAGCTACTTTATCGGCGTCATCGGAACGCTCACCTATGCAGACGATGCCTCGGTCGTCGCGACGTCGCTGGCCGTTCTGTTTATGAACGTCTTTGTGATCCTGGGGTCCTTTGCGGGCGGCGCGGCGCTCGACGCTTTGGGCCCACGCCGCCATTTTCTGCTGAGCATCGTCGGCGCGCTGGCAACCGGCGCGGCGATTATCACCTTTGGCAGCGCGACCGGAACTGTTCTTGCCGGCGCGGTGCTCCTGGGCTTTGTGATGGGGTTCGCCCAGCCCATCGCCACATCCTATCCAGCCTACCTCACCGACGATCCTGTCGAGCTCAAAGACATCAACTCCGCCATCGCCATGTTTTCAAATGTGAGTATCATCGTCGGCCCCACGCTGGGCGGCTTTGTCGCGGCGGCTGCGTCGTCGCGCGCGGTGTTCGTGCTCATGATGCTCTTTACCGCGTTGGCGCTCACTGCCGGTTGGGGCTTTAGACCAAGTGCGGGTCAGGCCGTCACGCACGAAGGCAAACCCGCGATCGGTGACATCACATCGGACAAGGCCAGCCAAAGCTCCGATCCCAACGCGTCCTCCCGTGCCACCTTCGCGACAAGCATCAAGACGGTCTTTACCAACAGCGTCCTCGCGCTACTTTTCTGCATCATCTTCCTCTCGAACTTTGGCTATGGTGCCTTCGATCCGCTGGAGTCGTTCTTCTACCGCGATGTCCTGCACGTCGGTGTTGAGTGGATGGGCTGGCTCTCGTCGGCCAGCGGTGTGGGCGCGGTGCTGGGCGCCGTGGCCGCGCTCCGCTTGCCGGCGCGCTTTGTCAGCCTCAAAACGCTGCTTGTGGCGCTCATGTCCGTGGGTCTGGGAAGCCTGCTCTATGTGGGAACGCCGTACGTGGGCGTAGCCCTTGTCGGCCAGATTGCCCTGGGCGTGGCCTGGGGCATCGTCAACCCGCTCCACAACACAATCGTGCAAACGACGGCCCCGCTCGAGCAGCTCGGCCGCGTGAACTCGGTCATGGGCTTTGGCAATATGTTCGCTGGCGTGGCCCCTCTGGCGGTTGCACCGTGGCTGGCGGCAACATTTGGCGTACAACGGACTCTCGTGGGGGCGGGCATGGTCGTGACGGCGGTTCCCGCGGCGCTGCTGCTGTTTGGACGCCGGCATTTGGATCGTGCCGCAAAGGAGTAAAAACCATCACAACATTCGATGAAAATCGCGATTTTGCCGAAAAACGTCGAATGTTGTGATGGTTTGCGCCCCGGCCAGGCCATCCTGCGAGTCCGGCCACCACAAAGGGGCCAGGCATCTTTGTGGTGGTTTTTGCTTTGGCAGGCCGCGCCTGCGCCTTGGTATACCATGTACGCCGTTCACGAATACATCCCACACCCCCGCACAACCCAGAAAGGCCTCCCATGGACGCCACCTTCACCCACATCAAAGCCGTGTTCTGCGATATCGACGGCACGCTGCTCACGAGCGGGCACACGGTGTCCCCGCGCACCGTGGCGGCGATCCGCGCCCTGCGCGAGCGCGGCGTACTCTTTGGCCTGTGCACCGGGCGCGATGCCCACGCGACCGAGGCCATGTACGAGCTCTGGGGCATCGAAGGTCTGGTGGACGTGCTGGTGGGCTGTGGTGGCGCCGAGGTCATCGACCGCGCGCACGACATCAACGAGCTGAGCTATCCACTGCCAGGCGAGACCATCGCGCGCATCTGTAAGCACATGGCGGACCTTCCGGCAACGCCCGTCTGCCCCCGAGACGGCGTGTTCTATGTGCCCGAGAGCAATGCGTGCGTCGAGCACCTGTCGCGCGTCGACGGTGTGCCCTACCAGGTGGTCGATTTTGCCGAGTTTTTGCGCGAGCCGCAGCCCAAGGTGATGTTTACCATGGCGCCCGAGGTAATGCCGCGGGTCATCGAGCGGGCGTCGACGTTTGCCGACGACACCGTTAAGGCGGCGGCTCTGCAAACCACGCAGCGGCTCTACGAGTTCATGGATCCGCGCGTGTCTAAGACGCGCGGCCTTGTGCGCGTGGCGGAGCTCAACGACATGGAGCTCCAGAACATCTGCGTGTTTGGCGATGCGGACAACGACACCTGCATGGTGGCTGACGCCGGCGTGGGCGTGGCCATGGCAAACGGCAGCGCCGCCACCCGTGCCGCCGCCGACTTTGTAACCGCGAGTAACGACAAAGACGGCATCGCGGTCTTTGTCGAGGAGCATCTGCTGTAGCGCCGGGGGAGAACCATCACAAAGGGGACAGGCGCCTTTGCGGTGGCCTCAGGCGATTTGGGCGAATTGATGCCTAAAATCTGCGCGTAAATTCAAATATGGTTGTCTGAACATTACGCTTCCAACCACCGATGGGCTAAAGATATTCTCATCAGTTTGGCAGGGTATTACTCCCGGTAAATGACCTACCGCTCATGGTCGATTTTCGACTGTTTACAGGATGTTTACTCTTGAGCAAAATGTTGTGCAAATAAATCTAATGCTATTAAAAAATGATAGACAACTATATTACCAGCAGAAACAAAAAAAGATAGCGAATAAACGAAGGTAAATCTGAGCAAATGTCAAGAGAATTGAGAATTCGCTACAAAACAATCGGTTATCTTGTTCAGATGTTCAAACAATCGCTACAATATGGATTACTAAGCGTGCGCAATTACAGATTGCGCAGATACGTTTGATAGTGAAAGAGCAAGATTGCGGTCTCTTGGGGAGGAGACATCGATGAAAGCAAATTCAGACAAATCTAAACAGAGTAATAAAGCGACGCGCCGTGTACTGGCAGGCGTCTTGTGCGGAGCCTCCGTTTTGAGCCTGGTATTGTCGCTCGTCATGCCCCCGATCTCTCAGGCCATTGCCAACGATGACCAGACGGTTTCTACCGAAGAAATTGTGATGGGGGGGGGTTCCTCAAGTGAGTCTACTGGTGTAGACAGCACCACTAACGGGGGTGCCGAAAAGCAGATTAGCGATGATGCCGAGAATGGCGCGAGCGAAGACGCCGCTGCCGCGGGACTGCCGTCCGGCGACGCGGAGGCCAAGGGCGCCGCGCAGCCTTCCGATACACAGCCTTCTGATGATGAAACTAACGATGAAAACGCTATCGCTCCCGTCAGTGCCGATGGCTATACCGAGGTAAGCGGCGATGTTGCTGGGGTGTTTACCAATGGCGGCAAGTTCCGACTGACGGATTATGCCTATTCGGATAAGCAGATCACTATCAGCAAAGACACCACCATCGATCTTAACGGCAACATGCTCTGTAACCGTTCTGGCGGCTTAGACTCCTTCTTTGTGGTCGAAAACGGAGCCACGCTCACTATCGAGGATTTAGGCCAAACAACAATAGATGCACCAAGTTCGGTCGATACGGCCAATGCGCCGGCGGGTCAGCTTGCGAGTATGGAGTGGGAAAAGGGAAGCAGCTCTAATAACGGCACTCCTAAGAGTCTTACTTACTTTGAGACCAAGAGCACGCCCAATCAAGATGGACTCGGCACAACCGAGACTACGATCAGGCATGTCGTTACGGGCTTTGGCGCTATTGATGCGGCATCGGACAGCGGTTCCGTAAAGCATGTGGTCACCGTTAAAGAGGGCGGCACGCTCGATCTCAAGGGCGGCATGATTACCACGGCCGCCAATCTGAGCGATGACGGCCATGTGATTTTTTCTGAGGGTAAAGTCAAAATCGAAGGCGGTTACGTCACCAATGGCAACGGCGGTGGCTGGGGCGGTGGCCTGTGCATAACGGGCGAGAAGGCGGGCGCGAATGCCAGTCTCGAAATGACAGGCGGCGTGGTCGCGGGAAACAAGTCGGGTTCTGGCGGCGGCATCTATGCTGACAAGGGAGCCACCCTGAAGCTTACGGGCGGAATTATCTCTGGCAACGCTACGTATGAAAACACTTGCAACAGCGGCGGCAGTCCCGAAAATGGTTATGGCGGCGGCGTCTTTACCAAAAATGCTTGCGTTAGTATCAGCGATTCGGCAAGCATTACTAACAATCGTGTCGATTCCAATATCTCTGAATCGTTTAACAATGGCCTGCTCGGTGGCGGTGGCATTGCATGTGTAAATGGTGGCAAGCTCAGTATAACGGGTGGCTCAGTTACTGCTAACTACTCCCATGAGGCTGGCGGTGGCGTTTACGCTGGTTTTTACAACCAGACCATCGAGTTTGAAATGACTGGCGGCACGATTGCCGGCAACGTGGCGGAGAACGCTGAGGGCGGCGGTTTGCGTATCGCTGGCGGTGACAACACTGGTACGATGGCAACAATTAGCGCTGGTGAGAACAGCAAGATTTACATTACGAACAACAAGACTATGACGGGTAAGGATCGCGGCGGCGACTGGGGCGGCGGTGGCGTCTTTATCCAGAAGGGCGGCAAGCTCAATATCGTAAAGACGTTGATTGCCGAAAATGAGGCTGGCGGCTGGGGCGGCGGCGTTGGCGCTTGCCCTACGGGCGAAACAATCGTTTCGCATTCCAACGGTGCCGCTATTTATAACAATAAAGATAATAATGGTGAACACTACTCTGCCGGCGGATATGGGAAGAACGAGGATAGTAACTCCGAGTACATTACCGAGCCCTTCAAAAAATCCGGCCATAAGGATTTCTTCCTGGTGCGTAAAAAAGATGGTGCGAACTCGACAATTGCAGTTGTGCTCGGCAAGATGCTCGGCGGCGACTCGGCTGGTTGGCAGGGCACTTGCGACGGCGAGAAGATCACCATTGAGCCAAATGGCGGCGCCGAGGCCAAGTACATGTTCGGTCTTGAGGCCCATCCGACTGCCGATGCCATGGGAAAGGCGCAGACAGCGGCTACGACCATTATCAGTGGCAACTATTCCTACACCCACGGTGGCGGCATCATGACCAACGGCGATCTTGTCGTTGGCGAGGTCAAGGATCTGAGTGTTTATCCGAGCATGAAGCTCAATGCCACCAAGGTGCTTAAAGATGAAAAGGGAATCTCGCAAGGCCTTAGCACGCACAATTACAGATTTAAGTTGCTGCGCCAGGATGGTGACATCGAGCCTTCTTGGAAAGATGACGACACATTTGATATGGGCGATTGCAGTGTTGCGGGCGAGGCGCCTGTTGATCAAACAAACGGCAATATCACCTTCGACTCTGGCAAGGACTATTCTTCGGGACAATACGTTTTCTATCTTGTTGAGGAACCCATCAGCGGCGAAAACGAATTGGATACCAAATTCGACGAGACCATTTACAAGATCGTGGTAAAAGTTGAGGACAATCCATCCGACACTAAATATCTCATGTCGATTCCTATTAATTATTACAAGGTAAAAGAAATAACCGTTTCTAAAAAGACAGAGAAGGATCCCATCTTCAAACCACTTGGTTCCGAAAGCTATTCCGTTGACATCCCACAAGATAGCTCACAAGATAGCACGAAGACTACGGTTACTATCGGTAACAGTAAGAAACCGACCTTTACCAACAAAATCGTGCCCCCCGCCTCCTGGACTCCTAAGGCGACTAAGGTCGTTGAGGGTGGCGAGATGAAGGAGTTTACACTTCAGTTTGCGAAAGACAGCAAATTTAAAAACATCATCGGTACTGCCGTGACCTCTGGTAAAGAAACGAAGCAGATGCTTTCGTTCAAAGACACCACTGATAAAGAGGTTGAGCTCAAGTACTCGCTCGCTGATATCAGGGGTAATCCCGACGACTCGGGCGACTCCACGGGTGGCCCTTCCAAGACCTATACGTACTATGTGCGCGAGAAAACCGACGGTTCGCGGTTCTCGCGCTACACGTACGACCACTCGGTCTATAAGTTCACGGTTGTGGCAAGGTATGACACCGAAAAAGGAGAGATCAACTGTGCGGTGACCTACAGGAAGGGAACCGTTGACAAAGAAGGTACGTGGGTAAGCGCCGAGACCGAGGGCCACGAGTTTCCCGACACTACCCCCACCTTCACCAACACCTACTCCACCTCTTTGCCCCTTTCTGGTATGTCGGGCGTCACTCTGACGTACCTTGCCGGCGCGGCGGTGCTTTGCGCTGCTGCGGCCTGGATGCACATTCGTCGCAAGGCGAATGCGAAGGGAGGTGAGCATCGTGAATAAGAAAGTTTGCTCCTTCCCGATCTTGTTTGCACTGCTTGCCCTCCTGATCGGCACCTGCGCGGTTGTGTTCCCCGCATCCGCGCAGGCCGTGCCGACCTCGACCGGTTCCATCACGGTGAGCGGCACCGTGGCGCGCAGCTACGACGCCTACCAGATCTTTAGCGCCAACGTCGTCGACGGCGACAGCGACGCCAAGATCGCCACCGACCTCGCCTGGGCAAGCGACGCCGTGCGCGACGCCGCACTGCCCGTGCTGCGCAGCGCCGGCATGCCCAATTCCCAGACCACCGCGCAGGAAGCTGCCGAGTGGCTCAACACCGATTCCCACCTTACGAGCGCGCTGAGCGCACAGCTCGCTCGTTCCCTCCAGAGCTCTGGCGCCAAGTCCGTGGCCCTTAATGCGGGCACGACGGCCGAGCTGCCCTGTGGCTACTGGCTCATCGTCGCCGACGACGACGCCATCGCCCAGAACGAGGCCGGCACCGCGCCGATCATGGCACTGGTCGGCGGCAGCGCCGTCACCGTCAAGCCCAAGGCCGCGACCCCCAAGGTGTCCAAGCATGTGCTGGAGGACAGTGCCGTCGCCTGGCAGAAGGCCGCCGACGCCACGGTCGGCGACGACCTGTACTGGCGCCTCTCTGCCACGGTCCCGGCAGGCCTTGCCGCCTACGACACCTACGCGGTGCAGTTCGTCGACACCATGAGCGCGGGACTCGACCCCTCCAAGGTGGCCGCGAGCGTGCGCGTGTACGTGGCGGCGGGTGCGGACGGTGGGTTCGATGCCGTCTCGACCGGCAAGGACGGCCGCGCCGGCACCAAGCCCGCGCAGGGCTGGACCGACATCACGGCACAGTGCAAGGTCTCGGTCGACGGTAAGACCTTCACCGTGCGCACCGGCGACCTGATCGCCGCGCTCGGCGGGGCCGACGCCTTCACCGCCGGCGCCCGCGTGGTCGCCGTGTACAATGCGCCGCTCAACGGCGCGTGCAACCACGGCATCGCGAAGGGCAACCCCAACGAGGTCTACCTGCGCTACCCGCGCTCTCCCTTTGCCGACCAGTCCGGCGACGCGGGCTTCGCCCGCACGCCGAGCGACGACGCGTGCGCCTACACCTGGGATCTCGCGCTCACCAAGCGCGGCAGCGACGGCGACAAGCCGCTTGCCGGGGCGGTCCTGAGCATCGCCGACGACCGCGGTCGCACACTGGCGGCCGACGGCACGTGGGATGCGGAGGGCAAGGCCGCCGTCACCACGGGCGAGGACGGCCGCGTGACCGTCTCGGGCGTGGACTCGGGCAAGCTGGAGGTCCGCGAGCTCAAGGCGCCCAAGGGCTACGCCGCCTTTGAGGGCACGCGCTCCGTGACGGTCAAGGCCGAGGGCCTGGACGTCGACCAGGTGGCCGCCGCCAAGCCCAAGCTCACCATCACGGCCGAGTCGCCCCTGCGCGCCGACAGCGCGGACGGGTCGACGGGCAGCCTGGAGGCGTCGCTCATCAACACGCCCACCGGCACGCCCCCTAGCATCTTCACCGGAGGCTTTATGCCCTCGACTGGCGATATGGCAATGTACGCCGCGGCCGCCGCAGCGGTCGCCGGAGCCGCGCTCATCGTGGTCGCGCTCCTGGTCAAGCGGGGAGGTGGCAGCCATAAAGAGTAGCTGGCAGCCCCACAGAGAGCGGGGCGAGACATAGCGAAGCAGATGCTAAGACACAGACAGATGATGACCGATCGAATGAGTTACGAAGTAGAAAGCAGAGGAAAAGAAGATGAGCATGAGCAAGAACATCGCACGCCTGGCAGTAACCGCCGGCCTCACGGCAGCGCTGAGCTTCGGCGGCGTGATGGCCCCGGTTACGATGGCGTTTGCGGCTGAGGGCGGCGCGGGTTCGACCGTAACTTTCAATGACCCTACTTATCAAGAGACTACGACCTATAAGGGCATCCAGATCTTTGCGGCTAATGTGAGCGATTCTGCTGTCACCAACATTCAGTGGGCCGGCTCTTCCCAGGCCGAGAAGGATGCAATTCGGGATGTTGTTGTCAGTGCAATTGATGAAGCCGTGAAGGCAGAAGATTCCACCAAAAGCTACAGCAGCAAAAACGCACAGGATGCTGCCGAATGGCTGAATGAACATGCTGAAACTAATGAAGCTACAAAGGTTGCGAGCGACAATGTTCTGAATGTAATTGCGAAAAAACTGAATACCGCTGCTTTTTCCGGTGCATGGAAGGCGACTAATCAGGACAATAAATCCCTTTCCGGTCTTGCCGCCGGCTACTGGCTCTTCCTGACCAATAGCGTGGCAGAAGGTTCAAATAACAGCTCGAAGGACGTTTTCACTTCGCCCGTATATGCGGTCGTTGATGGTGTGACTGATAAAGTGGTGACTCCCAAAAAGAGCGTACCTACCGTCGATAAGAAAATCGTGAGTGCCAGGGGCGATAAAGAGCTCGATGCCAGCGACTCCCATGTTGGGCAGGAGGTTACGTACAACCTCTATGGCACTGTCGCCGATAACTACGATACGTACGGCACGTACTTCTATCAGTTCTCCGATCAACTTTCCAAGGGCTTGACGTTGGAGACCGGCTTCACAGCAACTCTATATGCGAATAAGAACCTCGCTCAGGCTGATATTAACCACGCGAATGGTACTGATGTGACGAGCAGCTTTACTCAAAGTGCGGAATCTGTAGACCCTGCAACTGGAAATAAGACAACGACTTGGACCTGCGACAATCTTAAGAGTGTGAAAGGCGTTACTGCGGGCTCCTGCATCGTCGTCTCCTATACGGCAAAGATTAACAGCGAGGCTACCGTTGGATACAATGCGGGTAACACCAACACTGTCAAACTTAAGTATTCAAACAATCCAATGACCACCGACACCGGCACGACGGTGCCCGATGAGGTCAAGACCTACACCTATGGCCTTAAACTGAATAAGGTTGACCTTGGCACTGAGAAGGCACTCCCGAATGCACAATTTACCATCAAGGTGAAGGCGGCGGCGGATTCAAGCCTAAAGGGGAAATACGTTCATCTCGATGGAACTCTTGGAGATGATGCGTATAAGTTCACGACTGGCGACGATGGCGCCTTTGCTGTCAAGGGCCTCGGTGCGGGAACCTATACGGTAGAGGAGACTGACGCTCCCGAAAATTACGATAAGGTCGTATCTTTCGATTTCACGATTAAGCCGAAGAATGAAAGCGGGACAACAGGTGAAAGCTCGAGCGCGGATAAGTATGAACTAACCGCTCCCAGTGATCAGGTTATCATCGGTAAGCCGGATGATAAGAAGGGCGACAACAAGCTCGAAGCCAAGACTAACACAGCTACAAACGACGACGGCACCTTCAACATCACCGTTGGCGATACCAAGCATGTCGGCCTCCCGCTGACCGGTCTCAACGGCGTGACCTTCACTTGGATCGCTGGCGGCGCGGTGCTGTGCATCGGCGTGGCGCACCTCATCCGCAGCCGTAAGCAGGCTGAGGAGTCCGAGCAGGAGTAACGCTCGCTCACCCATCCCTTTGGCAGGTGGGATGTGATGGCCATGAGACTTGCGGACACTCTTCTCGTCCATCCACGTTCTTGCTTTGCCGTTCTCTTTTCGGGGCAGACTCCGTGCTGGAGTTTGTCCCGTTTTTTTGGACATAGCAGCCGGGGCGCCGTTGCTTGCCGGATCGAGCGTATGGTTAGCGAACAGATGTTTGCAATTATTGCGTTTACCAGCTGTGGGTGCATACACTCGCAGTAAAATGGCTTTGCGATGCATTCCGTGCGCGGGCGGCCGACGACTCGATCGGAGGTCCCCAAATGCTGAAATTCCTTAACGCGCTCGCTGCCCTCGCGGCGGTGGGCACGTTCGTCATCGCGTTTCTTGACTCGTATGAGGTTCGGTTTAAGGTCCGTAGGCGCACGCGCGGTGCGGACGGTAGAAGGCATTTGCGCCGCAACAAGCGCAAATAAGAATGCCCGGGGTTCGGAGCCCGGGCATTTAACAACGTCGGAAACTGGTCGCCCGCGCTCCTAAGTACTTACGCGGGGCGCGTTGTTTCCTATTGACATTGTATCCCGAATCGCTCCTCCGATTCGGGACATTTTGAAAACGCAAATGCTGGTCCATCCTCGATCGGACGGTGCAGTCAAGCTGCGTTGTTCGACGCGGAAGCTCGCTAATCGGCTATTATTTGTTTAGACAACTTGAGTTGTAGAGGAGTGACCGGCGATGGTGCAGGGCGCCAAACATATGAAGAGCAATAACGCCGCGGACAACGGCGGCTCAAGCCCCCAGCCCAAGCTTCAACCAAAATCTAAGCGTCGCCGCAAGCGACTGCCGCGCTGGGCCGACCGGCTTATCACCATCGTCATCATCCTTATCGGCGTGGGCCTTATGACCTGGCCGTGGATCTTGGACCGGCTCGAGGCCTCGGGCGTGTTCAACCAGATCAGCACGGTGTCCAGCACCGTGGACGCGCTGTCTGCCGAGGAGCGCGAGCGCATCCTGCTCCAGGCGCGCTCCTTTAACGAGCAGCTGGCGGGCGAGGCTGCCGAGCTCCCCGCCGACCAGATCGAGCCCTACGACCAGCAGCTCATCTTTGACCGCGACCCCATGATGAGCTGGGTCGAGATCCCCTCCATCGACGTGAGCATGCCCATCTACCACGGCACGAGCGAAGAAGTCCTCATGGCGGGCGTCGGCCACCTGGAGGGCACGAGCCTACCGGTGGGCGGTACCTCGACGCATTGCGTGCTCACCGCGCACTCGGGCATGCGCAACCTGAGCATGTTCGACGACATCCACTCGCTGGAGCCCGGCGACCTGGTGCTGCTGCACACCATGAACAAGACGCTCGCCTATAAGATGGTGGACTCCGAGGTGGTGCTGCCCGAGGAGATGGAGTCGCTGACCATCGAGCCCGGCGCCGACAAGGTGACGCTCGTCACCTGTACGCCCTACGGCGTGAACGACCATCGTCTGCTGGTGCATTGCGTGCGCACCAAGTACAGCAAGAAGGACGTCGACAAGCAAAAGTCGCTGGCCAGCCGCCACTGGGGCAAGCGCGAGTTTGCCGTGCTCATCGTGGTCGTAGCCATTGTGCTGTTGCTGCTGGACTTCGTGATCCACGCGGTCCGCAAGCGCCGCAAGGCAAAGGCCTCGGCATAAGACATCGTTCAGAACCGCCACAAAGGGGACAGGCACCTTTGTGGTGGTCGGGGTTTCTAAGCCGTTCCAACCGCCACCCTCGTTACGTTTTCGCTGCATTTGGGTAAAGCGCCTGCTCCAAGCCGGCGCTGCCCTGTATACTAGAGCGGTTTAACTGTTATGCGGAAGGGAGCGCCTATGGCACTCAGCGAGAAAGACGTGCGCGGCATCGCCGAGTACGCAAAGATCGCACTGACCGATGACGAGCTCGCCCAGATGACGTCCTACATGAACGACGCCGTCCAGATGCTCGAGCCCGTCTTGCAATATGACTTACCCGACGTGGAGCCCACGTTCCATCCTATCGGAAGCCTGTCCAACGTGATGGGCGATGACCTGCGCGAACCCGAGCGCGACCTGCCGCTCGACGTCGCGCTGGAAAACGCTGACAGCGCGCGCGACCGCTACTTCCGTGTGCCGTCCATTTTGGGAGAGGGGGAGAGCGAGTAATGGCACAGAGCTTCGATTCCCTTACCGCTGCCCAGATCGCCGCGGGCGTTGCCGCCGGCGACTTTACCGCTACCGAGGTGGCCCAGGCCTCCCTTGCCGCCATCGAGGCACGTGAGGGCGGGGTCCAGGCATTCCTGCAGGTGGCGCCCGAGCTGGCGCTCGAGGCCGCCGCGCGCGTGGATGCCGACCGTGCCGCAGGAAAGCCGCTGCCCCCGCTCGCGGGCGTGCCGCTGGCCATCAAGGACAACATGAACCTTGTGGGCACGCGCACCACCTGCGCCTCCCGCATGCTCGGGGACTACCAGAGCGTCTACACCGCCACCTGCGTCCAGCGCATGCTCGATGCCGGCTGCCTGCCCATGGGCAAGGCCAACATGGACGAGTTTGCCTTTGGCAGCTCTACCGAGAGCTCGGCGTTCCACCGCACCAACAACCCCTGGGATACCGAGCGCGTGCCCGGCGGCTCCTCGGGCGGCTCCGCTGCCGCCGTCGCCGCGGGCGAGGTCGCGCTCTCGCTGGGCTCGGACACCGGCGGCTCCATTCGCCAGCCGGCGTCGTTGTGCGGCGTGGTGGGCTTTAAGCCCACGTATGGCGCCGTGAGCCGTTACGGCGTGGTTGCCTTTGGCTCGTCGCTCGACCAGGTGGGCCCCTTTGGCCGCACGGTCGAGGACGTCGCGCTGGCTATGAACGCGCTTACCGGTGCGGGCCACGATCCGTACGACTGCACCAGTCAGGATTGCGCCGTCGACTTTACTGAGCATCTCAACGACAGCATCGAGGGCAAGCGCGTGGGCATCATCCCTGCGTTCATGGAGACCGAGGGCCTGACGCCCGAGGTCAAGGCCGCTGTTCAGCGCGCCGCCCAGGAGCTGCAGAATCAGGGCGCCGAGCTGGTCGAGGTCGACCTGCCGCACCTGGATGCCGCCATCGCTGCCTACTACGTCATCGGCCCGGCCGAGGCGTTCTCCAACCTGGCCCGTTTCGATGGCATTCGCTACGGCTATCAGGAGGAGGGCTGCGCCAACCTGTCCGACCAGAGCTCGCTTTCGCGCGCCCACGGCTTTGGCGCCGAGGCCAAGCGCCGTCAGATGCTCGGCGCCTACCTGCTGAGCTCGGGCGTGTACGACAAGTACTACTACGCTGCGCAAAAGGCCCGCACGCTCATCACGCAGGACTACGACGCCGCGTATGCCAAGGTGGACACCATCCTCATGCCCGCCTCGCCGCGCACGGCCTTTAAGTTTGGCGAGATCAGCGACCCCACGCAGATGTACCTTTCGGACCTGTACACCATCTCGCTCAACATTTGCGGCAACGGTGGTATCTCGGTGCCGCTGGGCCTGGGCGAGGATACTCAGTTGCCCGTTTCTGCTCAGCTGGTGGGTCCGGCCTTTAAGGACCGTCAGCTGCTCACGTTTGCCCGCGCCCTGGAGCGCGGCTTTGCCGATGCCGCTACGGGTGTGCCCGCGCTTTCCGTCGCGCCCGATTTTGCCGGGAAGGGAGGCGAGCTGTAATGAAGGAGCTTTCCGAGGTCCTGCAGGATTGGGAGGCCGTGATCGGTCTGGAGATCCATACCGAGCTCACCGCACTCGATACCAAGATGTTCTGCAACTGCAAGCTCAGCCACGATGACGAGCCCAACGCCAACGTCTGCCCGGTGTGCCTGGGCCTGCCCGGCGCCCTGCCGGTGCCCAACAAGCGCGCCATCGAGAGCATCGTCAAAGCGGGTCTCGCCACCAACTGCGAGATCCAGCGTCACTCGATGTTCTACCGCAAGCACTACTTCTATCCCGACATGGCCAAGAACTTCCAGACCACGCAGGGTCCGGTCGCCTTTGCCATGTACGGCCATCTGGATCTGGATGTGACCGGTCGCGGTGCCGCCGAGCGCCCCGACTGCGCATTTGGCGAGGCCGAGGCCCAGAGCCTGGCGAGCGCTTCGGCCAACGCCGAGGGCCTGTCCACGTCCATGACGTCGACCATGCGCGAGGGCGCCCAGCGCGCCGGCCACCTGGCCAGCTATGACGCGTCCAACCTGCAGATGCCCGAGCGTCGCGAGGACGGTTCCTACACGGTGCCCATCCGCATCCTGCGCATCCACATGGAGGAGGACGCCGCCAAGATGGTCCACGTGGGCGGCGCCGAGGGCCGCATTACCGCCGCGGCCGAGTCGCTCGTCGACTACAACCGCTGCGGCACGCCTTTGATTGAACTCGTGACTGAGCCCGACTTGCGTACGCCTGAGGAAGCGCGCCTGTTTATGGAGAAGCTCCGTCGCATCTTTGTGACGCTGGGCATTTCGGACTGCTCCATGGAGAAGGGTTCCATGCGCTGCGACGGCAACGTGTCGCTGCGTCGCCGCGGCGAGACCAAGCTGGGCACCAAGACCGAGCTTAAGAACCTCAACTCGTTTAAGAGCCTGCATGATGGCCTTGCCTACGAGATCTGCCGTCAGGCCGAGGTGCTCGAGGAGGGCGGCATCATCTATCAGGAGACCCGCCACTGGGAGCCCAGTCGCAAGCGCACCGTAGTCATGCGTGTGAAGGAAACGGCCGACGACTATCGCCTGTTCCCCGATCCCGACCTGGCGCCGTTCGATCTGGACGACGAGTTCATCGACCGCTGCCGTAGCGAGATTCCCGAGCTGCCCGATGCCAAGCGCGTCCGTTTTGAGGCCGACTTTGGTATTAAGGCGGCGGACGCCGAGCAGATTGCCGGCGACCCCGAGTTTGCCGAGTTCTTTGAGGCCGCCGCTGCCGGTATGGCTGGCAAGGAGGCTCAGACGGTCGCAAACCTGCTGGTCAACGAGATGATCGCCTACCTTAAGGGCGCGGGTGTCTCGCTGACAGAGTCCGGTATTGCACCGGCTCAGGTGGCAGCCCTTGCCAAGCTGCTGGCGACCGATGCCATCAGCTCCAACCAAGCGCACGAGGTCTTTGAGGCCATGGCCCAGACCGGCGACGACCCCAATAAGATCGTCGACGAGCGCGGTATGCGTCAGGTAAGCGATGCCGGCGCGCTGCAGCCGATCGTGGACGAGGTGCTGGCAAACTGTGCCGATCAGGCGCAGCAGTATCGAGACGGCAACCAGAAGGTCATCGGCTTTTTCGTGGGCCAGTGCATGAAGGCGAGCCGCGGCAAGGGCAACCCGAAGCTCTTCAACGAGTTGCTGAGAACGTCGCTCTCGTAAACGGGAACCCGGGAGCCCCGGCAGGGCGGGTGCTTCCTCAAAATTTCGAACAGTCCTGCGCAAGACGAAGGCCACATTAAGTGGCCTTCTTTGCGTGCGGAACTCATTTTGAGCAAGCACCCGCCCTGCCGGGGCTCCCGGGTTCCGTGACGACTTGGCCGTTCGGGTCAGGTGGGCTGAATGGAATAGAGTGAATGGGCGCGCCGTTGGCGCGTCCATTTTTGTGCGGGTGACAAAGGGACTGTCCCTTTGTCACATTGCAATAAATGTGATGAAAGTGTGGCGAAATGAGCTTAAAACTTCCGTAAATGTGATAAATGTCACGTTTTACCTAGGGTAAAATGTGGGAAATATCACGTTTACGGAAGTTTCTTTGCGGGAGGTTCGGTCATGCAGCGAGATATCATTGCCAAGCTTAACGCTTGGAAAGCGTCAGAATATCGTAAGCCGCTTATCCTTAAGGGGGCGCGCCAGGTTGGAAAGACGTGGGCGCTTAAGGAGTTCGGCCGAACCTCGTACCTCAATTTTGTGTATCTGACGCTCGAGGAGCCGTCACCTGGGGTACAGAGCGAGTACGCTCAGTTTTTCGAAGGCACGCGCGATCCTCGACGGATCATCTCAAATCTTTCCCTGGCACTTGGACAGCCTATCGAGCCCGGCGAAACGCTGCTTATTATTGATGAGATCCAGGATTGTCCTTCTGCAGTCGGCGCCCTTAAATACTTCTGTGACGAGGCCCCCGAGTATCACGTCGCATGCGCAGGGTCTTTGTTGGGCGTTCGCTTGTCCCGTGAGACCAGCGCTTTTCCGGTGGGAAAGGTCGAGTTCATGGAGATGCGCCCCATGAGCTTTTCCGAGTTTCTGAAAGCCGAGGGCGCTGCAAACTACGACGAATACCTTGGCGGCCTGGATCAGATCGAGACAGTGCCCGATTTCTTCCATGTCCGTCTCGTCGAGCATCTTCGTCGTTATTTTGCATGCGGCGGCATGCCAGAGGCTCTTGGCCGGTGGGTGGAGACGGGCGATATCGTTCAGGTCGATAAGGTGTTGTCTGATCTCTTGGATTCCTACGAGCGCGATTTTGCCAAGCATGGTGGCCGTGCGCAGTTCGCCAAGCTTTCGCAAATATGGAACTCGATTCCAGCTCAGTTGGCGCGCGAGAACAAAAAGTTCGTTTGGGGTGCGGTGCGCGAGGGGGCTCGTGCTCGAGAATACGAGGATGCTCTGGAATGGCTTGCCGATGCTGGGCTCATCACGGCGGTTCGCCTTAATGCTGCCGGTGGTGTGCCGCTCTCTGCGTACGATGACCTCAAGGCATTTAAAGTCTACTGTCTTGATGTCGGCTTGCTGCGTCGCATGGCAAGGCTGGATGCGTCCGCTTTTGCCATCTCGGATGCGCTATTTTCGGAGTTCAAAGGTTCGTTCGCCGAGAACTATGTGCTTCAGGCATTACTTTCACAGTTAGATGCTGCTCCGCGTTATTGGACAAACGAGAAGCCGAAGCACGAAGTCGATTTTTTGATTCAAGTCGGAAACGAAATCGTTCCCGTCGAGGTCAAATCGGGAGAGGTCGTTCATTCCAAGAGCCTTAAGTACTATGCCGACAAGCATGCGGAGACGACTCCATTGAGGGTCCGCTACTCACTTAAGAACCTAAAGCTCGACGACGGGGTGCTCAACATTCCGTTGTATTTGGCTGATCGATCTGTCCCTCTTATCAAAAAGGCGCTTGATTGTGCGCATCTTGACGTTTAGATCCTGGGTGAGCTGACGGGCGGCGGCTAATTAATCGCTCCGTTACGGCCAGGGAGCTTGGGCCTTAGCGATGCTTGCTTCGCCAAGTGGTGGGGGTGGTGCCGGTGTGTTGCTTGAAGGCTTGGGCGAAGGCGGCCTGCTGAGGGTAGCCTAGACGCTCTGCCACCTGCGCTATCGTGAGCGCGCTATCGGCCAAAAGGTCCTGTGCTCGCTCCATGCGGCGTCTGCGAATGTAGGCGCCCAGGGACTCGCCAGTTTGGGCCTTAAAGGTGGCGCATAGTTTGGAGCGGCTTGTGTAGAGCCTCTCGGCCACTTCGTTGACACCCACACGTCTGCCTTTGTCGAGCGCACGCTCAATCATTGCCGTTGCTTCTTCGGCAATGGTTATGCTGGCGCGTGTGTCTGCCGCCTGCCGCGCCTGCTTGTGGGCCGCGCGCGAACAGGCGAGCTCCGCGACCATGGTCTCCACGATGCCCTGCATATAGACGTGTCCGCCTACGGTGCGGGCGCGTTCCTCGTTAATCCGGCGCAGCGTGTGGCAGATGGCAGACGTCGCTTCCTCGTGCCATGGCTCGGCAAACGCCTCAAAGATTCCCGTGAACTCGGTGGGATAGCGGTGCTCCAGTTCGTCAAAATATCCAGGCAAAAAGAGCACCGAGCACGAGTGATAGAGCTCCCCCGCAAACAGCGGGCTTAATTCCTCGCCACAGCTATCTTGGATAAAGCTGCAAACGGCATTGTTTGGCCACGGTCCATGCAAGGGTTTAAGGTTCGCGGGCGTTATGCCAGCCTCGGGCATGCACATGAGCGTGGGCATGCTGACTTCGCTCACACACGCGTACGGTTCGGGTGTGTATTCGGCCAGGTACATATCGTGCGTCGGGGTGATGAAATGCTCCATGACGATGCAGGCAGGGGAGAGGGGCATGATCCATGCGCGGCCGTGTGCCCGATCGTTTGCCACCTCGCCGGTAAAGACGGCGCCCTTGCCGGAAAGCTCCAGGCCAAACTGCTCAAACTGTGGTGCATAGAGCTCGGTTATGTCGGTCGCGGCCCGATGCATTTTCAAAAGCGTCCCCTTCCTTTGCGGAAACGTCCACGCCTGGCTCGATTGTGTGCCTTGGCCAACATATCAATGATAAGTTGATTAAGGTTAACTCTCAAGCCGTTAGAAAGGAACCTCATGGCAAAGGGATCAAAAAGGGAAGGCGGCGGTATCGGCGAGCTGCTTGCATATGCCGGCGACCGTAAATTCCTAACTTATTTGGGCATGGCGCTCTCGGCGCTCTCGCAGCTGCTGAGCTTTGGCCCGTACGTGTGCATCTGGTTTGTCGCGCGAGACCTTATCGCTGTGGCGCCTAACTGGAGCGAAGCCACCGATATCGCGATGTATGGCTGGTGGGCCGTGGGGTTTGCCCTGGCAAGCATCGTAGTTTATTTCGTGGGGCTCATGTGCACGCACCTGTCTGCGTTTCGCTGCGCGTCCAATATCCGCAAGACTACGAGCGAGCACCTGCTTAAGCTGCCGCTTGGCTACTTTGACACGCACTCCACCGGTGAGCTGCGCCGTATTGTAGACGGATGCGCCGCCTCCACCGAGACCCTGCTCGCGCACATGCTGCCCGATATCGCCGGCGCCACCGCCATGGTCGCAGGCCTGCTCGTGCTGCTTTTCGCCCTCGATTGGCGTTTGGGGGTGGCATGCCTTATCTCGGTCGTCGTTTCGCTTGGCGCCATGGCCACCATGATGAGCGGCAAAGGCGCCGAGTTCATGAAGGCCTACATGGGAGCGCTGGTCAAGATGAACAAGACCGGCACCGAATACGTACGCGGCATCCCCGTGGTCAAGGTGTTTCAGCAGACGGTCTACTCCTTTAAGGCTTTCCACGATGCGATCGCCGAATACGCCGACATGGCACAAAGCTATGCGGGCACGTTCTGCCGAGGTCCGCAGGTACTCAACCTTACCGCGCTCAATGGCCTTGTGGCATTCCTGCTGCCCGTGGCGTTGCTGTTGGCGCCGGGCGAGACGGACTTCGCGCATTTTATGGCAAACTTCACGTTTTACGCGATATTTTCGGCCGTGGTACCGACGGCCATGACCAAGCTCATGTTTGTGGGCGAGGCCTCTCAGATGAGTGCCGATTCGCTGGCTCGCATCCGAAGCATCATGGATTCCAAGCAGCTCTCCGTGCCCGCCCAACCCAAGTACCCTGCCGGCAGCGACGTACGATTTGAGGACGTGAGCTTTACCTACGAGGGTGCCAAAGCACCTGCCGTCAACCATGCGAGTTTTAGCGTTTCCGCGGGTAGCACCCTCGCCCTGGTGGGTCCCTCGGGTGGCGGTAAATCAACCTGTGCAAGCCTGATCCCGCGTTTTTGGGATGTTTCCTCGGGTCGAGTGCTCGTAGGCGGTGTGGACGTTCGCGATATGGATCCGCACGAGCTTATGGACCAGGTCGCCTTCGTGTTCCAGACCAACCAGCTGTTCCGGCAAACACTTGCCGATAACGTGCGCGCCTCCAAGCCTACGGCCACTGACGACGAAGTGCGTGCAGCTCTCTCCGCAGCTCAGTGCGACGACATTGTGGCCAAGCTCCCACAGGGCATCAATACCATGCTCGGCGCCGGCGGGGCGTATCTTTCGGGCGGCGAGGTCCAGCGCGTGGCACTCGCCCGCGCGATCCTTAAAGACGCGCCTATCGTGGTGCTCGATGAGGCCACGGCGTTTGCCGATCCCGAGAACGAGGCGCTCATCCAGCGCGCCTTTAGCAAACTGGCGGCGGGCCGCACGGTCATTATGATTGCGCACCGACTCTCGACTGTAGTGGGCGCAGACCAAATCGTGGTGCTCAACCAGGGCAGCGTGCAGGAGTCGGGTACCCATGCCGAGTTGCTGTCCCAAGAGGGTCTGTATGCCAAGATGTGGGCCGAATACGAACAGGCCGCGAGCTGGAAGATCACTGCTGCCGCGGATGTCGCGGTGGCGAAGGGAGGCGAGGCCTAAATGTTCGCCTCATTCCAAAAGAAGTATTTCCTATCCGATAAAGGCGTCGCCGGCGTAAAACGCGGCATTTTCTGGACCACGCTCACCAATCTTGTGACCATGGCCGGCATGGGCTTTTTGTTCCTGGTCATGGCCGGCTTTGTCGAGCATCTCGTCACCGGTGCCGACCTGCCGGATGCCCTGCCGATCGTGGGCGGCCTCCTGGTCTTTTTTGTGTTGCTCTTTGCCTCTAACTGGCAGCAGTATTACTACACCTACTGCATCTTTTACGAGGAGTGCGGCAAGCAGCGCATGGGGATTGCCGAGCGCTTGCGCAAACTGCCGTTGTCGTTTTTCGGCCGTCGTGATCTGGCCGATCTAACCGAAACCATCATGGGCGACGTTCAGACTATGGAGCATGCCTACAGCCATGTGCTGGGAGAACTCTGGGGCGCCATCATCGCAAGCGCCATCGTGTTCGTGGCGTCGCTGTTCTTTTGCTGGCAGCTGGCGATTGCGGCGTTTTGGAGCGTGCCCGTGGCCTTTGCCGTGCTGTATCTGACACGCGGGCCCATGACCCCGGTGTTCGACCGCGTGCGCGCCGAGAAGGTCATGGTCACCGAGGCGATCCAGGAGACGCTTGACTGCGTGCGCGAGATCCGCGCCACCAACCAGGAGGCTCATTATCTTGAGGGGCTCAACGCCGTGATCGATGCCGAGGAGCGCGAGACCACCAAAGGCGAGCTCGCTAACGGGCTTTTGGTCAACTCCGCCTTTGCCATCCTGCGCCTGGGGATTGCCACCACGTTGGTCACGGGCGCTGCGATGGTCGCCTCCGGCCAGGTCGACTTTTTGGTGATGTTTGCCTTCCTGCTCATGGTGAGCCGCATCTATGCGCCCTTCGATCAGGCACTGATGCTGATGTCCGAGCTGTTTGCCGCCGAGTCGTCGGCCAAGCGCATGCGCTCCATCATGGAGGAGCCCGTGGCGCGGGGCAGCGAGAAATTTGAGCCCGTGGGCCACGATGTGGTGTTCGATCACGTGGCATTTGGCTATGGTGCGGGCGAGGACGGCCGCGCCGGCGAGAAAGTTCTTACCGATGTGAGCTTTACCGCCAAGGAAGGCGAGGTCACGGCCCTGGTCGGTCCTTCGGGCTCCGGTAAGTCCACGGTGAGCCGCCTGGCCGCGCGCTTTTGGGACGCCACCGAAGGCACGGTCACCGTGGGCGGCGTGGATGTTGCGAGCGTGGATCCCGAGGTGCTGCTGCGCGACTACGGCATTGTGTTCCAAGACGTGCTGCTCTTTGACGACACGGTGATGGGAAACATCCGTCTTGGTCGTCGCGATGCCACCGATGAGGAAGTGCTTGCTGCCGCGCGTGCCGCCAACTGCGACGAGTTTGTGAGCCGCATGCCGCAGGGCTATGACACCATGATCGGCGAGAACGGCTCCAAGCTGTCCGGCGGCGAGCGCCAGCGCATCTCCATCGCCCGCGCGCTGCTCAAAGACGCGCCGATCGTGTTGCTGGACGAGGCGACGGCGAGTTTGGATGTGGAGAACGAGACCGTGGTGCAGCAGGCGCTCTCCCGCCTGCTCGCAGGCAAGACAGTTATCGTGATCGCCCACCGTATGCGCACGGTAGAAAATGCCGATAAGATCGTTGTGCTCAAGGATGGTGTGGTAGCCGAGCAAGGCACTCCGGCACGACTCAAAGCGGCAGGCGGAGAATTCGCCCGCATGGTGGCGCTGCAAAAGAAAGCAGCAACCTGGCAGTTGTAAGAAGGGGCAAAGGGACAGTCCCTTTGTCACATTGACAATCGGTTACTCCGCATCGTTAATTTTCAAAAGGTTAGCCATGGCTGACCTAGATAGTTAGATAAAATTGAGATATTTCAAAAGCGTGCTCGAGCAAACTTGTTTACTCGGGTGCTGAGGCACCGTGCCGCGTCCAATGCGGCAAAAGGGAGAAGCAACATGAAGAAGTCGACGTTTAACACCCTGCTTGTCGGTGGCGGTTTTCTGCTTGGCACGGCCGGCATCAAGCTGCTTACCAGCGCTCCGGTCAAGAATGCCTGCGTACAGGGTATCGCGTGCGGCATGCGCATCAAGAACGGCTACCAGGACATGGTCGAGCAGGCCAAGGCTAATGTCGACGACATGGTTGCCGAGGCTGCCTACATCACCCAGAGCGAGGCCGCTGCTGACGAGGCAACCGAGTAACGCTCCCAGGCACAAACTATGAGATTCTCGATTATCAGCGAGATCCCCGGCAGGACCCGTCTTCAATTGGCGGGTCCTGTGCCAGAGAGCGATCTCGATGCACTTCTTAAGCTTGGCGGCGACATTGACGGCGTGCGCAAAGTGCGCGTGTATGGCCGCATTGGCCAGATGGCGCTGGAGTACGACGAGCCGCGCCGCGCAAGCGTGCTCGACGCCCTAGGCGCACTCGATGCTCAAGCTATCGCCGATGCCAAGTCGGGCTACGTGATGCAACTCGAGCCGCGCAAGCACAAACTCGTTATGGACCTGGCGACACTCGTCGGTGCCCATTACGCACGTCGCTGGTTCTTGCCCACGCCCCTGCGCGCGGTGTTTGTCGTGGCCGGTTACATGGCATTTTTGCGCGCCGCCCTCCGTGAGCTGGCGCAGCCGCGCCTGACCGTTCCCGTGCTCGACGCTTCGGCCATTGGCATTTCGTTCGTCAAGCGTGATGTCGACACCGCGGGCCAGACGATGTTCCTGCTCAACGTGGGCGAGCTGCTCGAGGACTACACCCGCGCCATGAGCGAAAACGAGCTCATCAACTCGCTGCTCGATGTGCCCGACAAGGCGCAAAAGGTCGTCGGCGACACCGAGGTAAGCGTTGCCGCGACCGAGCTTGAGCCCGGCGACTTGGTCGCCGTGCGAACTGGCATGTCCATTTGCATCGACGGTGTTGTCGAGCAGGGGAGCGCTATGGTCAACCAGGCGACCCTGACCGGCGAGCCGCTTGCCGTCGAGCGCAGCGCAGGCGACGACGTGTTCGCCGGCACTGTCGTGGAAGACGGCAGCATCTTGGTGCGCGTGCGCGCCAACACGGCGCAGACCAAACTGCGCTCGATCGTCTCACTCGTGCAGACGGCCGATTCGCTCAAGTCCGAGGGCCAGTCGCATATGGAGGACCTTGCCAACAAGATCGTCCCGTGGAACTTCCTGCTCGCGGGCCTGGTTGCGCTTACCACCCGCAGCCTCATCAAGACCTCGGCGGCACTGATGGTCGACTACTCGTGCGCACTCAAACTCACGGGCTCCGTCGCCGTCATGACCGCTATGAGCGATGCTGCCAAGATGGGCGTCATGGTCAAGGGTGCCAAGTACTTTGAGTCGTTTGCCAAGGCCGACACCATTGTGTTTGATAAGACCGGCACGCTCACCGAGGCACAGCCGCGCCTTGCCTGCGTGCTGACGACCGACGGCTGGAGCGAGGACGAGGTCCTGCGCCTTTCCGCTTGCTTGGAGGAGCATTTCCCGCATCCGGTGGCACGCGCCGTCGTCAACGCTGCTCGCGAGCGTGGGCTCGAGCACCGCGAGCGCCATGCTGCGGTCGAGTACATTGTGGCACACGGCATTGCCTCGTCCATCGAGGGACGTCGCGCGATTATCGGCTCGGCACACTTTGTGTTTGAGGATGAGAGCGCGCAGCTCGAGTCCGACATTAAGGAGCAAATCGAGTCCCAGATGCAGGGCCTGTCGCCGCTGTATCTGGCGGTCGACGGCACCGTTGTGGGCGTGCTCGGTATCGAGGATCCGCTCAAGCCCGGGGTCCGCGAGGCTATCGCCGACCTGCATGCGTTGGGCGTTAAGCACGTGGTCATGCTCACGGGCGACTCGGAGCGCACAGCCGAGCGTATTGCTCGCGAGGCAGGTGTCGACGAGTTTAAGGCCGAGCTGCTGCCCGAGGACAAGTACGCGTATGTTGAGCGCGTTAAGGGCGAGGGGCGCCACGTTGCCATGGTGGGCGACGGCGTCAACGATTCGCCGGCGCTCGGTTTGGCCGACGTGGGGCTGGCCATGGGCGGCGGAAGCGACATCGCCAAGGAGGTCGCCGATATCATCCTGACCGATACGGATCTGGCCGCGATCGTGCGCCTGCGCCGCATGAGTCAGGGGCTTATCGACCGTCTGACGAGTTCGTATTCCAAGGTGATGCTCACCAACTCGGCGCTGTTGGCATTGGGCATTACCGGCATGATCACTCCGCAGACGTCGTCACTGCTGCACAACGGCTCGACGATCGCCTACAGCCTGGGCAACGCGAAGGCGTACCTGCGCTAGCGCTTTTACTTAAGTTTTTGGCCTGCATTTGGGCGGTGTTGCAGCCGCCAGAATGCAGGCCTTTTGCGTTTGACCATGTGCTAGCAGAAATATATAGTTGTGCTAGCTTAGATAGCAAAAGTCGAAGGTGAGGTTGAGATGGGTGCTGTTAGCGGCATGGCGCAGGTGAACGTTCGCGTGGATCGCCAGGTCAAGAACCGTGCCGAGGAGGCGCTGCGGCTTTCGGGCGGGTCGCTGCCCGAGCTCATCAAAAAGGTGGTGGCCAAGGTCGCGCAGGGTGGCGGGCAGTGCGAGGAAGTGCTTGCGGCCGTCGACGACCGGCAGCAGGCCGTCGCGCCCGATACTCCGTTCGCCGCGTCGTGGGCAGCGGCAGACCGGCTTTATGCAGATATGGGCATCGCTGCGTCGCCTGTATCCGACGATCGCGATTGGGACACAATCTATTCCGAAGCCATGGACGAGCGCTATCGCCAAAAGGGGATGATCCTGTGAGCGGGGCTCCCCTCAAAATAATGGTGGATGCCAATGTATGGGTCGATTCGTTTTGCGCCGACCATGCCGAGTCGCTTGCCGCACGCGCGTTTATTGGGCAGGCGACGGAGGCGGGGGCATTGCTGTTCTTTCCGGTGCATATCGCCAAGGACGTGCTGTACGTTGTCCAACACGAACTGAAGCGCAGCGTTCTTGCCAGCGGGGGAGCGTTCGACGAGGCATCTGCCCGTGCAATTGGCGATGCGGCGTTGGCGTTTGTTCGGAACATGACCGAAAACGCCACGGCCGTGGGCGCAGATGCGTCGGACCTTTGGCTGGCCGACAAATACTTAGCGCTCCATCGCGATTACGAGGACAACTTGGTGCTCGCCGCGTGCAAGCGCGCGCAGGTCGATTACTTGGTGACCAACGATCGTAAGCTGCTCGAACATGCCGATCTTGCAGCAAAGACCCCGCGCCAAATGATGCCGATTCTTGCTCTGGCCGAACGTGGCGGCGCGGCTATCGGTTGACGCGAACTGTTTGCGGGCCTCTTGGACGACGATGCGCCAAGGGGCCCGCGTCTGCTATTTACAAAAGCTCGGCCTTAATGGCGGGACTTTCTGCGAGCTGCTCGGCTGCCTTTTCGTCGGAGCTGTCGAGTGCTGCCAGACTGCGGTAGACCCACTCGTTGACCTGGGTGTTCTTGACGCCTGCGGTCTGCATAAGGGCGCCTACCTCGCGGATTGCTGTGAGCAGATCGGCTTTGGGACCCGCGAGCTCGACCTCGATGCCGTGGTAGGCGGACACGCCGCGGTTCTCACTCACGTGGTCGATAAAGCCCTCGACGGTCTCAAGCTGCTGGGCGAGAGCTGCATCATCGTCAGCGTCCAGCGCGACGAGTGCGTTCGATACCGTGAGGGCGGGATGTCCGCAGGGGACAAAGCCCTCGATGACATCCATAGCTTCGGTAATGGTTGAGCCCAGGCCCACGAGGGCATTGACGAGTTGCTGCTTGGTATCCATAACGGTCCTTTCGACGGGTCAATTTTGCTTGGCGAAAATATACGTGACGCGTTCGGTGGCAAAAGTGCGAAGTATGGTGCACATTAGGGTCTTCACAGCTCGTGCATAGAGCAGCTGTCTGCCTTTAGAACGTGGTAAGATAGCTATCCACGAGCGGGGTTCACCCCGCGTGTTCCTTGAAAAGTCGACGGTTATCGGGTGTTTGCAGGTCCGATACCATCCAGACTTTCCCAACATTCGGGGGCGACTGGTTTCGACACGATAGCTCTGAGAGAGGAAGCAAGCCGAGGTCTCCTCGCCTCGTTAAACAGGGGTACCGTCAAATTGAATTGACAACAACTCTTCTTTTGAGCCTATGGCTCTCGCTGCTTAGTTTATAGCGGCGCGTCAACCCGGTGATTTCCCCGACGCCGGCGCGACGTCATTTTAGGGGAATGCTCCTGCGCACGTAATCGGTATGGCGCAGGCTAAGACCGAACCGGTTAGGACGCCGCGAGCGTGTCGCTGCGCGCAAAGCGTCCGAGACAAAACCAGCGACTGAGCTTGGAGATGCCAATCAGGGGGCTTTCGTGGACCGGAGTTCGATTCTCCGCGCCTCCACCAATAGTTACAAGCAGGTAGGTAAACGCACCTACCTGCTTTTTTATTACTTACAGATACCGCGGAGAATCGAACTCTATGCAGGGCGCGAGCGTTAAGCAAACGCGAAGCGTTTGTAGCGAGCGGGCGAGGACGCCGACAGGCGGCCGAAGCCGGTGCGGATTTGCGAAGCAAATACGCGGATTCTCCGCGCAAAGCCTCGATTCAAAACGGATGCGATGTTTATTGAATTTCAGCTGGCCAAACCCCGCATCAACGGATCCCCCGTACCGCGGAGAATCGAACTCTGTGCAGGGCGCGAGCGTAAAGAAAACGCCGCAGCAACGCAGGGTGGGATGCGCTTTCCCGCCGACCGCCCCTTCTTCCTCATCTCCAAAACCCGTGCGCTCTCCTCCGTAAAACTGGGTAGAAGAAGGCCAAAACGAAACAGCAGGAGGTCAACATGACTGCAGAAGATAAGGCAAAGAACGCCGGCAAGGTCGCGCTCGTTTTGGAGGGCGGTAGTTTTCGCGGGCAGTTTACCGCAGGCGTGCTCGACGTCCTCATGGAGGCCGGCGTCGAGATTCCGGCGGTATATGGCGTATCGGCCGGCGCCCTCAACGGCGTGAACTACAAGTCGCACCAGATCGGCCGTGCCAACCGCATCAACCTGGCTTTCTGCAACGACAACCGCTTCATGGGTGCCGCATCGTTTGCGTCCACGGGTTCTATTGTGGGCTACGACTTTATCTTCAATGATGTCCAGGACCGCCTGGATCCCTTTGACAACGTGACGTTTGATGCGAGCCCCATCGAGATGTACGCCGTCGCGACGGACATGCTCTTTGGAACTGCCGCGTACCTGCCGGTCAAAAGCGCCGTGCTCGACCTCGATGCCGTGCGCGCCTCGACGTCGCTGCCGCTGGTGACGCCGCCGGTCGAGATTGACGGGCACAAATACGTCGACGGTGGCGTAGCCGATTCGGTTCCCATCGAGCACGTGCTGGAGGAGGCGGGCTTCGATCGCGCGGTTGTCATTGTCACGCAGGACCGCTCGTACGAGAAAAAGCCCTACGAGTTTATGCCCGCCGCGCGCGCCCGCTATGCCGACTACCCCTACCTGCTCGAGGCTATCGAGACGCGCCACGACCGCTATAACATCCAGCGCATGCATCTGTGGAAGTATGAACGCGAGGGCCGCGCACTGGTCGTTGCTCCGCAAAAGCCGGTCGAGGTCGGCCACGTTGAGCACGATCCAGCAAAGCTCCTCGACCTGTATATTCAGGGCCGCCAGGAGGCAAAGCGCTTGCTGGGAGATATCGAGGCATTTGTCGAGCGCTAGTGTCGCGACGTCATGACCCATGGACGACATGTGCAGAAAGTCTGGTCAGAACCAAAATACCTGTTGACTCGGGCGGCGAGCGGGGTAATATGGACGGGTTACTTGCAGAGCCCCGTGAATCTCTGTAACAACACGTACTGTACATGGAGGAGTCTAAGTGATTTCGAAATCGACTCACTACGCCAAGCAGGGCGAGGTCCAGCGCAACTGGGTTCTCGTCGACGCCGATGGTGCTGTCCTGGGCCGTCTTGCCACCCAGATCGCAATGATTCTGCGCGGTAAGAACAAGCCCCAGTTCACGCCCAACAGCGACTGCGGCGACTTCGTTGTCGTCATCAACGCCGATAAGGTCCAGCTTACCGGTAACAAGGCCGACACGAAGACCTATTATCGCCACAGCGGCTACAACGGCGGCCTCAAGGCTGAGAGCTTCCGCCAGGCTATGGAGAAGCACCCGGAGAAGGTCATCGAGCGCGCCGTTCGCGGCATGCTGCCCAAGACCACCCTCGGCCGTGCCCAGATGACCAAGCTTAAGGTCTACGCTGGTGCCGAGCATCCGCACG
Organism: Collinsella sp. CM84Y_54; assembly: GCF_036317945.1. Lineage (NCBI taxonomy): Bacteria > Bacillati > Actinomycetota > Coriobacteriia > Coriobacteriales > Coriobacteriaceae > Collinsella > Collinsella sp. CM84Y_54. The sequence continues at coordinate 195,088 of NZ_JAWQCX010000003.1, forward strand.
CTGCCCAGAACCCCACGAAGATTGAGCTGGAGGCTTAAAGATGGCTGAGAACACCGTCGTCTACCAGGGTACCGGCCGTCGTAAGAACGCCGTCGCCCGCGTCCGTCTCGTCCCCGGCACCGGCAAGGTGACCATCAACAAGCGTGACGCCGAGCAGTATTTCGGCCGTCATCAGCTCGTTGAGAACGCCCTTGCTCCCTTCAAGGTGACCGACACCGCCGGTCAGTTCGACGTTATCGCTCTGTGCGATGGCGGCGGCATCTCCGGTCAGTCCGGCGCTCTGCGCCTGGGCATCGCTCGCGCTCTTCTGAACGCTGGCGACTACCGTGCTGACCTCAAGAAGGCCGGTTTCCTTACGCGCGATGCTCGCGTGGTCGAGCGCAAGAAGTACGGCCTCAAGAAGGCTCGCCGCGCTCCCCAGTTCTCCAAGCGCTAAGGTTTTATCTCCTTACGAGATACAATGTACAAGCGGGGCCTGCCGATTGCTCGGCGGGTCCCGCTTTTCTTTTTCGACTAGGGTGGGCGACTGCGTTTTGCCCACTTGGGAAGGAGCGATCCTATGCCCCAGAACATCTTCGGAACCGACGGCGTCCGTGGCGTCGCCAACGCCGACCTCTCGTGCGACCTCGCGTTTCGCCTTGGCCGTGCGGCGACCAAGTTTCTTGGTCCGGACATTTGCATCGGCCGTGACACACGTCTTTCGGGCACCATGCTCGAGAGTGCTCTGACCGCCGGCATTATGGCCGAGGGCGGCCGCCCGCACTGCTGCGGCGTTATCCCTACGCCGGCCGTGGCGCTGCTCACCGTCCAGAACGAGCTCGACGGCGGCATCGTCATCTCAGCTTCGCACAATCCGCCGGAGTTCAACGGCATCAAGTTCTTTAGCCGCAAGGGCATGAAGCTCCCCGATGCTGTCGAGGAAGAGATCAGCGCTTGGGTCATGTCCGAGGAGGCCATGGCTGCCGATACGCTGCCGACCGGTGCCGGCGTGGGTCACATCATCAAGATGAAGGACGCTCGCAAGGCATATGTCGACCACGCTATCAGCACCCTCGACGGCCTTAAACTCGACGGCCTGGTTGTTGCCGTCGACTGCGGCCACGGCGCTTCTTGCCAGACCACGCCCGCAGCGCTGCAGCGCCTGGGGGCTACGGTGCATGCCATCAACACCGATTACTGCGGCACCGACATTAACGTCGAGTGCGGCTCCACTCACCTTGAGCCCCTGCGCGAGCTCGTGCTGCGCACTCACGCCGATATCGGCCTGGCCCACGATGGCGATGCCGATCGCGTGCTGTTCGTGGACAGCGAGGGCAACGAGATCGATGGCGACTACATCCTGGCCATCTGCGGCTCCGACCTGGCCGCTCGCGGCAAGCTCGCCAACTCCGAGATTGTCTCGACCGTTATGTGCAACCTGGGCTTCTCCATCGCCATGAAGGAGCAGGGCTTTGAGATGGTCCAGACCGCCGTGGGCGACCGCTATGTTCTTGAGCGTATGCTCGAGGACGGTGCCGTCATCGGCGGCGAGCAGTCCGGCCACATCATCTTCCTGGAGCACAACACCACCGGTGACGGTTTGGTGACGGCCCTGCAGCTTCTGGCCGTGCTCAAGCGCACCGGCCGCACCCTCACCGACCTTGCCGGCATCATGAAGAAGTACCCGCAGGTGCTCGTCAACGTGCATTCGGACAACAAGGCCGGCCTGGACGATTGTCAGCCCATTTGGGACGCTGTCGCTGCTGCCGAGAAGGAGCTCGACGGTCGCGGCCGCATCTTGGTGCGCCCGAGTGGCACCGAGCCGCTGGTTCGCGTTATGGCCGAGGCCGAGACGCACGAGCTGACCCAGCGTGTGGTTGACGACATCGTCGAGGTTGTCAAGCGCGAACTTCCTTAATGGTCAAAAACCAGTGCCAAGTGGTAAACTAGCAAGACTGTATTTGATTATTGGTATGTCCAAGGGGGAGCATGTTCACTAAAGTCCTAAGGTCTTTTGGTATGCGTGGTCGAGTCCTTACGCTGGATGCTCCCATCTCGGGCGACGTCATTCCGCTTTCCGAGGTAAACGATCAGACGTTTGCCACCGGCCTTTTGGGTCAGGGCGTGGCGATTCAGCCCACGGGCACGCGTGTAATCGCGCCGGCTGACGCTAAGGTCGAGGCGATTTTTCCCACGGGTCATGCCGTTGCGCTTAACACGGTTGATGGCCTGGACGTTCTGATTCACGTTGGCCTGGACACCGTTCAGCTCGAGGGCAAGCACTTTACCGTGCATGCGCAAGTGGGCGACATCGTCCATAAGGGCGATGTACTCATCGAGTTCGATCGCGAGGCAATTGCTGCCGAGGGCTACGATGTGACGGTTCCCATCTTGGTGTGCAACTCCGTTGAGTTTTCGAGCATCAAGGGTTCCGTCGGAGAGCACGTCGAGGAGATGGACCAGCTTATCGTCGCTCGCGAGCGTTAGTTGGTGCTTTTGGCCTTTAGCCTACAATTCAAACACGTTTGCGGAGGGCGCCCTTGAAAGAGGACGCCCTCCGTGGCAAGATGGGAAATGTCCGAGGCTAAACAGCTTTGGGTCACCGTGGACGGGCAGGGGCCTCGACGCGGGTAGACACGAGACGCATACATTACGCGACCTCGCCCTGGTGGCCGCACACGTTGGTTGCGGCCGACGCGGGCCGCGGGCAAGCGCTTGTAAGGGGAGCCTTGCCTCTCTTGTACGAGAAAGGACGCGTAATGAAGATCATTAAAGCTAAAGACTACGAGGATATGAGCCGCAAGGCCGCTAATATCATCTCGGCCCAGGTTATCCTCAAGCCCGATTGCGTGCTGGGTCTTGCCACCGGCTCCACCCCGATTGGCGCCTACAAGCAGCTCGCCGCTTGGTACGAGAAGGGTGACGTCGACTTTGCCGAGGTCAGCACCTACAACCTCGACGAGTATCGTGGCCTTTCACACGACGATCCTCAGAGCTATCACTACTTCATGCGCGAGAACTTCTTCGATCACATCAACATCGATTTGAACAAGACGCACGTGCCCGATGGCTCCAACCCCGACGCCGCTGCGGCCTGCTCTGAGTACGACAAGATCGTCGCTGCTGCCGGTTACCCGGATCTGCAGCTGCTCGGCATTGGCAACAACGGTCACATTGGCTTCAACGAGCCCGATGACCACTTCTCCAAGGGTACGCACTGTGTCGACCTGACCGAGAGCACCATTCAGGCCAACAGCCGCCTGTTCGACAGCATCGATGATGTGCCCCGTCAGGCTTACACCATGGGCACCCAGACCATCATGTATGCCCGCATGATCCTGGTTGTCGCCAACGGCGAGGCCAAGGCTCAGGCTGTGCACGATATGTGCTATGGCCCGGTTACGCCCAAGTGCCCGGCTTCGATCCTGCAGCTGCACACCAACTGCGTCGTCGTTGCTGACGAGGCCGCTCTTTCGCTCTGCGAGTAACGCGACCAAGCGATCTTACATAGCTTTTCAAAAGGCCCTCGCTTTGCGGGGGCCTTTTTAGTGGACATAGGCCTTGGCACATGCATGACGGAAACCTTGCCGCATGCTTGACTGGACGGTTTGAAATTTTGCAATTCATTCTATAGCAGATTCTATGCACATTTGCCACTATAGAGTCGCGGGCGGTAGCGAGGAATAGGCGAGTTGCGCAACTCAAATAAAAACAGCCGACTGCGCTACACTGCAAATTGGATGGGACATGCTGGCAAGCGCATTGACCTGCGCAAAGACCTATTGGTCGGGGGATAAATTACCATCGGGCCTCGCTGTACAAAAACTTGCCAAACACGTACCGGCAGACAACCAAAAACTCTAAGTCGCGCTATTCACGGGGTGACTCATATGGTCCTGCAGCTACGGTGTCCATATGGTCGAGTTGAGGAGCAAGCATGGTAAACGATCTGGGCAATACAGACGACCTCGAGTTGATGCCGACGGGCGGCGGCTATATGGTGCGGCGCGATCGCTTGATGAACGAGCTCATCGTTAAAGGGCGCAAGGCGGGAATCGTTTTGCTCTACGCGCCCGACGGGTTTGGTAAGACGTCGGTGCTGCTGCAATACGTGCAGGAGGTTAAATCGGATCCCACGCGAGGGCCGGTTCGGATTATCGAGGCTGACCGCGCGATTGGACGCGAGCTCTTTATGCAGCTCGAGGTTGTCGCCGATGAGCTTAAGGACAAACCTCATTCGCTCGTTGCGATCGACAACGTGCCCAATCTCGAGCAGCGCGAAACCGAGGATCTCATCGATCGAATCCGCAGCTTACGTGCTACGGGGACGGGGGTCTTTATTGCCTGCCGCCCCTCCAACCGATTGCTTATCCACGGGCTGGGCGATTCGGTAAAAGTCAATGCGCAGATGCTTAAGGTGCACGCCTATGAGTATTCGTCATGGGCCACGGCGTTCTCGATCAGCACATCGCTCGATTTCTATCGGCTCACGCAGGGTGTGCCAGAGCTGGTATCTGCCTTGCAGACGGGAATGTATGGACAGGGCGATGTTGCCGGGTTGCTCGAGAACGAAATCGTCAACGTGTACGGTGCGGCGCTGGTCGATCTCGCATCGCTCGAGAACAACCTGTTGTTTACCGTTGCCTGCTTGATGGTACTGATGGGCGAGGGCCGCATAGCGGAGCTAGAGGCGTGCGGTGTGAGGCTTTCGATGGTCGACCAGTCCATCTTTGTGCGCGATTATCCGATTTTTGGCGTGGATTCGTCTGATCGCACCTTTAGGTGTTTGGGCGCTAAGGACAATGCGCGCCTGAGGCTGCGAAAGCTTGTTGCCGAGATCCGTCCCGAACTTGTATCGCGGGCTGCTCGCATTTTGATCAAGGCGAGCCGATGCGATTTGGCTATGGACCTGGCCGACGCGTTCTTGGACCGCCGTGTGGTGTTGGAGCTAGCCGGGCAGTATGGGGCCGATCTTGCCCTGACCGGGCATGGAGGGGACATTTGCCGTGCAGCATCGGCGATGATCAAGGCAGATAAGCAGGAGCAAGAGCCGACAGCCGCCGAGGCGCTCGGCGTGTATCTGGCGGCTGTCAGCGTGTGCAATACAAAGCTGGCAAGGTATATGGCGTCCGTTATCGAACGTGCGGGTGATCAGGCGGCGCGCGAGCTCGACCCCGCTACCTGGAAAATAGCCCAGGCGCTCACTATCGCCTTTTACGGCGACAATGACTTGGGGCTTCCCGCCAACCCTGTTGTGCAAGAACAGACATCCTGCGAGGTGCTCGACATGCTGTCCGCGCATATCGAGGTCAAGCGCCACCTAACCGAGCGAGCGGGAGACGGCGATGTTCTCGCGAAGCTCAAGGCGTGCAAAGCCTATGATTGCGAGCTCGACATCGCGGGGATTCTCATACAGGCCGACCATATGCTGCTGGAGTTGTTCGACGGCTCGTTTGCTAAACCCGACGAGCGCGATGACAAGATGACGCAGATACTCGAGGCGCTCGATATCCGCGGGCTTAAGGCGCCATCCATATGGCTGCGTATGGTGCTGGCGGCGCGGCGTCTGCTCGCGGGCTTGCCCGTGACCGACGATGTGGCGTTTGGCGAGCTCGACCGCTTTGCGGTGCGTGTTCGCGACAATCAAATTCAACTGTTTGGGCTATTGCTGGAGGGTTGGCAATCGCTGGCGGAGGGACGGCCGGTCAACGCGAAGTTCCGCGCGGTCCAGGTGCTCAAGCTCGCTGATGAATCGATTGCGTACATGCGCGAAAACGCATTGTTGCTGGAACGTGTGGCGTATCTGCGCAATACGTCGCTGGTATCGGTTCGCGAAGAGGCAGAGCTGCTCGACATTAGTAAGACGCAGGTCGGTGGCTCAGAAGCCTGGATCGTGGCGCTGCATCTGGCCGCTGCGGGCCGCGATAGCGATCTTGCTGCCTGGATGTCTATGAATCGCTCGGGGATTTTAGACCCATCGTATCGGCTTTTTGCGCGTCTTGCGATGCATTGCCTGGGCGAGCCTGCCGTCAGGATTCGCAAGAAGCTTCCGGTGCGTGAGCTGTCGCGGTATTCACTACGCGATGACTTTGAGGGCGAAAGCGAGCACCTGTTCCAGGCGGGCGAGGTTGAGGCTGTCGATACCATCGGCCATATTGAGATGCGCATGTTTGGCGCGTTTCGCGCCGAGCGCGACGGTTTCCCCATCACGGATAAGATGTGGCGTCGCAAAAAGGCGGCAACACTTGCCGAACGTCTTGCGCTGGGTATGGATGCCATGGTCGACCGCGAGACAATCGCCATGGAGTTGTGGCCCCATGCCGAGTTTAACGCCGCGCGCAACAATCTGTATTCGACGGTATCGCGCTTGCGCTCGGCTTTGGGTCCAACGCCAGATGGAAAGTCGTGCGTGGTCATCCAAAACGAGTGCATTGGGCTCAACGGCGACTACGTTAAGACCGATGTAAGGCTCTTTGACCAGCTGAGCCGTGAGATCTTGGGAAACCGTATGGGTGCGAGAGGCCCTCACCTGGTTGAGCTATGTCTTAAGGTTGAGCAACTCTACGCGGGCCCGCTATATGTTCCCACCGGTTGCAACCCCACGTTCTTTACGCGCATGCGCCGCATTATGCAATCCAAGTACATCGACTGCATGATTAGGGGAGCGAATGCCGCTCTCGAGGAAAATGACCTGCAATCGGCAATTTGGCTCGTGGAATCGGGGCTTCGCCAAGAGACGGCGCGCGAGGACATGGTTCGCTGCGCCATGCGCGTTTACGGCGCGGCTGGACGACGCCGCGATGTTGTTGAGCTGTACAGCGGCCATATGCACCACCTGAGAGAACAGGTTCAAGGCGTGCCCGAGCCCGAGACAAGGCGTCTGTATGAGCGCCTGGTCGAAGGCAGACTCAAGCGCGTGCTTGTCGAGCGATAAAAAACGGGCGTCCGAATCAATCGGACGCCCGCAGGCTACTCGGTATGGCCAGTCGGTTTTAGACGAGCTTGATCTTCTCGATATCCTTGCGCGAGGACTCGCGATACAGCGAGAACTTGCGGCCGATAACCTGAACGACGTCGGCGTGGCAGCGCTCAGCGAGCTCCTCGGCGGCCTCGCGGGCAGAAAGGCTGGAGCCGTCCAGCACGGAGCACTTAACGAGCTCGTGTTTCTCCAGGTAGGCAACCGTCTGCTCGACGGTGCCCTCGTTGACATCGGACTTACCGATGATGATGGCGGGGTTGAGGTGATGGGCCATGCTGCGAAGCTGCTTGACCTGGGCTCCTGTCAGTGCCATGGGTTCTCGCTTTCTATGTATGGGGCGCCCCGCAATGGGGCCTTAATCTACGTGAGCTGTCCCACGATAGCGCAGGAACGGCGTGGTGTGGAGCGCGTTTGCCCAGTTCGCAAAGAATGCGGATGCTGGACGGGTAGACGATGCGGGCTTTAGATGGGCTACGGGCGGGGTACGGAGACCGGCTCCCAGGCGATAAACGCCCATCGGACTTTGCGGATGTGGTCGAGCATGTAGCGTCCCTGCGGTACGCCCTTGGATCCCGGCTCGCCGGCATGGGGGTTCTCGATCATGTGGTGGGCGATATAGTCGCGCAGGCGGTCGATCTTGTCTTCGTTGCCATGCTCGAGCATGCGAGAATAGTCCGCTACGCCCGCCTCAAGACTATCGAAGGTGTCGCGGCGGGGCGATTCAAAATACGTGACCTGTGGCAGTGCACCCATCTGAATAAGGATGTTAAAGGCGTACACAAAACCATTGCTGCAGGTAATCGAGGCGCCGATGGCATTCATCAAGTGCAGGTCACAACGCGGGCTCGAGTTGGCGACCATCGTAACGGCACAACGCCGACGAGCCGTTCGATCAAGCTTGGCAAGTGCCCCCTTCAGGTCGTTCGTAGTAACCGAGCGACTCGCAAAGGCAACATCAACAGCCTTGGCAACCGGCCCAACCAGATCCCAATCATCATCCCAGGCAAGCTCAAGGGGCGTAATAAGATCCTCGAGCCCGTAATACTCAATGCCGGCATCAAGGGTGCCCAACATGGCAGGAGAGAAGTCGGCAGCAATCACGGAATGTCCAGCCTGAGCAAGCGGGATAGCAATCGACCCAGCCCCACACCCCATATCCAGCACCGACTCACCAGGCTCAAGAGCCAGCAGTTTTATAAAATCTCGAGCATACGGGGCAGTCTCCAATGGCCGAAAATGTCGAGCGCGCTTATCCCACTCAAAAGAATCATCAGCCCGATGCCGAGCGGCCTGCAGACGCATCCATTCGCCATTCCAATCAGCGGAAAGCAACTCAGAACGAGCATCCCCATCAGCCACGGGCCAACCTCCTAGCAACAAAAAAGCGACTCCCCCAAAAGAAGAGCCGCAACAAGCATATATCAGAAAAAGAACCGATCCAACGCCAAACTGCCATACCAGCAAAGTAGGGCAGAAGCGAAGCGAATGCCAAAGGGATAGAACTCAACCGAGGTCCCGTTGTGCGGGAGCCCCGTCGCCGGGCGGCAGACATATAAGGTCGATCGCGAGTTCCGCACGAGCCGGAGAGCACTAAATGTGCTCTCCGTGCGAGTCAGGACTGTCCGAGCAGGCGACCTTATATGTCTGCCGCCCGGCGACGGGGCTCCTCGCCCGAACCCCTCAGCTAGTTCTTCAGCGAGTTCAGCGGCGCTGGGAAACGTCCACCGCGGTGGGCAAGCACGGTGCCGGCGTTGGGGTTCACCGGCATGATGGGTGCACGGCCAAACAGGCCACCGTACTCGACGCAGTCGCCCACGCCCTTGCCGATGGCGGGAATCACGCGCACGGCCGTGGTCTTGTTGTTGATGACGCCGATGGCCATCTCGTCGGCGATGATGCCGGCGATGGTCTCGACCGGGGTGTCGCCGGGGATGGCGATCATGTCCAGGCCGACGGAGCACACGCAGGTCATGGCCTCGAGTTTCTCGAGCGAAAGCGCGCCGGCCTCGACGGCGGCGATCATGCCAGCATCCTCGGACACGGGGATAAAGGCGCCCGAGAGGCCACCGACGCTGGAACTGGCCATGACGCCGCCCTTCTTGACGGCATCGTTGAGCATGGCGAGCGCGCAGGTCGTGCCGGGGCCACCGCAGGTGCCCACGCCGATGATCTCGAGGATGCGCGCGACGGAGTCGCCGATGGCGGGCGTGGGGGCCAGCGACAGGTCGACAATGCCCTTCTCGACACCCAGGCGATGGGCGGCCTCGCGGCTCATGAGTTCGCCGGCGCGGGTGATCTTAAAGGCGGTCTGTTTAATCTTCTCGGCGACTTCCATCATCGAGGCGGAATCGGGCAGCGTCTCCAGGGCTGCGGCCATAACGCCGGGGCCCGAGACGCCTACGTTGATGACGGCGTCGGCCTCGCCACCGCCGTGGACGGCGCCCGCCATAAACGGGGAGTCCTCGACCATATTGGCAAAGCAGACAAACTTGGAGGCGCCGACGGAATCCTGGTCGGCCGTGAGTTTAGCAGCATCGATGATGGTCTGCGCAGCCATGAGTACGGCGTCCATGTTGATGCCGGCACGCAGGCTGGCGACGTTGACGCTGGAGCAGACGCGACTCGTGGTGGCGAGCGCCTGCGGGATGGACTGGATGACGCGGCGGTCGGCGTCGCCGATGCCCTTCTGGACGAGTGCGGAGAAGCCACCCAGGTAGTCGATGCCGAGGGTCTCGGCCGCGCGGTCGAGGGCATGCGCGATGGGGGTGAGGTCCTCATCCTTGCAGCAAGCGGCGATCTGCGCCACCGGGGTGACGGAGACGCGCTTGTTGACGATGGGGATACCGTACTCGCGCTCGAGGTTCTCGGCGGTCTCGACCAAGTGCTCAGCCGTGTGCGTCACGTGGTCGTAGATCTTCGTGCACATGCGGTCGAGGTTCTCGTCACCGCAACCCATGAGCGAAACACCCATGGTGATGGTCCTGATGTCGAGGTTCTGCTCCTCAACCATGCCGCGGGTTTCCGCGATTTCTGCAGGCGTGATCGCCATCCTTGCGCTCCTATCTGCCAAAACGAGCATAGTCCCTTTTATTCTAACGTGCCGCACACGTCTCGTGGCGCGTGCGGCACGTTTTGGTGCGGGGTTGTTTCCGTTGTGTTACTGCCCAAAGACCTCTTCGGCGATGCGCGCGCTCTCGGCGGCATCCTTGGCGTAGTAGTCCGCGCCGATCTGCTTGGCGTATTCGGGGGTGAGTACGGCGCCGCCTACGATGATCTTGACGCCTGGCACCTCGGCATGAAGCAGCTTGATGGTCTCCTCCATGGCGACGACCGTGGTAGTCATAAGCGCCGAGAGACCGACGAGCTTGATGTCACGCTCCTGTACGGTCTTGAGTACCTCTTGTGGGTCGACGTCGCGGCCTAGGTCAAAGACGGTGTAGCCGTAGTTGTCGAGCAGCATCTTGACGATGTTCTTACCGATGTCGTGGATGTCGCCCTTGACGGTGGCCACGCAGATCTTGCCCTTGTCGGCAATCTCGCCGGCGGGCATCAGGCGCTTGATGGTGTCAAAGCCCACGCGTGCGGCCTCGGCCGAGGCCATGAGCTGCGGCAAGAAGAACTTGCCCTGGTCAAAGAGGACGCCAACCTCGTCGAGGGCGGGGATAAAGTGATTGTTGATGAGGTCCATGGCGTCGTGATCTGCCAGCAGACGCTCGGTCTCGGCCGCGATCTCGCCTTTGCGGCCCGAGACGACCATGCGACGGATCGGGTCGTCGTTTCCGTCGGTGCCGGCGGTGCCAGCAGCGGGCGCGGCGTCGGTCGATACCGCCTGGGCCGCCGCCGGGTTAGCGGCGATCTTGTACGGATCGGTCCAGCCGGCGTAGCGCTCGATGTATCCGGTCGAGCCCTCGTCCTCAACGCTCAAGACGCGATAGCTGTAGACGGTATCCATAAAGCGCTTGGAACCCGGGTTCATGATGGGGGCGTCCAGACCTGCACCAAAGGCGGCGGCCAAAAAGACCGAGCCCAGCAGCGGGCGGGCGGGCAGGCCAAAGCTGATGTTCGACACGCCGAGTGCGCATTTGACGCCCAGGCGCTCCTTGCACAGGGACATGGCGCGCAGGATCTGTTCGGCCTGGCGTTGATTGGTCGAGGCAGTCATGACCAGACAGTCGATGAGGATGCGGTCCGGGCCGATACCGTAGCGGGCGGCCTCGGCCACGATGCGCTCGGCGATGGCGAAGCGAGCTTCGGCGGTATCGGGGATGCCGCCTTCATCGAGCGTGAGGCCGACGACGTTGGTGCCGTAATGGGCGACCAGCGGAAAGATCTCATCCATGATCTGCTGTTTGCCATTGACCGAGTTGATGATGGGCTTGCCTGCGTAGCGGCGCACAGCGGCCTCGACGGCTGCGGGATCGGTGGAGTCGATCTGCAGCGGCAGGAGCGTGGAGCCCTGGAGCTGTTCAGTCGCCTGTTGGATGATCTTGACCTCGTCAATCTCGGGCAGGCCCACGTTGACGTCCAGGATGTCGGCGCCCTGTTCCTGCTGGCTGATGCCCTGGCTCACAACGTAGTCCAGGTCGCCGTCGCGCAGGGCCTGCTGCAGGCGCTTTTTGCCGGTGGGATTGATGCGCTCGCCGATGACGGCGATCTTGTGGCCGTCGCAGGGAAGGTCCACGACCGTCTGGGCGCTCGTGACCGACATGCTGGGCTTGCGGTGGCGCGGGCTGGGCGTGTGATTGTCGATAAGCGTGCGCAGGGCGGCCATGTGCGCCGGCGTGGTTCCACAGCAGCCGCCCACAACGCTCACGCCGTCCTCGATCATGCCGGCGACAGCCTCGGCGTACTCGGGGGCCTGGATATCAAAGACGGTGTTACCGTCGTCGTCCACGTGGGGGAGTCCCGCATTAGCCTGCACCATAACGGGCTTGTCGGTAACGGTGAGCATACGTGCGGCAAGCCCTCGGAGCTCGGCCGGTCCCTGGCTGCAGTTAATGCCCAGGACGTCGGCGCCGATGGCATCGAGCGTGATGGCGGCCACCTCGGGGCTTGTGCCCAGGAACGTGCGACCGTCTTCCTCAAAGGTCATGGTGGCAAAGACGGGCAGGTCGGAGTTTTCGCGGCAGGCGAGGACGGCAGCCTTGATCTCGGCCAGGTCGGTCATGGTCTCGATGATAAAGAGGTCCACACCCGCGGCGACGCCAGCGCGCACCTCCTCGGCAAAGAGGTCATAGGCCTCGTCGAAGCTGAGGGTACCCAAGGGGCGAAGCAGCGCGCCGATGGGGCCGATGTCGCCGGCGACATAGTGGGCACCGGCCGCTCGGGCGCAGGTGACGGCCGCGGCAAAGACATCTGCCACGGTGGCGGCGCCATCGAGCTTGTGCGCGTTGGCGCCAAAGGTGTTGGCGGTGATCACGTCACAGCCGGCCTCGACGTACTGACGCTGAATATCGGTAATGACCTGGGGCTCCTCAAAGTTGAGCAACTCGGGCAGGGCGCCGGCCTTCATGCCGGCAGCCTGCAGCATGGTGCCCATGCCGCCGTCGAACAGCAGGTGCCCCGTGCCCTCGATGGCGGCGCGCAGACGATCGTCCTTAATGCGAAGGTCTTCAAACGTGCGCGTCTTGTATGCAGCGCCATTACGGCGTGCGGCATCAACAGGCGCCGCCAGCGCGGCACCGTCCAGATCATGAGTGATAAGCGGGGTAAACATCGATGGCTCCTAATGGCTGGAATAGCAGGTGGTGTGGGCGGCGCGGAAGCGGCAGTGCTCGCGCATGCGGCAGATATTGCAGGTAGGGCGGCTCTGGGCGTCGTGGACCTCGCCATCAAACAGGCCGATCACCGCGGTCACGCTCTTGGTGGGCATGAGCAGGCTGGTGGGGGTGACGGTAAGCCCGATGAGCCGCGTGGTGTTGAGTGCGGCCACGATCGAGCGCTGTGCCGTAAGCGGGCAGTCGCCGTAGCCGGGGCTAAAGCGCCAGTTACCGGCGAGTCCGTGTGCGGTGGCCGCAGCCTTGACCTGCTGGTCCATCTGCTCGACGGCGGCTTCTACATAGGCAGAGCATGCGGCGTCGAGCACGGCTCCCTCTAGGGGCTGCTGGGCTCCCGTGGTGCGCAGACGACGCTCGGCGTCCATGCCGAGGGTGCATGCCATGAGCGCGGCAAAGCGGGCGTCTTTGAGATGGCGATAGATGTCGCGACCACGCAGCTCAACGTTGGTGCCGACCAGACGGATGCTGGGCTCTCCCTGCTCATCGACGCCCGTGGCATCGACGGCAAACACGCGGCGCACGCCACGGGGCTCAATGTCCAGTTCCAGACGCTCAACGACAAGCTCAATACGCTGCGCTAGCTCGGGTTCAATCTGCTGACCACCGTAGCCCAGATAGCGCAACATCTCGGCACGATCGACGCGGGGGCGATGGGCGGCATCGATACGATAAAGCGCCGGCGACGCAAGGTCGGCCGGCACTTCACCAAAAGCTGTATCGATGTGCGGTTTTTCCATTACCCCAGGCGCTCCATAATGGTTGCGGCGATTGCAGGACGATTCATAGTGTACAGGTGCAGACCGGCGGCGCCGTGCTCCTTAAGGTCGCAAAGCTGACGGGCAGCATAATCTACACCGGCTGCCTGCAGGCTCTCGGGGTCGTTCTCGTACTTGGCGAGAATCTTGATGACGGGGGAGGGCAGCGATGCGCCGCACATAAAGACCATGCGGCTGATCTGCGACTTGCCCATAAACGGCATGATGCCTGCGGTAATGGGCACGGTGATACCGGCCTTGTCGGCAAGCTCGCGAAAACGGTAGAAGCACTCGTTATCAAAAAAGAGCTGCGTCACAAAGAAGCTCGCGCCGGCGTCCTGTTTTTGCTTGAGGTATTCGACCGAAGTGTTGAGGTCCTCACAGGCAATGTGGCCCTCGGGGTAGGCTGCGGCGCCCACACAAAAGCCGGCGTCGACGAGCTCGGGGATGAGGTCGCGGGCGTAGGCATAGTCCGAGGCGGGCTTGTCGTCCTCGGTCGCGCCAGCGGGAAGATCACCACGCAGGGCCAGGATGTTTTCAACGCCGGCGGTGCGATACTCGTCGATCTTGGCGGCGATATCGGCGTGCGAGCGGCCCACGCAGGTAAGGTGTGCCACCGAGGGTGTATCGAATTCGCTCGTAATCATATGCGCGATGGGGGCGGTGGTGGCACCGTTGCCCGAGCCGCCGGCCGAGCAGGTGACCGAGACAAAGCTCGGCGAAAGCTTGCACAGATTGCCTGCCACCTCGCGAGCCGTGTCGAGGGTCAGCTCGCCCTTGGGCGGGAACATCTCAAACGAAATGGGCGCGGTGCCCTGGGATGCTGCCTGCTTAAAAACCTCGTCGACGCGCATATCGTGCTCCTCTAGATACGTAATAGTGTGATGTGTTGTAAGGATTCTACAGCACCACTGTGCCACGGTGGAGTTTCACTCGCTATTTGGTGATACCAATCGAAAATGCTTCGCTATCGGCATTTCCTATAACAGGGCGGTCAATGTAGGATGGGGCTATATTGAATGGTATCTGATGCGAAATACCAGTTAATAAAGCCCCATTCTACATTGACTACCCTTAAACCATGGGGAGAGGTCTGCAATTTATGCAGTTGATTGGCTGTTGAGGGTGGCAACGCCGCCTCGATAGGGTAACCTCAATGATTGGTTTCGCGACAGCAACATAACGGTAATGTCGCGGAAACACGGCGAGTCTAAGCTATGACTCGTTCGTTAGTAATCAACACCGCTTCTCACGCGGTGCCGATACGAAGGGAGTTCCGTATGGCCGAACTTACTGACCGCTTCGGGACCATGGTGTTCTCTGAGGAAGTCATGAAGGACTACCTCCCCAAGGACATTTGGAAGCGCCTTGCTGCAACCCTCGAGGGCGGTGAGCCGCTCGACCTGGATGTGGCCAACGCCGTCGCCCATGCCATGAAGGTCTGGGCCATCTCCAAGGGCGCGACGCACTACGCGCACTGGTTTCAGCCGCTTTCGGGCATTACTTCCGAGAAGCACGACAGCTTCCTGGAGCCCAACCACGACGGCACCGCCATTACCAAGTTTACGGGCAAGAACCTCATCCAGGGCGAGCCCGATGCCTCGAGCTTCCCCAACGGCGGCCTGCGTGCTACCTTCGAGGCCCGTGGCTACACCGCTTGGGACCCCACTAGCCCCGCCTTTATCAAGGACGATGTCCTGTGCATCCCCACGGCTTTCTGCTCCTACACGGGCGAGGCCCTGGACAAGAAGACCCCTCTGCTGCGCTCCATGACCGCGCTCTCGCGTGAGTCTAAGCGCGTTTTGGCGCTGTTTGGCAAGACCCCCAAGAAGGTCGTTCCTTCCGTGGGCGACGAGCAGGAGTACTTCCTGATCAAGAAGGACGCCTATCGCAAGCGCAAGGACCTGGTCATCACCGGCCGAACCCTCTTTGGTGCCGCTCCCTGCAAGGGCCAGGAGCTCGAGGAGCACTACTTTGGCGCTATCCGCCCCACCGTCTCGGCCTATATGAAGGATCTGGACGATGAGCTGTGGGCGCTTGGCATTCCCGCCAAGACCAAGCACAACGAGGTTGCTCCCTGCCAGCATGAGCTTGCACCGGTCTATGGCGAGGTCAACGAGGCCATCGACCAGAATCTGGTCATGATGGAGAAGATGAAGCTCATCGCCTCCCGCCACGACTTGGTCTGCCTGCTGCACGAGAAGCCCTTTGAGGGCATCAACGGTTCGGGCAAGCACAACAACTGGTCGCTTGGCACCGAGTCCGAGAACCTGCTCGATCCGGGCGACACCCCGCTCGACAACCTGCAGTTCATCGTCTTCCTCACCGCGGTGATCGAGGCCGTCGATAACTATCAGGAGCTCCTGCGTGCCTCCGTTGCCTCGGCCGGCAACGACCATCGTCTGGGCGCCAACGAGGCTCCTCCGGCGATTATGTCCATCTTCCTGGGCGACCAGCTTACCGAGGTCGTCGAGAAGATCATCGATGGCAAGGCTTCCGTCCATGCCACGCGCGGCGTGCTCGACCTGGGCGCCGATACCCTGCCCAAGCTGATGCAGGATAACACCGACCGCAACCGCACCTCCCCGTTTGCCTTCACCGGCAACAAGTTCGAGTTCCGTGCCTGCGGTTCCGAGCAGAACGTTTCCGACTCCAACCTGGTGCTCGATGCCGCCGTGGCCAAGTCGCTCAAGTCCTTCGCCGACGCACTCGAGGGTACGCCCGAGGATGAGTTCCAGGACGCCGCGCTCGAGTACTGCAAGAAGGTCCTGACCGACCACCAGCGTATCCTCTTCTCCGGCGATGGCTACTCCGACGAGTGGCCCATCGAGGCCGAGAAGCGCGGTCTTGCCAACAACAAGACCACGGCCGACGCCCTGCCCGCCTTTGTTTCCGATAAGGCCATTGCGCTCTTTGAGGAGACGGGTGTCCTGACCAAGGCCGAGGCCCAGTGCCGCTACGACTGCAAGCTCGAGAAGTACAACAAGCTCATGAACATCGAGGCCACAACGATGGTTCGCGAGGCGCGTCGTACCTATCGCCCGGTCATTACCGCCTATGCCACCAAGGTCGCTAAGGGCCTTGAGACTATTCGTGCCGCCGGTGCTGAGGCCGCCATGCAGTGCGAGCAGAACACGCTCAACAAGCTCTGCAACGGCATCACCACCATCAACGACTCCATCAAGGCGCTCGACGCCGTGCATCAGAAGGCCGAGGCTCTCGATGGCCAGGAGCAGGCCAACGTGTATGCACACGAGGTCGTTCCCGCTATGGATACGCTGCGCGCCGCCGTGGATGCCATGGAGGAGATCGTGGCCGCCGACTACTGGCCGGTCCCGACCTACGACGACATCCTGTTCTACGTGTAGAACGTAGCTGACATATCGTCACGGTATTGAGCCGGGGTCCGCATCGCGCGGGCCCCGGCTTTTTGATTGCGAAGGACGCTTAGGAGTCCGTTTTGCAACTGATTCGCCCACGTAATAAAGGGTCGTGGGCAAAAAACGTCAAATATGAGTACTGTCACTAAGCTAGTGCCATCTCGAAATGGCAGTTTATGCCGAGTTAGACCACATATGTCCAGGTACATAGCTGAGATTGGGCTCAATTTGGGCATCAGGTTGTTGATTTGACATCTGATTCACCATCAAAAAGGCCGAATTCGCTGTTACTAAATCGGTAACAGTACTCATATTTGCCATTTTTTGCACACGGTCCATCGGGAGATGCCGGGATCCGCACCCTGGCGAGTTCGAATCCCGGTGTTGGAGAAGAAAAAAGCCCGTCACCGCGGGGGTAACGGGCTTCTCGATTTAAATGGTGCCCCCAGCGGGATTCGAACCCGCGATATCCACCTTGAAAGAGCTGCACGCTAAAGTGCAAGCAGATAATGGCGGTTCAAAGGCGAACGTCTCAACTGGGGTTTTGATACAACGCGGTACAAAGCGCCGCAAAGTAGTACACTTCATTTTGCGGCGGTTTTGCGGCGCATTTTGCGGCGCGGCGAGTGAACGGAGATACCGCGATGCACTATACGAGCGTACGGATCAGGGAGCGCAAGGGGCGCGGACTGATTGCGGAGGCCTCATACAAGGACGAGGCAACGGGAAAGTGGCGCAAAGTCTCAACTGGTTTGGAGGCCACGGGCAAGCGTGCGGCCCAGAAAGAGGCCGAGGCGTGGCTAAGTGAGATTGAAGCCGAGTGGCAGAGGAAACAGCAGGAGGCGAGCGCCCTTACCGCGCTCGGGCTGGATGCCGACGCGCCGCTCACGGTGAGCGCCTACGTTCGCCGCTATCTGGACGGAAAGCGCCACGAGATAGAGCCGTCCACCTTCAACGGGTATACGCGCTACCTCGATAAGCAGATAACCCCGACACTGGGTGATGTGGAGCTATCCAAGCTCAACCCCGATACGGTGAGGGCGTGGGTAGCGAAGCTATCCGAGGGTTACAGTGCCGTTACCGTTCGCAAGTCGCTCACCCTGCTCAGGTCTGCCATGAACGAGGCTATTAACTCGGATCTGCTCATTAAAGACCCAACGCGCGGCGTGAAAGCGCCCAAGGGCACGAGGCCCAAGCCGAACGCGCTCACGGTCGAGGGCGTGCACACCGTCCTCGCGGTGCTCGACGCGCTCGACCTCACGCCCCAGCTGCTCGGTATCAAAATTGCCCTGTTCACTGGGATGCGAGAGGCGGAGATATGCGCCCTCAGATGGTCGAACGTGGACATTGAGCGCGGCACGCTCTACGTTGACGAGGCGTTGGGCAGGGACGGCGCGGCCTACTACCTCAAAGACGCAAAGACAACGGATAGTGCCCGATACGTCACGTTTGGCGGTGCCCTTGCCGACGATTTGAGGGCGAGGCGCGAGCGGGTGGAGGCCGATTGCCGCGCCGCTGGGGTTCCGTTCGATGAAAGGTTTTTCGTTCTCGGGGACATTCGCGGTGGGTTCCTCAGGCCCCAGTATCTGGGCAACAAGTGGCGCGAGCTAGCAGGCGCCATCGAGATAAAGGGCACTCAGGGCACGCGCCCCACGTTCCACGATCTACGCCACACGTTCGCAACCATCGCCATTGAGAGCGGCGTTGACGTAAAGGCCGTTTCCGCCATGCTTGGGCACTCGAACGCGGCTATGACGCTCAACACCTACGCCGACGCAACGCGCGAGGGCAAGCGCCGCGCCGCCCTAGCCGTTGAGAACGCGCTTACCGTGGGGGGCGGCGAGTGATGGGGGCGGGCGCCGAGGTGCTGGACGAGTTCCACACTAGGGCTATGCGTGCGGTCGAATGGGGGCGCGAGGTGGACGGGTACCGCGCGGCGTTCCCAGATGATGCGGTCAAGTGGCTCATGTCGCATGGCCTCGATATGCAGAGCCGCCCCAAGTTCGCTGACGATTCGGACGCCATTAGGCGCATATGCGAGAGATATGGCCTAAAGCAGGCGGCTGTGGCGGGGGCGTGCGGCGTAGGGCCGTCCACCGTCTCAGCATGGGCCAAGGAGCCGCACAAGGCTAAGCCCCGACACGTGCGCGAGATAATCGACCTCGCGGAGCGGTTGGGGCGTGGTGGCGAAAGCGCTCAGACGTTCAACGAGTTTGTAGCTGGGTTGCTCGATGTGCCCAGCAGGGCAAGCGGGGAGCTTACCGCCAACGAGGACAGGGCCGAGGATATAGCAGGAATAGCCGACGCGTGTTGGTATCTCACCGATACCCAGCTATCAGCCCTAACCGAGGTGGTGCGCTCAATGTTGTTGGCAAACGGTGAAGATACTGATGTTTTGTTCTCACGAGGTGATGAAATCGATTCAGTTTGGAGCCTAATCCGAGGGCACTAAACCGAACGAAATAGCTATAAAACGAACCGTAGACGCACTATCCGCGCCTACGGTTCGTTTTATGCGCCGAAAAATGAATAGCAAAATGAACGTTTCAGCATTTTCGCAGGTAAACGGCGTTGTGGACTGTTTGCGTTACGCGCGGTACAAACTGAACCAAACGCGCGCGAACGATTCGGTAACTACCTACGGAGGGGTTGCAATGTGTACTCAGGAACAGCTAGACAGGTTGGCGGCTATTGCGCAAGAGGGGCGTTTTGAGGAACTGCCCAACCCGCTATCAGCGCCCGAGGCAGCGGCGATTGCCCGTTGTTCAAAGCCAACTATCACGAGGGCGTGCAAGTCGGGCAGGCTCAAAGCCGTTAATACGGGTATGCGCTGGAAGATCAACCGTGATTCGCTGCTTGCATATGCGGCGCTTATCTAGGTGGCGGACATGAGGCCACTAAAGGCGGCGCTTGCCGCTATCAGGCATGCAGCCAACCTAGACGTTCAGGGCATGAGCCAAGCCGAAATCTCAGCGGAGTGCGACAGGTTGGCGTTCAGAACGTGCGGCATGGGCGAGGGCGCCCCTTATCGCCGCTGGGCTATGGGCAGGTTCCACGCTATAGGGCGCGAGCTGGTGCGCCGCAAGCGCCTAGGAGGTGGCGGCGATGTGGAACGAGGACATTAGGCCCGTGCCCGTGAACATGGGGAGGCTCATAACGTCGGCTCAGGCGGGCGCGGTGCTCGATCTCAGCGAGAGGGACGTTCGCCGCCTCATCCGGCAAGGGGCGCTCGACGAGGTGCGCATAGGGCGGCGCGTCTACGTAACCCGCAAGTCGGCACTCGCACTCGTGGGGGTGGACGATGGATAGCGAAAAGCGGGCAGAGTACCGCCGAGAGGTCGAGCGGCGGGCGGCGGCGCTCAGGCGCATGAGGAAGGACCGGGGCATTGCGAGCGGCAAGCCCCCGTGCGCATACGACAAGATCCAACTGCGGGACTACCTCGCGTCGCTCAGGATAGAGGACGAGGGCGAGCGGTGCGCCTACCTTGCCGCGCTCATCGACTATTGGTTCACGGGCGTGTGCCCCGATCATCTGGACGGCGTGCCCCGCGCCTATTTCGACGCAAACGCCGACCGCCTCAGCGACGCCCGCGAGGACTCGTGGCGAAAGGCCAACATGCTGCGGGACATAGACCTCACCGGGTGGCTGGAGGGCGGGAACGGCAACGTTCCCCCAGCTGGAGAGGGGGTATCACACTCCGTGTCAGACCCCGTGTCAGACGGGGTGTGCGCACAGCATAGCTATAAACTACTACCTACTAGCTATGACCTATCCGCTACTAGCCATGGGCCTATAAGCCCAATGGCTAGTAGCGAGGAGGCTACCGACTATGAGCGAGGCCCCGGCGTTTTCGAGACGGGCGAGACGTTCTTTCATGCCCCGTGCCCCGTATGCCATGAGGCGGTGAAGGCATGGATAGACGGCAGCGGGCTAATCGTTTCGAGCTGCGGCAGGCACGGCATGAAAACCGTCGGCCTGCCACCATCAGGTCTGGAGGCCGTGAGGGAGAACGGTCGAAGCTCATACGTGCTCAGGGAAAGCGGGGAGCATGGAGAGGGCTAGAGCCGCTATCCATGCCGAATGGGTGCCCGATGCCCTAAGCCGTTCACGGTGGAGCGCTACGCACACCCTCAAAGAGATCGAGGCGGCGGAGGCCGAGGCCACGGGAAAGCGTCAACGCCTCATAGCCGAGGCGCGTGAGGGCATGGAGCGGGTCAACGACCTATTGGGCGAGGCTCAGGCCACGAGGCAGAGGAAAGCTAGGAGGTGAGGCCGCTATGGGCGAGTTCGATTTTACGGGTGAGCTGGAAAAGCTCGACGATTGGAAAATGCCCGAGATGTGAGGCGGGGCGCACTGTGGGAACGGGTGCGCCCCGCTTTTCGTCTCGATCAACAACGGGGGGCGGTGTATCAACCCGCGCGGCGCGGCATATGCAGGGGTTCGGTAGGTTCGGGCGTTCCCGGCGGGGAGGGGGAACGGGCGCGTTCCCTGCTCTAACCTCGATACGGGCGAAACGGAGACAAGCCCACGAGAGGAAAGAGGCCGACATGGACGAGAACGGGAAACGCCGAACGATGCGGGGGGGGGTGCTCAGGGCGATCTATCCCCGCACGACGAGGGCGCGGGGGCGTTCTCAACGTGGCTCACGGGCGACTGCATGGAGCCGACGCTACGGGCGGGGATGATGGGCGTTTGGGTTCCTCGCATACCCGAGGTCGGGGAGATAGGGCTTTACAGGTCGCCGCCATATGGCCCGAGGACGCAACAATTAGCCCGAATTAGGGCGGTTGACGTTGATGGCGGGCGAGTACTGCTAACGCACGACAATAGGGCCTATAAAGACGATTTGAGGCCCCTAGGAAAGAAGCGGGCAGGCGAGGGCGGTATAATGTTCATGGGTACGCTGGTGGAGGTGTACGAACCCGTGAGGGGCGTGAACCTCAAAGCCCTACCAGAGGAATAGGGGTTTGGGCGCTCAATTGCGCCCGTTCCCGAGGCGGCACGTCTCTCCGCAGGTTCTCCGTTCACTACCTGCGGGACGTTTCGGGCGTGCCGTGCCGAGTGCGGGCGATTGGGGAGGTTGGCGGTTATGCTCACATTGGAAGAGGCCATAAAGCCGATTCTGGAAGAGGGGGCCGTAGACGGATACGACCCGGTGTGCGCATACGAGGGCAAATACCATTGGTTCGTCGGGTTCGGTTTCGATGGAAAGATGGCCCCGGGCGACACTCCGTATGCTATCGACAAAGAAACGGGGAGGATCGACTTCTTCCCGATTCCATTTTTCCTTAGAGGCGAGAGACCGTCTGCTATCGAGCTTGAAATGGGGGAGGCTAAAGAGGTTCCCGTCCCCTAGACAACAGCAGGCCCCGCCACGGCGGGGCCTTTTCATGCCGTTAATCATAACTTTCATAAGCCTAAAAAAAGGCGGGGCGGTGCGTTCAATGTCAAGAATGTCACGCCCCAAAAAAGAGCGGGGCGGGGCGTTCAATGCGAACAATGCGAAGCCCTAAAAAGGAGATTCGGCGTAGTGCCGAGGCGATACCGCCCGAGATTTGGCGGCACGTTTGCGGCGAAGTTTTGCGGCGATTTTGCGGCGCATTTTGCGGCAAGCCCCTAAAAACGAAAACAGGTCAAGACGAAAAACACGCCTTGACCTGCTCAAATGCTGTGGTGCCCCCAGCGGGATTCGAACCCGCGATATCCACCTTGAAAGGGTGGCGTCCTTGGCCGCTAGACGATGGGGACAGCGGGAAAGAGTATAGCAGACTTTTTTGCCGGCGCGTATATCGTTGGCAAACTGGAAAACCACCACACAGGAGTAGGCTTCTATTCCGATCTTCAAATATCTCAATCTGTAACATCTGGGCAGGCAAATCGGCTCTACCTGTTACAGATCGAGACAAAAGGCAGACGTCGGGACGAACATCTCATTCTGTAACAGTAAGACGACTTTTATCGGTCTAGATGTTACAGATTGAGACAAACCGCTGGGACGGGTCAAAACCACCACAAAGGTGCCTGTCCCCTTTGTGGTGGTGAGGTGCTAGGGGAGGAGCTTCATGGCGGCGTCGTGGGCGGCGTGCTCGTAGGTGTCGTCGAGGGGCTTGAGCGGCAGCAGAGCGTTGGCCTGTGCATCGCCGCGGCGCTCGAGGGCGTGCGCGATCAGCCAGTCGGCGAGCTCGGGGTTCTTGGGCAGCGCCGGGCCATGCAGGTACGTGCCGATGACGCCCTTGTAGATGAGACCCTCAAAGCCATCGTCGCCGTTGTTGCCGGTGCCCACGACGACGGACGTTCCGAGCGGCGTGGCATCGGCGTCCAAAAGCGTGCGGCCGCCGTGGTTCTCGAATCCCACAAAGGGCTCGGGCGCCAGGTCGGTCTTGACGGCGACGTTGCCGATCAGGCGGTCGGAGCCGCGTACGGTCTCGGCGGCAATGACGCCCAGGCCCTCGATGCGATCCTCGCCCATATAGTACGAACGGCCGAGCAGCTGATAGCTGCCGCAGATAGCGAGCAGCGAGCCGCTATCCTCAACATAGGCCGCGACCTTGTCTTTTTGAGCGAGCAGTTCATGTGCAACCGCCAGTTGGTCGCGGTCGGAGCCGCCGCCCATCATGACAATATCGGCGTCGGTCAGGTCGAGCACCTCGCCCATGTGGACCTCGTCCACGCGCACGGGAATGCCGCGCCAGGCGCAGCGGCGCTCGAGCGCGATAACGTTGCCGCCGTCGCCGTAGAGGTTGAGCGCATCGGGATACAGGTAGACGATACGCAACGGGCGTGAAAGCTCGACCGGCGCGACGGCGGAAGGGATGGCGTTGCCATCGGCGCGGGCCACGGCGCGCCCGGCAACAACGTCGGCGGTGGTGCCATTAAGCTCGTCGAGCTCCTTGACCAGCGGCGGGAAGGCCGTGTAGTTGGCGACGGCGTAGAAAGTGTCGCCGGCGGCCTCATCCGCCACGGCGCCAATTGCCTGCGCGACGTCCGAGATGATGGCGGCGTCGATGCCGGCGTACTTGAGGCGCACCTGCATATCGTGTGCACGCGTGCCGCCGGCAAAGGCGACAAGCCCTGGGGTATCGGCGATGCGCTCGAAGTCGACGTCGTAGATCCAGGAGACATCGTGGCCGTCAGCGTCGTTGTCGTTAAGGAAGAAAGCGCAGAGTCTGCCGCCCGCCGTCTTAATGGACTGGATCTGTCGATCGAAGCCCACGGGATTCTTGGCCAGGTTTGCCTCGACAGTGCGACCGGCAATATCCCAGCGGCCCATGCGTCCGCCGGCGGGCACGTAGGCATCGAGCGTGGGCTGCAGGTGCGCCGTATCCACGCCCAACTCATGTGCGGCAAAGAATGCGGCGGCAACGTTATAGACCATATATAAGCCGTTGTAGCGCGTGGCGATGTGCGCGGCTGGCGCGCTGGAATCAGATCCAAACACCAGGTCAAAAACATAGCCATCGCGACTGAGCTCCACATTCGTTACGCGGCGGACCAGTGCGGGGCGTGCCCAACCGCACGAGGGGCAATGGTAGGCGCCGAGTTGACCATACTGTACGTAGTCGTACTCCAACGGGGCGTTGCACTGCGAGCAAAAACGCGAGTCGCTGATGCGGTCAGACTCGGTGTTGGTGGCGCCATCGATGCCAAAGGCAATACTCGCGTTGGGAACGCGCGCGGCAATCGAGGCGCACAGCGGGTCGTCGGCGTTGTAGATGAGCGTCGTTGCCGGCGAAAGCTCCAACGCGTGGGCGATGACCTCCTGGGTGTGATCGATCTCGCCATAGCGATCCAGCTGGTCACGGAACAGGTTGAGCAGCACGAAGTACGTCGGCTTGAGCTTGGGCAGGACGCGCACGGTGTAGAGCTCATCGCATTCAAAAACGCCCACGCGCTTGCCGCCGCCGGCTTGCTTGAGGCCGCTGCGCGCCTCGAGTAGTGCGCCCACCACGCCCGGCTCCATGTTGTTGCCGGCGCGGTTGCATACCACGGTGGCGCCGCTGGCGGCAACGGCGTCGGCGATGAGGTTGGAGGTGGTGGTCTTACCGTTGGTGCCGGTAATCACCACGCTGCGGTCGACAAGACTTGCCAGGTCGCTCAGCAGATAGGGGTTGATCTTCATGGCGATGCGGCCGGGAAGCACGCCGCCCTGGCGCTTGAGGACGGAGCGCAGCCCCCAGCGAGCGATATCGCTCGAGGTGCAGGCAAGAGATGAGCGGAGGTTCATGAAACCGTTCCTAACGTAAACGACATGGTCGGGTCGAGTGCGTCACTAAAATCCGTAGCGGCGCGCAAATTCCTGGGCAAGCTGCGACACGTCTTCGCAGGCATTGGCCCAGGGGGCAAAGTCGGGAGTGTCCGAGATAATGCCGTCCGCTTCCCAAACGGCCTGGTGCGAAAGATCCCAGGGATCGCGTGGCTCGGGCCGGCAGGGAAGGTACGGCGTCTGGTACATGGGATTCAGCAAGAAGAACGCGCCGCCCTCGCAGCGGTTAGCGAACTCACGCAGCGCGCGCACCGCCGGACGCATCTTGTTCGTTTTGAACAATAGGATTGTGCGGGCGAGCAGGTACCAAGGGGAGTTCTCGAGTGCATCGGCTCCCACCTGTTCCTCGAGCTGGTGAGCAAGGGCAAAAAAGCCGTCCTGGTCTTCCAGGCGTGCGAGGGCAAGCAGCACGGTGCCGGCGGCACGGGTGGGATAGCCTTCTGCCTTAAGGACGCGGCGGGCGTAGTTGGCGGCAGCGCGGTAGCGGGCGCTCGCCATGCACAGCTGCGAGATGGCCTCGAGCGTGTGAAGCCACCCGATAAGCGCCGGCTCGCTTACGGTGAGCTCTGCCGCCGTCACGCCGTCCGTCAAAACTTTGTTGGCCCAGTAGTGTGGGGCCTCCATATCGAACCCGGGCACGCTTTGCTGCAGGTAATCGGCCGTGGTTGCCTCGAGCTTCATCAGGTCGCCCAGGCAGGCGTCAACGGGCGTGTCGGCCAGGATGATGGCGAGCAGCTGCGCGTCGACGGCCAGTGCATCGACGCGGACAATCTTGAGCAGCTCATCGCGCATGTCGTCGAACAGGCGATTGCGCGTCTGCTCGAACTCCTCGTCACTGCCCATGTCCTCGATGCGATGGAGCTCGTCGAGCAGGTGGCGATGAACACCGGCATAGGACAGCAGCGCCTGGGCATGCTCGGACTGCGCATACTTTTGGGGATTCGTACTAATGTCGTTATGGACAAGCTCGCGTGCTGCATCGGTGAGCTCGGGGTGCGATGCCAGATAGGTGCGCTCCAAGTAGGCGGGGATGTAGACGCTCGGATCCATTAGAGGTCCCCTCCCTTAAATGGAAGCCCCTGCTCGGCTGCGCGCAGGATGCGCTCGTCGATCTGGGAACGCACGATGTCGTTGGTGGCGACCCAGGCGGCAAAGCTGGCGTTGTCGGGAGCGCCCAGGCCCTCCTGCAGTACCGGCGTCGCTTCGGACAGTGCAAGGACGAGCTCGTCGGTGGAGCCTGCACCCACGTTGACGCGGGCATAGACGCCATCGGGAAACTCGGTTTGGAAGTAGAGCGCCTCGGCTGCGTGCGGGCACGAGCGTGCAAGGATGCGCAAGTAGTGCTCGGCGCCCTCGTAGTCCAGCTCGCGCCAGGCAGCGCTCATCAGCGCGATGAGCGTCCACGGGTCCAAGTCGCGCTCCGCGTCCTTGGGACGACGGCGCAGTGGCGTGTTGGCGAGATAGGGTACGGAGTGGGCAGAGCGAAAGCGCTTGAGTTCCTCGGCGGGGTATTCGAGCTTTGCCATGGCGAGCATCGCGGTGTGGCGGACACCAGCCGGATCGTTGGGGGCAAAGTCCAGGCTGCGGTTTGCGGCTTCGAGTGACATACGGTAGCGGCCGCTAATGAGGGCGCGCGACGCAAGGGCGGCAAGCCAGCGCAGGTAGGGGCGGCGCATAAGGTCGCCCGCGGCCTCGCGCTCGTAGGGGTCCTGCGCCGAGGCGATCTTGAGCGCCAAGTCGTGCTCGACTTCATCGCGCTTGGATACCAAGTACTGTACGTATTCCTCGTTGGATTCGGCGGTGAGCGCCGTCAGCATACGCTGGGCATCCCAGTTGGTCGGATCGAGTGCGGCAGCCTCGCGGAGCATGTTCTCGGCAGCTGCCTCTTCCTGCTCTGCCTGGGTATCGTCAGGGATAAAGGGAATGCGGTAGTCGACAGCCTCGACCACCTTGGCAATGAGGTGCCCGGCGCGGTCGCGGTCGTGCACGATGAGCGGTGCGGGGTTGCGGGTGAATTGTTCCATCAGACGCTCTACGGCGGCACCGTCGGTGAGCGGGATATTGTCGCGGCGCAAGGCCTCAAGAACGAGGCGATGGCAATCCTCTTGAATGGGATCGAATGCCATGGGGCCTCCTTTGCTGCGGTTAGGGTTCAAATCTCTCTATATAAGGTTCTAGTTTACCCGCATGTGGCACACCGGGGGTGCCGCACTTGGACATGCACCTTTGCACCACGAAGACGGATGTCAGACGGATGTCGCACAAATGTCGGCACCTTGGACGGCCGAGTGGTATCACGGTGCCGCAAACGGTCGATTTTTGGCGGCGAACGGGGCACATTTTGGAGGGGCACCGTCCTGCCCGGGATATGTGGTCAACCTTGATAAAACGTTTGCCCAGCTTGGGAGTATGAATGCCCCATAAGGGTCTTCAGGGATAGAAAAAACGTTTCATCATTGTTGGCTTTAGGTGAATAACTGACCAACCAGAACGGTAAAATAGTGTTTGTCTGAGCATTGAGACGTTTAGACATCGCGCATTGTCATCGCCGGCAACGCGCAAAACGGTCCTAACGGAGCCAATCGGGTGCTCCGTTATATACGCAAGTCTAAGAGGGGCTTGTTTAGGAGGCACAGTATGGGACGTTTTACCAATCCTCGCGATCTGTACTTTGGTGAGGGCGCTCGCCACGAGGTGAAGAACCTCAAGGGCAAGAAGGCCATCATCGTTTCTGGCGGCAGCTCTATGCGCCGCGGCGGGTTCCTGCAGGACGTTGAGGCTGACCTCAAAGAGGGCGGCTTCGAGGTCAAGCTGTTCGAGGGCGTCGAGTCCGATCCGTCCATCGAGACGGTCATGAAGGGCGCCGAGGCCATGCGCGAGTTCGAGCCCGACTGGATTATCGCCATCGGCGGCGGCTCGCCCATCGATGCCGCTAAGGCCATGTGGGTCTTCTACGAGTATCCCGAGGAGTCCTTCGATAACATCATCCAGCCGTTCAGCTTCCCTGAGCTGCGTCAGAAGGCTCACTTCTGCGCCATCTCCTCTACCTCCGGTACCGCTACCGAGGTCACTGCCTTCTCCGTCATTACCGACTACGCCAAGGGCATCAAGTACCCGCTGGCCGACTTCAACATCACCCCTGATGTCGCCATCGTCGACCCCGAGCTCACCTACACCATGCCCTCCAAGCTGTGCGCTCATACCGGCATGGACGCTCTGACCCACTGCATGGAGGCTTACGTTTCCACCTGCGCTTCCATGTTCACCGACGCCAACGCTCTGCACGGCATCCGCGAGATCGTCGAGTGGCTGCCCAAATCCTATGCTGGCGACCATGAGGCCCGTCAGCACATGCACGAGGCTCAGTGCATCGCCGGTATCGCCTTCTCCTCGGGCCTGCTCGGCATCGTTCACTCCATGGCTCACAAGACCGGTGCTGCCTTCGAGAACGGCCACATCATCCATGGTGCTGCTAACGCTATGTACCTGGGCAAGGTCATCCAGTGGAACTCCAAGGATCCCCGTGCTGCCGAGCGTTACGCTTACGTGGCCAAGGAGATTCTGCACCTTCCCGGCGAGACCAACGAGGAGCTCATCGCCGCGCTCGTCCAGAAGATTCGCGACCTCAACGATCAGCTCAACATTCCGCAGTCCATCAAGGATTACGCGAATGGTGGCGTGAAGGTCGACGCCGAGAACCCGCAGATGGTTTCCGAGGAGGAGTTCCTCGCCAAGCTGCCCGAGATCGCCGCGAACGCCGAGCAGGACGCCTGCACGCCCGAGAACCCGCGTGAGACCAAGGCTGCCGACTTCGAGAAGATCCTCAAGGCCTGCTACTACGACACCGACATCGATTTCTAATCGACTCTTGTTATCGTAATGAGGGGCTCCGCACGTATCCGTACGGAGCCCCTTTCTTTTTAATTATTAGAGAATGGGATAGTTATGGCTGCAATCTTCAATAGCCCCAGCAAGTACATCCAGGGCCCGGACGAGCTGGCCAAGCTCGGCTCCTATGTCGAGCCGCTCGGCGCTAAGGCCCTCGTTATCGTGACGCCTTCGGGCAAGAAGCGCGTCGGTGCCAAGATCGAGGGCGGCTTTGCCGAGGCTAAGGCCGAGCTGCTGTTTGAGGACTTTAACGGCGAGTGCTCCAAGGGCGAGGTCGATCGCCTGGTTGCGCTCGCTCGCGACAACGGTTGCGACATCATCGTAGGCGTCGGTGGCGGCAAGATCCTCGATACCGCTAAGGCCGTCGCCTATTACCTGGAGTCCCCGGTTATCATTTGCCCCACCATCGCCTCGACCGATGCACCGTGCTCGGCACTTTCGGTGCTCTACACCGACGACGGCCAGTTCGATAAATATCTCTTCCTTAAGGCAAACCCCAATATCGTCCTTATGGATACGACGGTTATCGCAGCGAGCCCGGTGCGCCTGACGGTTTCCGGTATGGGCGATGCGCTCGCAACCTACTTTGAGGCCCAAGCGACGCACGATGCCGACGGCGGCACTTGCGCCGGCGGTAAGGGCGGAATGGCCGGCCTGGCGCTCGCCAAGCTCTGCTACGAGACGCTTATGGCCGATGGCGTCAAGGCCAAGGTTGCGCTGGAGAAGGGTGCGCTTACGCCTGCCGTCGAGCATATCATCGAGGCCAATACGCTGCTCTCCGGTATTGGCTTTGAGAGCTCGGGCCTTGCTGCTGCTCATGCCATCCACAATGGCCTGACGATGCTGCCCGAGTGCCACGGCATGTATCACGGCGAGAAGGTCGCCTTTGGCACCATCGTCCAGCTGGTACTCGAGGATGCTCCGACCGAGAAGCTCGAGGAAGTCTTGGGCTTCTGCATTGAGCTGGGCCTGCCGGTCACGATGAAGGAACTTGGCGTTGCCGAGCTTACGCGCGAGCAGGCCATGATTGTTGCCGAGGCCGCCTGCGCGCCCGATGATACCATGTGCAACATGCCGTTTGAGGTGACGCCCGAGATGGTCGCCAACGCCATCCTGGGTGCCGACGCACTGGGTCATTATTACCTTATGGATGAGTAAACTAAGGTAAGGAAGGGGCAAAGCCGACAGATGGCTTTGCCCCTTTTGCTATGGTGCAAAGGGACCTGTCCCCAATGCACAAGTTGGTGCAGGGGGGCAGGTTACTTTGCACCAATCGTTGTTTGATGAAGGGCGGATTCTCGCATGGCGCTTCCCATGGTTTATGGCGGTCCCGGCCGGTATGTTCAGGGGCCGGGCGAACCTTCGCGTCAGGGCAGGTATCTGTCATGGTTGGGGTGCTCCGCCTATGTCCTGTTTGACCAAGGCACCGAGGATCGACTGTGCAAGCAGATCGTCGATGGATTTCTGGGCGAAGGTCTCAGCGAGCCGTTCTTTAAGATTTATGACGGTCCGTGTAGCGCGATTTCCGATGGCGACCTGCAGGGTGTTGCAAATGCGGTCTTTAGAAACGAGCGTAATATGGCCAACGAGCAGGTCAAGGTGACCGAACAAAAGCTCGTGCAGCTCATGTGCGAGGCATAGCTTGACGCTTGATCGACCTTGTGCAATCGGGGCGGCGATAGGCCATGGGCTATTTGCCGCAAAGATGCGCCGCGTGTAATTTGCCCGAGGCGTGGGCCGATGGCGTATCATTATCTCTTGCTTGTTTGCACTGCTCAGGGAGGGGCCGCGCATGGCGCAGGAACACGATCTGTTTGATGACATTATCGAGATCAGCAAGGGTTTCGACTTTCTTAAAAACCCGCTTGGCGGTGTGACCGATGCACTCGATCCATCGGCGCCGCAGTGGAATCCTGCCGACTACAAGGAGCGCCCGCGCGGCAACACCATTCCGTGTCTGACCTGCAAAAACGAAAAGAGCGGCTGCACCGCGTGCATGGATGTGTGCCCGGTCAACGCTATCGAGGTCGAGGAAGACTCCATCGAGATCCTCGACTCCTGTCGCAAGTGCGGCCTGTGCGCCGCTGTCTGTCCGACCGAGGCGATCATCTCGCCGCGCCTGGCGCCCAAAAACCTGTATGACGATATTGTCTCGGCGGCTACGAGCCACGAGACCGCCTACGTCACCTGCACGCGCGCCCTCAAGCGCATGCCGCGCGAAAACGAGGTCGTCGTTGCCTGCGTGGGCGATATTACGGCTGAGACCTGGTTCTCGGTACTGGCGGACTATCCCAACGTGAGTGTGTACCTGCCGTTGGGCGTGTGCGATAAATGCCGCAACACCGGCGGTGAGGACATTCTGGGCGAGGCGATTGCGAAGGCCGAGGAGTGGTCCGGCACGGGTATGGGCCTGGAGGTCGACCCCAAGAGCCTCAAATGCCATAAGCGTCGCGAGTACGAGCGCAAGGAGTACATGGAAAAGATTGCCCGCACCACAGGCCTGACGGTGACCAAGCTCAATCCGGCGACGGCGGCGCTGGCCTCGGTGACGCAAAAGCTCAAGGCCCATCGCCATCAGATTACCCAGCTCGAGCGCACGCTCAACACCATGTGCGGCACCACGACGACCAAGCGTCGCCGTACGCTTACGCACGGGCGCCAACTGGTGCTCTCGACGTTGCAAAACCACCCCGAGCTTGCCCAGAACATGCAGGTGAGCACGCCGGAATGCGATTTTGACAAGTGCACGTCGTGCGGCGAGTGCGTCAACGTGTGCCCCACGTTTGCCTGCGATTTGGTGGGAAGCGGTCGCTTTGCGTTGGAGTCCACGTATTGTTTGGGCTGCGGCGCCTGTGTCAAGGTGTGTCCCGAGCATGCGCTCAAGCTTGTTGAGCACGACGCGTCCAATCTGGTCGTCGTCGACCCCGAAGCCGAGGAAAAGGCTGCTCAGAAGGCCAAGGCTCACGAAGAAGCTGAGAAGGTCAAGGCTGAGGCAAAGGCCAAGCTCGACAAGATGCTCGATCAGGTGGAGAAGCTCGCGGACTAGCTAAAAGAGCGTAAATGATGGCCGGTGGGACAGATACTGCCCCGCCGGCCAAAAAAGTTGCGGTGGAATAGTTCCTGTTTTGCCCTTAAGCTGGCCATTCTAGGAACTGTCCCACCGCAACTAATAAATGGTTAGTTCATGCTGCTTTGGTGGCCGGTTCGACCGGTACCGTTGCGCGTCACGGTTTCATGGAGCAAAAAGAACCCGGGGACCTGTTTGGTCTCGGTGTATTCCATAAGGATGCCGTCGGCGTTGTAGGTCTGCCCGCGTATAACGGCGAGTGCGTTAAAGTCGTCGAGATCGAGCACGCGCGCATCTTCGGGCGTGGGATGCTCAATTGTTACATCGCGTTTGCCCGTGGCAATCTTAATGCCAAGGTCTTCTTCGAGGTAACGATAGATCGAGTCGTTGACAATCTCGGGTGTCAACCCCGGTACCTGTGAGCTTAGGTAATAGGAGTCGTCGGAGCACACGGCCCGTCCGTCTGCATAACGGATGCGTTTGGCACGCGTGAGCTCACAGCCTTCAGGAAACCCGGTAATCTTGGAGATCGCCTTGTTACAGACGAGGAGCTCAAAGACAGTGGTAACCGTTTTGAGCTCAAAGCCTCGGCTGGCTGCGATTTCCTTAAAGGTCTCGAGTCCGCCGCCGCCACGATTCGTCTCGTCACTGATGTTGCGAATGACGCGCATGCCTTTGCCTTGCTGGGGGAGCACGTAGCCATCTGCCGCAAGCATCGAGATGGCGCGACGGACCGTCATGCGCGAACAGCCAAACAGCTGAGTGAGTTCAGTCTCCGAAGGCAGATAGCTTAGATAGGCGTATGTGCCGTCGTCAATCGACTGCTTCACGTTGTCATAAATGGTTTGGAAGATGGCTCGCGCCATGACGGTCTCCTAGAGCTGAGTGCGCGAGCGGTGGATGAGGACTGCTCGCGCAGGTGTCGATCGATTTACTTGCTGGGGTCGATTATATATTTACCCATGGCGCGCAGAGCTGGGTCTGACAGGATGGCGCCGAGTTCGTCGAGGGAAGCCACCTTGGCGACCATCGAGGATACGTCGATCCTGCCTGAGTCGATGAGCTCGAGCGCGCGACGCTGCGTATAAGGGTTGATGTAGGACGAGGTAAGCACAAGCTCCTTCTGGAAGACCTCGAAGGGCTTGACGGTGATTGTCTCATCGGGCTTGGTGAGGCCGAACATCATGACCGTAGCCTTGTGGCCGGCGATCTGGATGGCCTGCTCGATGGTGACGGGCTTGCCAACACACTCGATAACGACATCGACGTTGCCGACGCCCTCCTGCTTCAGGCAGGCCGGGACGTCCTCGTGGATGGAATCAATTGCCAGGTCGGCGCCGAGTTTGAGCGCAACCTCGCGCTTGCCTTCGACAGGCTCGAGCAAGACAACCTTGGTGGCGCCGGCGTTTTTTGCAAGCTGCATCATGAGCAGACCGATCATGCCGCCGCCGATAACGACAACTGTGCTGCCGGGCTTGATGTTGCACATATCGATGCCGTGCAGGCAGCAGGCGACGGGCTCGGTCATAGCACCCTGCTCAAAGCTGGTGTGATCGCCCAACTTGTAGACTTGCTGCATATCGACGGAGCAGTACTCGGCAAAGCCGCCGTTGACGGTGGTGCCGTAACCGGTCATATGCTCGCAGTAGTGGTTGATTCCGTCGCGGCAGGGTTCGCAGCAGCCGCAGGGATGGTTTGGGTCGATGCACACGCGATCGCCCGGTTTAAAGCCAGCGACGTCGCTGCCCACGGCCTCGACAACGCCCGCAAACTCATGGCCAAGGATCGTGGGCGGGGTAACGTCGGCTGCACCCTTGTCGCCTTCATAGATATGAACGTCGGTACCGCAGACGCCGCAAGCTTTGACGTTGATCAGAACGTCGCGCTTGCCCACGGCCGGCTTTGCCGATTCCTCGACTCTGAGGTCGTGCTTTCCATAGAAGACCGCGCTTTTCATGGTGACTCCTTAACGTGGCGGTGAATATTGTAATGAAGTATAGGCATGTCTACAGGTATAGACAAGCACATCTAGACAAGTCGAATAGAAATATTAATTGCAGCCATCAGCTATGTCAGATTTAGCAGGCAAAATACTGAACTTATACCGTTTACGGCCAATTATCGATCGCTGACCGAACATAGAAACCGTATTAACTTGTCTAGATAAGTGATATGATAAAAAAGAAGCGCAAGAAGTCGGGGAAGCGGGCCCACCCGTCCTATTGCACGAGGTACACGCAAACGGCGCGTCTGCGGTCTCGAGTGAAGCCAAAACCGCAGCCGCTCCGAATGAAGAGAGGGGGATTCCCCGTCATGATGCAAAAGATACAACGTTTCGGCGGTGCAATGTACACGCCTGCAATTCTTTTCGCATTTTCCGGAATCGTCGTCGGCCTGGGTACGTTGTTTACCACCGAGGCGATCTTTGGCGAGATGGCCACTGCGGGTCATCTTTGGTTTGATTGCTGGAATGTGCTGCTCCAGGGTGGTTGGACGCTCTTTAACCAGATGCCGTTGCTGTTTTGCGTAGCGTTGCCAATCTCGCTCGCGAACAAGCAGAATGCTCGCTGCTGCATGGAGGCTTTGGCCATCTACCTTACCTTCAACTACTTTGTAAGCACAATCTTGGGGCAGTGGGGCCCTGTCTTTGGGGTCGACTACTCTGTCGAGGCGGGCAGCGGTACTGGTCTTGCCACTATCGCAAGCATCAAAACGCTTGATATGGGCATCATGGGCGCGCTTATCATTTCGGGTATCGCCACGATGCTTCACAACAAGTACTTCGACACCGAACTTCCTGAGTGGCTGGGCGTGTTCTCGGGCTCCGTGTTCATCTATATGATCGGTTTCTTCGTTATGGTTCCGGTCGCTCTTATCGCCTGCCTGGTATGGCCGCATGTTCAGGCTGCTATCGCCGCCTTCCAGGGATTCATCCTTTCCGCCGGTACGTTTGGCGTGGGCGTCTTTGCTTTCTTCGAGCGCGTGCTGATTCCTACGGGCCTGCACCACTTTATCTATACGCCGTTCTATTATGACAACGCGGCGGTCAACGGCGGCATCTTTGCTGCTTGGGCCAACATCCTGCCCCAACTGGCTGCCGATCCGAGCATTGCTCTTAAGGATGCCGCACCCTGGGCTGCCTATACCTGCCCTGGTTGGACTAAAGTCTTCGGCTCGCTTGGCGTCGCCATTGCGTTTTATATGACCGCCAAACCCGAGCGCAAGCAGCGCGTCAAGGCTCTGCTGATCCCGGTCACCCTTACCGCTATGCTTTGTGGTATTACCGAGCCGCTTGACTTCACCTTCCTGTTCATCGCGCCCGGCCTGTTCGTCGTCCACTGCGTGCTCGGAGCGCTCGGCTGCATGGCTCAAAACCTCCTTGGCGTCGTGGGTATCTTCGACGGCGGCATCATCTCGATGCTCTCGTGGGACTGGCTGCCCCTTTGGGCCGCACACGGTCTGCAGTACGCCATCTCCATCCTTGTCGGTCTGTGCTTTACCGCTCTTTGGGTCGTGGTCTTCCGCTTCCTGATCGTCAAGTTCGACTTTAAGACCCCCGGTCGCGAGGATGACGATGTTGAGGTCGAGCTCAAGTCCAAGGCCGACTACAAGCAAAAGCAGGGCGGTGCTGCTGCTAGCAAATCGGTCGCCCAGAGTAAAGATGATGAGCGCTTGGTGCTTGCCGAGAACATCCTCGATCTACTCGGTGGCACGGACAACGTCATCGATGTAACTAACTGCGCCACCCGTCTGCGCGTTAACGTCAAGGATAAGGGCGCCGTTGCACCCGAGGCTTCCTTCAAGGCGATCGGTACGCATGGCTTGGTGGTCCAAGGCCAGTCAATCCAGGTCATCATCGGCCTTACCGTCCCGCAGGTTCGCGAGAAGTTCGAGAGTCTTCTGTAAACCATCGTCCATCGAAACAATCGGCCTTGCAGAGCCGGTATGCACCGCAAGGCCGATTCTAGAGATAAAAAACTCCACTTCTAGGTAACAATTCCAAACCGTGCAGGCCGCGTACGGGGATGGATTGAGCAAGCGGCCAGAATGAGGAGGACATCATGTCCAAGAAAAACTATGCCGTGACCATTGCCGGCGGTGGCTCCACCTTCACCCCGGGCATCGCTCTGATGCTGCTCGAGGAGCGCGACCGCTTCCCGGTCAACAAGGTGACCTTCTACGACAACAACGCCGAGCGCCAGGAGACCGTGGCCAAGGCCTGCGAGATCTACTTCCACGAGAACGCCCCCGAGGTTGAGTTCAACTACACCACCGACCCCGAGACCGCATTCACCGGGACCGACTTCGTCCTCGCTCACATCCGCGTTGGCCTGTACGCTATGCGTGAGCTCGACGAGAAGATTCCTCTCAAGTACGGCTGCGTTGGCCAAGAGACCTGCGGTGCCGGCGGTATCGCCTACGGCATGCGCTCTATCGGCGGCGTCATCGAGATCCTCGACTACATGGAGAAGTACAGCCCCAACGCTTGGATGCTCAACTACTCCAACCCCGCAGCTATCGTCGCCGAGGCCTGCCGCGTGCTGCGCCCCAACAGCCGCATCATCAACATCTGCGACATGCCGATCGACCTTATGGATAAGATGAGCCGTATGTGCGGCATCAAGGATCGTCGCGAGCTGCAGTATAGCTACTACGGCCTCAACCACTTTGGTTGGTGGAGCAAAATCTACGACAAGGACGGCAACGACCTCATGCCGCAGATTAAGGAGCACATGGCTAAGAACGGCTACCTGGACGGCATCGAGCACGAGGCCGGTAAGGAGCAGCATGTCGAGGAGAGCTGGATTCACACCTTCGGCAAGGCCAAGGATGTCTATGCTGTCGATCC
The DNA here is from genome assembly GCF_036317945.1 of Collinsella sp. CM84Y_54. Lineage (NCBI taxonomy): Bacteria > Bacillati > Actinomycetota > Coriobacteriia > Coriobacteriales > Coriobacteriaceae > Collinsella > Collinsella sp. CM84Y_54. The sequence continues at coordinate 232,027 of NZ_JAWQCX010000003.1, forward strand.
CGAGACGATTCCCAATACCTACCTCAAGTACTACCTGTACCCGGACTATGTCGTCGAGACGTCTGACCCCAACTACACTCGCGCCAATGAGGTTATGGACGGCCGCGAGAAGAAGGTCTTTGGCGCTTGCCGCGACATCATCGCCAAGGGTACTGCTAAAGACGGCGGCTTTGAGCCAGATGTACATGCCAACTACATCGTCGACCTTGCCTGCGCACTGGCCGAGAATACGCTCGAGCGCTTCCTGCTGATCGTTCCCAACGATGGTGCTGTGCCCAACTTCGACCCGACGGCCATGGTCGAGGTGCCTTGCATCGTCGGTTCCAACGGCTTTGAGAAGATCTGCCAGGGCCCGATCCCGCAGTTCCAGAAGGGCCTCATGGAGCAGCAGGTTTCCGTCGAGAAACTCGTTGTCCAGGCTTGGGTCGAGGGTAGCTACCAGAAGCTCTGGCAGGCACTCACGCTCTCCAAGACCATTCCTTCGGCGAGCGTTGCTAAGCAGATCCTGGACGAGCTCATCGAGGCCAACAAGGATTTCTGGCCCGAGCTTAAGTAAGGACTACTGTCTCGAACCCTCACACATCTCTGCTTCATTTGCGCCGCCGCGGTGTCCGGATTCGCCCGGATGCTGCGGCGGCGCTATACTTATACGGTTTGAAGTACCTGTACTAAAAGGAGCTGTCGTGTCCCTTTCCATCGGTATCGTGGGCCTGCCCAACGTGGGCAAGTCGACGCTGTTCACCGCGCTTACCAAAAAGACTGGCCTTGCCGCCAACTATCCGTTTGCCACGATTGATCCCAACGTGGGTATCGTCGACGTGCCCGATAGCCGCCTGCAAAAGCTCGCCGACATCGTCAACCCGGGTCGCATTGTGCCGGCGACGGTCGAGTTCGTCGACATCGCAGGTCTGGTGAAGGGCGCTAACGAGGGTGAGGGCCTGGGCAACCAGTTCTTGGCAAACATCCGCGAGACCGACGCCATCTGCGAGGTCGTGCGCTACTTTAAGGACCCCAACGTCATGCGTGAGGTGGGCCGCACGGGCGAGTTCGTCGACCCCGCCGGCGATGCCGACACCATCATGACCGAGCTCATCCTGGCCGATATGGGCACGCTCGAGAAGCAGCTGCCCAAGCTCGAGAAGGAGGCCAAGCGCGACAAGGAGCTCATGCCCAAGTTCGAGGTTGCCAAGCGTCTGCTTGCCTGGCTCAACGAGGGCAAGCGCGCCGCATCCATGGAGATGACCGACGAGGAGCGTGCCGCTGCCAAGGGCCTGTTCCTGCTCACCATGAAGCCCATCCTGTATGTGGCCAACGTAGATGAGGACATGCTCAACGAGGACTTGGCGCCCATCGACGGCGTCAAGCCGCTGCCGATCTGCGCCAAGATTGAGGCCGAGCTTTCCGAGCTCGATCCCGAGGATGCGGCCGACTACCTGGAGAGCTTGGGCCTGGAGCAGCCCGGTCTGGACGTGCTCGCGCAGGCGGCCTATAAGCTGCTCGGTCTGCAGTCGTTCTTTACGGCCGGCGAGATGGAGGTCAAGGCCTGGACGGTTCGTCGGGGCGCAACCGCCCCGCAGGCTGCCGGCGTCATCCACACCGACTTTGAGCGCGGCTTTATTAAGGCCGAGGTCATTGGCTATGACGACTACATCGAGCTCGGCGGCGAGCAGGGCGCCAAGGCCGCCGGCAAGCTGCGCATCGAGGGCAAAGAGTATGTCATGGCTGATGGCGACGTCGTGCACTTCCGCTTTAACGTGTAAGGACGACGCGCATGTTTAAATATGGCAAAAAAGCCGGCTACATGGGCATCGCGCTGCTGGTACTTGCAGTGCTTCCGCTGGTGGTCGCAGCGTGTGTTATCCCCAACATTGGTCCCGAGGTGGCAACGAAGTTTAATGCCGCCGGCGAGGTGACGCGCTGGGGCAAGAGCTACGAGCTGCTGGCACTTCCGGTGCTCAACCTGCTGTTGAGCGTGGCGACGTACTTTACGGCGGGACGCCAGGCAAAGAACAATGAGGATTCCGCCGCCATGGCGCGCATCGTGTGCGAGCGCTACCTGCGCAACGGTTGCATCACGGGTGTGTTCCTCAACGTGATCAACGTCTACTTTATGTATTCGGCGATTACCGGAACGGGCTTTGGCTTTGGTTTCTAGCTTGTCCTTTTAGGCAACGAGCCTGCACGCATATTCAATGGCTGCTGCGAGGCCGCCGCTCGATCGTGGTTTAAAGACCACATCGGCGGCGGCCTCGTTTTCGTATCCGGCGCCGCGAAGGCAGAGCGCGATACCGGCTTCTAAAAGGAGGGGCAGGCCACGCTGGCTGGTTGCTATTACTACGGCCTGGTCAAGGGCGCAGCCGTGCGTTCGGCATTGAGCGGCGAGCTCGCCTCTCGCCGGGTCGGGGAGCAGTGCGGTCGCAACACGGCTCGATAGCAGCGTAAAGGCTGTGCGTTCGTCCGGGGAAAGGCATTCGGCCTCAACGACGACAAGCTTGGGCTGCGCGCCGTCTGAGCAGCGTGATTTCTGACGCATGCAAATTGAGCAAGCCGACATAGAAAACTCCTGTATATTCGGCAAAACGTAAACTATAGTTTACGTTTTTGTTTTGCTCCATTTCAAACTCGTCTGCATGAATGAGCATGCGAAACAGATTCTTGGCGAGCGAGTTGAGCGGACGCGCAAGGCCCTTGGTATCTCCAAGGTCGATTTTTGCGTGGCGACAGGAATCAGCCGACCCTACCTCGACCGAATCGAAGATGGGACGGCAAATTTCACGCTCAAGGTTTTATTTAAGATCGCGCCCGCGCTTGGCATGACGGTATCGGAGCTTCTCGAGGGCATCGAATAGGGGATACCCGTCGAAAACTGAATTACACCATCGGGATACGGTCGTGATTGACTTGGCTGTAGAACAGGCGTTGAATCTCTGCCGCATCACGTGACTGGCCGAGTGCCCACATGGTTTTGGCCACGAGCGTCTCGGTTGTCATATCGTCGCCGCGTAGAATGCCCGGATGGTCGGCGTAGGCACGGCCGACCTCATAAACACCCAAATCGAGGCCCTCCTCGGGGACCTGTGTGGTCATAACGACGGTGCGACCCGAATTGACCCAGCGGAAAATTGCCTCTTGGAATGACTCGCCGGACTCGCCAAACTCGGGGATACCGCCAATGCCAAAGGTCTCCAGAATCACGGCGTCGTAGCTATCGGCAAGGGCGTCAAGGATACCCGGGTTTACGCCGGGCGTCAGCTTAAGGACAAACACGCGCGGGTCGATGCTGTCGTAGAAACGCACCGGGTTTTCGCCCTGATGCGTGCCGTGAAGCCCGTTGCGCACGATGCGGTCGTTGCGGATGTAGGCAATGGGCGGATAGTTGACGCTAATGAACGCGTTAAAGCTCATGGTGCGCTGCTTGCGGGCGCGCGTACCGGCAATGGCGACGCCGCCAAACACGATAGAGACGTCGTGCGAATGCTCATCGAGCGCATAGAGCAGGCTCTGGTACAGATTGAGTTTGGCGTCAGTAAAAGGGTTGCCCATGGGCTTTTGCGAGCCGGTGAGTACGATGGGCTTGGGACTGTCCTGAATCAGATAGGAAAGCGCTGCCGCGGTGTAGCTCATGGTGTCGGTGCCGTGCAGAATCACGAAGCCGTCGTGGTCGGCATAACCCTCGACGATGACGTCGCGGATACACATCCAGTCACTGGGACGCATGTTGGTGCTGTCGATGTTCATGGGCTGCACGACGTCGAGCTCGCAGAGGCCCGAGATCTCGGGGACGCTCTGGGCGAGCTCCTCACCGGTCAGGGCGGGGGAGAGGCCGTTGCCGTCCTCGGTCGATGCGATGGTGCCGCCCGTGGCGATGAGAAGGATGCGCTTCATGCTGATATTCCTATCGTATTTGCCGCCGCAGAGGCGGAGTCGTTCGGCAGTATTGTGGCACAGGGCGTCCAATGTTCAAACGTATTACATCATCCGTGACGTTTAGTAACATTTCAATCGCCACCAAAAAAGGGTGCAGGTCGTGCGTTTGCCGTGCGCTGATGGCTGCGAGGGACGAGAAACCCCATATAACGTGTACACTATGAAAGATATTTTCGTTCATTCGCGCGGGCGGGCACCGGCTCCCCGCCAACAAGAGGGGGATACCATGGATCAAAATGCTTCCGCAAAGGTCCTCGTACTCGACTTTGGTGCGCAGTACGGTCAGCTCATTGCCCGTCGCGTCCGCGACCTCAACGTGTATTCCGAGATCGTTCCCTGCGACATCTCGGCCGACGAGATTCGCGAGATGAACGCCTCTGCGCTCATCCTTTCCGGCGGCCCGGCCTCCGTGTATGCCGAGGACGCTCCGTCCATCGATCCTGCCATCTTTGACCTGGGCCTTCCCGTCCTGGGCTTTTGCTACGGCCATCAGATCACAGCCGTAACGCTCGGCGGCAAGGTCGGCCACTCCGAGGTGGGCGAGTATGGCCGCGCCACCATCACGCGCACGGCTGGTGCCAAGCTCTTTAACTCCACGCCCATGGAGCAGACCGTGTGGATGAGCCACCGCGACGCCGTTTCCGAGGTGCCCGAGGGCTTTACCGTTACCGCCAGCACCGACGTGTGCCCGGTTGCCGCCATGGAGTGCGTTGAGCGCAAGATCTTCACCACGCAGTTCCACCCCGAGGTCAAGCATTCCGAGTACGGTCAGCAGCTGCTAAGCAACTTTCTGTTTGAGATCTGCGGCCTGGAGCCCAACTGGAGCATGGACAACCTGGCCGAGACCATGACGGCCGAGTTCCGCGAGAAGGTCGGCGACGACCGCGTGATTCTGGCCCTGTCCGGCGGCGTCGACTCCTCCGTCGTGGCTGCTCTGGGCGCTCGCGCCGTAGGTAAGCAGATGACCTGCGTGTTCATCAACCACGGTCTGCTGCGCAAGGGCGAGCCCGAGCAGGTGGAGGAGGTCTTCACCAAGCAGTTTGACGTCGACTTTATCCACGTCCACGCCGAGGACCGTTATGCCGAGCTTCTGGCCGGCGTGACCGAGCCCGAGGAGAAGCGCCGCATCATCGGCACGCAGTTCTGGAAAGAGTTCTTCGCGGTTGCTCAGCAGCTTGAGACCGATGGTAAACCCGTGAAGTACCTGGCTCAGGGCACCATCTACCCCGACATCATCGAGTCCGGCGCTCGCAAGACGGGCGGCAAGACGGCCACCATAAAGAGCCATCACAACCTGATCCCGTTCCCCGAGGGCGTGCACTTCGACCTCATTGAGCCGCTCGACCACTTCTTTAAGGACGAGGTCCGTGCGCTTGGTCTGGCGCTGGGCCTGCCGGGTCACATCGTGTTCCGTCAGCCTTTCCCGGGCCCGGGTCTTGCCATCCGCATCATCGGTGCGGTCGACAAGGAGAAGCTCGAGATCCTCAAGAACGCCGACGCCATCGTGCGCGAGGAGCTCGACGCCTACAACCAGCGTCTGTTTGAGCAGACCGGCGAGCGCAACTCCGAGCACAGCTGCTGGCAGTATTTCGCGGTCCTGCCCGACATTAAGTCCGTTGGCGTTATGGGCGACGAGCGTACCTACCAGCGCCCGATCATCCTGCGCGCCGTCGAGTCCAGCGACGCTATGACAGCCGACTGGGCCAAACTGCCCTACGACGTGCTTGCCCGCATCTCCGGCCGCATCGTTGCCGAGGTCCCCGGCGCCAACCGCGTGTGCTACGACATCACGTCCAAGCCGCCCGCGACCATCGAGTGGGAGTAATTCCACACAAAAGTGTGTTACCTATTAGAGGTGCCTTGCCGTATCGCAAGGCACCTCTTTTTATCGCAGGTTTCAGGATTTAGGCGCAAGCCATCGACAATACGCAATTGTTTAATCAGGGAAAACAATGCTTCTGCATATCGATTAAGCTCTATCGGCGCACCCCCTCAACATGGTTCTATTCGACGGCGACCATGGTTCCCTCTCAGTCAAATTGCGGGATTGCCAGTTTTTCTCTGGTACCCAATTTGTACCCACCGGCCTTCACTGGTACCCACTTTGGTTATTTACCTGGTCTTTTGGTTATTCTTCTACCACTTCCGATGGCTCCCCCTATGAGAAGCGCGTTGATGCCAAGGGGCACGTGCTGAGCGATACGTGCATTGCGGATGAAGCGCCGCTTGAGGAGCTGCCCAAGGGGTGGGCGTGGGCGAGGCTATCGACGCTATTTACTAAGATGGGCTCAGGCAGCACTCCCGCTGGCGGTCGCAAGGTTTACCAAGATGAAGGACCGCTTCTAATAAGGTCCCAAAACGTTCACAACGAAGGGCTTAAACTCGAGGACGTCGCACATTTTGCATATTCATTGTTTAAAAAACGCGGCAGCCACGTTTTGCCAAACGACATACTGCTTAACATCACAGGTGCCTCAATAGGCCGCTGCGCGATTGTCCCCAATCCGTTTGAGGAAGCCGATGTAAACCAGCACGTACTAATCATGCGTCCTGTCGACAACACTCTTAATCACTATCTTCATATTGCAATCGTTTCCCCTCTCATCCAGGCGGCAATAATGGCCGGGCAGGTCGGAGCAACAAAAGAAGGGTTGAGCGCCACTAAAGCATCCAACCTAATTGTTCCCCTCCCGCCCATGGCCGAACAGCACCGCATCGTCGAGCACATCAACCAGCTCATGCCCTTGGTTGAAGAATACGGGGAACTCGAAGACGCCCGCGAAGAGCTGGACGCAGCCCTGCCAAGCCGCCTGCGCAAGTCGGTGCTGCAGATGGCGGTACAAGGAAAACTCGTGCCGCAGGACCCCGCCGACGAGCCCGCAAGCGCCCTGCTGGAGCGCATACGCGAACAGCGCCGCCAGCTTGTCGCCGAGAAGAAAATGAAGGCCCCCAAGGGCGGCGAGTCCATCATCTTCCGCGGTTCCGATGGCCGCCGCTATGAGAAGAGAGTCGACGCCAAGGGCCGCGAGTCAGAGCCCACCTGCATAGAGGACGAGATTCCGTTCGAGACCCCAGACAGCTGGGAGTGGGCACGGCTGTCATCTGTCCTTCAGCTCAATAGCGGTCTTGGCTACAAGAAGGACAATCTTGCCGTAAAAGGCGAAAAAATGATCAGGGTACTTCGTGGTGGCAACATCGGTGAGGAAGATGAGCCCCTTATCAAAAACAACGACGTGATGATATCCGCAGAGTTTGTGGATGATAATATACTTCTACGCGATGGACAGATATTAACTCCTTCAGTGACTAGTCTTGAGAACGTTGGTAAAACGGCAATCATCAGAAATACGGATGGCAACACCGTCTGCGGCGGCTTCGTTTTCTTCCTGACGCCGTTCTTAATAGACCCATGTCACTCTGAGTATCTCCATAGATACTTAGCCTCTCCGGCTCACATCTCCTTCTGCAAATCGTCAGTCAAGAAATCCGGGCAGGCTTTCTACAACCTTTCGAAGGCATCTCTGAACTCGGCATTAATAGCGATTCCTCCTCTCGCCGAGCAACACCGCATTGTTGAACGCGTCGCCGAGTTTATGTCACTCGTCACCAATCAATAGCCGCGTCTACTGCGGCGCGCTGCTCGTTGGCGGTGCGCCGCAGATAGATTCTGGTTGTCTCTATGCTCTCGTGTCCCATAAGGTCGGCAAGGAGAGCGATATCGGGGTTACGTGCAATGAAATTCTTCGCAAACAGATGTCGGAACGAGTGCGGATATACAACATCTTGATCAATACCATAGCGTAGGGCGCTGCGTTTCAAGCCAAGAGATATGCCTCGCGAGGTAATGGCTTTGTTGTTTTTACCAGGAAATAGTAGGTCACCCGAAGCTGAGCCGGCCTTCCATGTGGCGCATTCCTGCTGCAAAGTCATCGGAACCCAAATTCTTCTGAGTTTCTGCCCTTTGGAGATAATATCCATATAGCCAGCATCAACATGGCTAACCCTGAACTGCCTCAGCTCGCTTACACGAGAACCAGTGCACCCAAGAAACCTGACAATGAAATACCAGAACCAATCGCCGTCGCGTTTCAAGCCATCTTTCATCCGGGCATACTGTTCATTGCTTATAACATTGTCGAGAAATGGCTTCTGCTGAATGCGAACTCCTTTGAGCCTGATTCCGTCAAATGTGATGAAATCCAAGTAAGCGTTTATCGCGCCAATACGGTTGTTGGCGGTCTTTGGCGCAAACGAAGAAACCAGCCACTCCTTATGCGCAAGAAGTGACTGGTTCGTAAGAGATTGAGCTCTATTGGTTAGCTGGTCAATCGCAAATGTATAAGAAATGATTGTGTTCTCTGCGTAACCCTTTTCCCGCAAATACTGAGCAAACGTTTTCATGGCATCGTCCTTTCGTCGATGCCATGAAAACAACTATGAAATCAAATTGGAAAGAGAGGCTAGTTTCTCAGAAATGCGAGCCTGCTCGGACTTGGGCGGTACGGGAATGAGGGCGCTCAATAAAGCGTTGCGTTCAATACCCGGGATTACCCCCTTTGCGCTTGATTTAACGTATTCCACCATAGATTTCAAAAAAATAATCAAGTAAGGCAGCATGTCTTCATCTGATGGGATAATCGCCATAATCTGACGTGCAATGTGGGCCTCATCAAAAGTGTTAACTGCCATTTCTCCAATGGTGCCCTTGCAAGTGAACAGAAGCTCGCCCTTGCGTGAAACACGTGTCGGCTCGCTTGTCCAACGATTTTCGATGAGGGAACCGTCCAAAAAGTTAGATGCCCCTGTTAAGTAGGGAATACCCTCATGCCGATCGTTATACTGATTGGGCTTTAGGTCGGTTCCGGATAAGAGGGATATTATGCTTTCCAGCCGCGCCCACTCCCAGCTGTCCGGAATCTCGAACAGAATCTCGTCCTCGATGCAGGTAGGGTCGGACTCGCGGCCCTTGGCGTCTATTCTTTTCTCATAGCGGCGGCCATCGGAACCGCGGAAGATGACGGACTCGCCGCCCTTGGGGGCCTTCATCTTCTTCTCCGCTATGAGCTGGCGGCGTTGCTCGCGGATGCGCTCCAGCAGGGCGCTCGCGGGCTCGTCGGCGGGGTCCTGGGACACGAGCTTGCCCTGCACCGCCATCTGCAGCACGGACTTGCGCAAGCGGCCGGGCAATGTGGCGTCGAGCTCCTCGCGGGCGTCCTCGAGCTTCCCGTACTCCTCGACCAGGGGCATGAGCTCGTTTACACGCTCGACGATGCGGCGCTGTTCGGCCAGGGGCGGGACGGGCAGAACCCAGCTTGACAGCGTTTGCGCGGGAAGGTGCTTAATTGTTGTCCCCGTAAAACAACCATCCCAAATATGCGACTGAACTATAAGGCGAATATACAACTCGCAGTATGTATTGAGTAAAAGTCTTTTATCGCAGCGAACTCGGTGAAGTGCCTTTTGATAGTACATCGTTTTGTTCGATGTCCAAATTGCGCATCTGCCCGGTACGCCGCCCTCGCAGACAATCAGGTCACCATTTGCGAGTGCAAATTTTGCGCGATCTGCCTCATTCATGCGCATTGTCTTTATATTGGCAAGATCGAATTCGCCCCATTGGACATTAGCGTTTCCGAGGTATGGCACAGGCTCGCCTTCATTTTTTTGCTTGTCAAGCATCTTGCCTAATTGAATCGAGGCAACTCCCGCCAGCCTCGCCCAAACCCAGCCCTCGGGCAGCTCCTCAAACGGCACCTCACCTGCGATGCGCTCATCGCTCAGCACACGGCCCTTGGCGTCCACCCGCTTCTCATAGGGGGAGCCATCGGAAGCGGTGTAGATGACGCTTTCGCCGCCCTTGGGGAACTTTGCTTTCCCTTCTGCTATAAGCCTATGCTTCTCTTCACGAATCCGCTCAAGCAGCACGGTTGCAGGCTCGTCCGTGGGGTCTTGCGGCACGAGCTTGCCTTCGACCGCCATCTGCAGAATCGAGTTCTTCAGGTCTTTCGCCTTCATCTATGCCTCGATTCCGAGAATCTCGCAAATTTGAGCAAGCTTGTTATCAATCTCGGCATCGAGTGCGGCGCGACGAGCGCGATAATCGCGAATCAGCTCGTCGGGAGGTAGAATCTCCTCTTCCTCGTGCGGGTAACCGCACAAATCGAAGCTGAAGCTTCCTGCCCGCAATTCCTCAACTGTATAGAGCTCGGCTTTGGGGTTACCATCTTTTTCGATTTCCTCGCGATTCGCCCACCAGCTACGAACATCGTTGAAATGCTCGGACTTGATCGGTTTGGTTTTCGAAAAGTGCTTATACCCGTCTGGCATGTCCATGCGATAGAACCACACGCCCTCGGATTGCTTCGTGTTGTCGAAGAAGAGGATGTTAGTGGTAATGGGGGTATAGGGCGCAAAGACGCTCTGAGGCATGCGCACGACGGTGTGCAGATTGAATTCTTCGACGAGGCGGCGCTTGATTTCGACCTTCGCCGCATCCTGGCCGAACAGAAAGCCGTCAGGGATAATAACCGCTGCACGGCCGTTTCTCTTGAGGCGATACAGGATGAGCGCAAGGAACAGATCAGCGGTCTCCGAACTGCGAAGGGCTGTTGGGAAGTTGTTCTGAATAGATGCCTTTTCCGACCCGCCGTACGGCGGGTTCATGAGTACCACGTCGAACTGGCCGCGTTCTTTGTGGCGGTAATCGCGAACGTCGTGTTCGAGCGAGTTGTCATGGAAAACCTGTGGGTTGTCGATATCGTGCAGCAGCATGTTGGTGATGCACAAAAGATACGGTAACTGCTTTTTCTCGATGCCGTAGATCGATTTAGAATAGAGCTCTTGGTCTGCGGGCGTTTTCACCTGCTTCGCCAGCAGCTTCAATGCGCTTGTAAGGAATCCACCTGTTCCGCACGCGAAGTCAGCAACAGATTCCCCGAGCTTGGGATTAAGCATCTCGGCCATGAAATCGGTAACAGCACGGGGCGTGTAGAACTCGCCCGCGTTGCCCGCAGACTGCAAGTCCTTCAGGATGGTCTCGTAAATCTCGCCGAACGCATGGCGCTCCTTGTATTCGGTGAAGTCCACAGCATCATCGATCGCGTTGACAACCTGACGGAGCAGGATGCCATCTTTCATGTAGTTATTAGCGTCGGTGAACGCCGCCTTTACAACCACTTGTCGCAACGGCGCGTCTTGGGCAAGCTCAAGATTCGCCAAAGTCTTGAATAGGTCGTTGTTGACGAAGTCCAGCAACTCATCGCCGGTAAGGGCGTTGCCGTCTTTCGCGTCAGGCGCCCAGCTGTGCCAGCGCAAACGATCGGGGATGATCGACTCATACGAATCGTCGTGAAATTCCCATTCCTCTTCCTTCGCGTCATAGATTTTCAGGAAGAACAACCATGTCATCTGCTCAATTCGCTGGGCATCGCCGTTGATGCCCGCATCGTTTCGCATGATGTTCTGGAGGGTTTTGACGAGAGATCCTAAAGCCATGCTTCAAAAGCCTTCCTAAGCCGAGTAAAGCGCATTCTCCAACGTTTGCGCCGCGTACATGAATTCTTTCTTGCCACCGAACGCTTTGCAAATCTTCATAGGGCTTCCAAAGCGCCGAAACTCTTCAAGGTCGAGGATTCTGGTGTCATCCAAATCGATGAGGTTCGAAGTGGCGTATTTGTCGAGAAGGGCCTCGAGCACATCACGTGCAAGGCCGGTGTACTCGTACAGATAGCCCTTCTTCTTCACGTTGTTGGCCCTTTCGCTCCTCGTGAGCGGTTTCTGGTCGTAAGCAATGTGACAGATGAGGTCAAAATCGCTCATTTGATCTTGACCGGACTCCTTGCGAAGCTCATCGAGGAACACGCCGCGATCCCTCAGTTCGTCGATAATCGCTTGCTTGCGGTCCTCGGCGTTCCAAACGACAAGAAAATGGTCGAGCGTATCGTACTCGCCGCGGATGTTTTTCCGTGTGTAGTCCTTAAGGCTCTCCGTGACAAGCTCGCCAGAAACCGAATAATACTCAACTCGCTCGGAGGCTATTTCGACGGGAACACCGTGAACATAATATTTAACGCGTTTGCCATCGATGTCCGTCTCGCCATCATCCAATACATTGTCGGGATTGGGCAGAGGCGAAACGTCGGGAGGGCTGTCCGGCTCGTCGGTGTCGGGCACCATAGGACCGCTGGGTGCAGGTTCGAACACCTGCACCGGCTCGCCGTCAAACGCCGGGTCGGCGAACATACGCGACGCATCGCGGAAATCAAGAATGGTAAAGTACAGCTTGCCGTACGGCTCGCAGATGCGAGTACCGCGGCCAACAATCTGCTTGAACTCCGTCATTCCCTGCTCGCCGTAGACGTTGTCCAGCACGACAAGCTTGCAGGTTTTGCAGTTCACGCCCGTAGTAAGCAGCTTCGAAGTCGTGACGATCGTCGGGTACTTCTCGTCGGGGTCAATGAACTCGTCGAGCTTCGCCTTGCCTTCTTTCGAATCGCCGGTGATGCGCATGATGTAAGTAGGGTGCTCTTTGACGATGTCGCTGTTCTCATTGACTAAGGCCTCGCGCATTCGCTCTGCATGGTCGATATCGACGCAGAAAACAATCGTCTTCGAATACCTGTCCGTTTCCTTAAGGAACTGGGTTATCTTCTTGGCCACGACCTCCGTTCGCTCCTTGATAACGAGCTCGCGGTCGAAATCCTGTTTCTCGTAAACACGGTCGCTAATCAGCTCTCCGTTGTCATCGACGGCTCCAGCGTGCGGACGCCAACCATAGACGTCGACGTTCGGTTTCACGCGAACAACCTGGTATGGGGCAAGGAAGCCGTCCTCGATTCCCTGCTTCAGCGAGTACGTGTACGCAGGTTCCCCAAAGTAATCGATGTTCGACACATCCTTCGTTTCCTTCGGGGTGGCCGTCATGCCGATTTGCACAGCGGAGCTAAAGTACTCGAGTATCTTGCGCCAGGCAGAATCGTCGGCCGCGCTGCCGCGATGGCATTCGTCTACGATGATGAGATCGAAGAACTCGGGGCTGAACTCCCTGAATATCTCCTCGCCATCGGTACCGACGAGTTGTTGGTAAAGTGCGAAGTAGATTTCGTACGCCGGGTCGAGCTTGCGATGCTCGACCTTCGTGATTACCTTGCGCAGCGGCTTGAAGTCTCCGTCTATGGTCTGATCGACGAGGATGTTCCTGTCGGCAAGATAGAGGACCTTCCTGGCCATGCCAGCCTCGCGCAGGCGGTGTACGATTTGGAACGCCGTATAGGTCTTGCCGGTGCCCGTGGCCATGACGAGGAGGATTCTGTCTTTGCCGCTCGCCACGGCCTCGACGGTCCTGTTGACGGCGTTTCGCTGATAGTAGCGGGGCGAATTGCCGCCATGCTCGTAATAATAGGGCGCGGTAATAATCTCTTCCGCTTCCTGCGTTTCGATGCCCTTCGAAGCGCAGAAGCGAGCCCACAGTTCCTCGGGAGAGGGGAACTCATCCATGTTCAGACGGCGAACCCTACCGGTAGTGAAATCATGCTCAGCAAAGCCCTTGCCGTTCGAGCTGTAAGCGAAAGGTACATCCAGGGCAATTGCGTAATCCATCGCCTGCTGCAGGCCAGCCTCGACCGTATGATCCGAGTCTTTTGCCTCAACGATAGCGATAGGCATGTCCCGCTTATACATGAGCAGATAGTCGGCCTTCTTGGGCTTCTTTCGGGTATGGAGCCCCTTGCGAACGACGATCTCGCCGTCGGTGAAGTAGTATTCAGTAAATATCTGCCTGTCGGCATCCCATTTTCTTTTGAGTGCCGGATCGATCGACTTCAGGCGCACATCTGACTCGTTCACTTTGCAGCCCTCCTCACTACCTCTTCGGCCAGCAGCGCCGAGATGAACGCGCTTGCGGATACGCAATCCCGTTTTGCCATTTCAGTTACAGCACGTTTGAGATCAGGAGTGACGGCGAAGATAATCCTGTCGGTCTTCTTGCCGTTCAGGAGTTCCTGCTTGAGTTCGATTTCGTCCATTGCCCGTCCTTCGAATGCTCAGGTTGCAATGCGGATGCCGTGTTGCATCATTGTTATATAAGTTTAGCATATCGATAGTTTTGACCTGCAGCTTTCCTAAAACGTAGTCGCATCACTGTGTTTACGGCAATCGCGTAAACGTGCCTATAGGAGGTGCTTTGATTGTGCGACCAGCCCAAACCCGTGGCAGGCTCGCCTGCCAGCGCACCCGCCGTAGGCGGAATACTTATCCTGCATGTCAGCACCTACAGGGGCTGATATATCCCATACGCCCAACCGGCGCGGAAGTTGCAAACAGGGATTCCCAAGGCACGCCCTTGGGCGCGATGGGGCTAGGGGAAGCGGCGCGAGCTTCCCCTGGTCGCACTGCCAAAACTTTCAATGATGAGACCGAGACGGAGCAGAACACGAAAAAGGCCCGCCGAAGCGGGCCGCCCCGAGAGGGCCGCAAGGGAGGCTAGGCCTCTCCCAGGGCATTGATGTGATGCCGGACCATGGCCTTCCCGCCGTCGAAGACCACGAGGGCAATCTCGTCGAAGCGGATTCGGCTATCGGGAATCGATTCGCCCTGCTGCTTGAGCCAGGCGATGGCATCGTTCTCCGCCATCCTCCGGTCCATGGTCCAAGCGGGAAACCCCTTTTCTTTTGCGTCTCTGGCGATGACTCTCGCGAAAACGATGTCGCCATCATCTGCTGCCACCAAGCTGATGCATTCGCCAGACAACCTGTCGATGATTCGATAGCCCTTGCGCTCCAGAAGCTGCGTTGTCATTTCGATCGCCTTCTGCTTGAGCTCGCTTGCGTTGTTCATAATGCCTGCCTCCTTAGGCTTTGGAGCCCGCCTTTCGGGCCCTGTGCCCTGCATGGCGCTCGTCGGAAAGCGGCGCGCGCAAGGAGCCAAGCGAAACCGCAAGGCTTGAGTTTTCACGGTTCCGCGAAGCGGGTTCGGGAAAAGTTTTCGCGCCTTGCGCGGCTGCAACGACGTGCAATCCTATAGGGCATCAGGGGCGCAAGGCGTGACCCAAGTCCGATGGCGGCGGCAAACCTGGCAACGAGAGTCACGAGAAGCGCGGGTCAGACACCTTGGCGATTGCCTGGGCGATATCGCCTTCGACTTCTGCGGTATCGCCGATACGCCATACCTTGGCAGGTTCGACGTTTTTCGCTTCGCGGGCCGGGGCCATGCTCGCGCGCATCGCGGCGGTGGGCTCCCTGCCGCCAAGACCGATGGCGTCGCCTGTGTACGTCTTAGAGATCGGGAGCGAGCTGCACGCGTAGGCCCGCCCGCCTTTGATGACGAGGTGGCCGGTCCGCCAATCCCATTTGGCGAGGTCTTCGGGCCTGAAGAGCCTAGCCTCGTGGTAGCTTGCGGAAGTGCTGCTGCCGCCCCCGTTGGACGACTTGCTGGTCGACCTCGTCTTGGTTTCCACCGTGTAGCAGCCGAGCTGGTCGGAATAGTGTTTGCACGTCTTGGCGTCGTTGGCGGCCAGGAACAGCGTGGTGTCGAGGTTGTTGAAGATGCCGGGCGCGTCCTCGCGGTACGTCGCTTCCACCTGCGACCGATCTTGGCATACGAACACGAGGTGCATGCCGAGCGAGCGAACGATGCTAACGGCCTTTTGCAACCCGGGTATCTTCGGCAGCTGCGGGAACTCCTCGAGAATCCAGCACACGGGACGTTCGAGTGTCCCGCCGCACCGCCGCTCAGCAAGGCGGCGCAGGCCGTCCATGGTTTGCGAGACGAACGCCGCAACCAGGGCATCGTACGCGGTCGACGAGCTGTTGAACCTGACGTACAGAGCCACATTGCTATCGAGAAAATCCTCAACCGAGAAGTTGCTCCTTGCAAGCATGGGGCTCACGGCGGGGTCGGCGTAGACGTTGAGCACAGCAGCGAGGTTCACGCGGAAACCGCCGTAGGTCTCGGCCGGGGCGTAGGCGACATGTTCAAGTGAGAGTCTTGCCGACGAGCCCGCAGGAAGCTCCTCGGCGATTCGCTGCAGCCGCCCCTGGTCCATTGCGGCGACGGCCGCAACGGTTGACAGGTTGCGAGCGTCGTCCGGCACGTCGGGGCTCTGCGCCACGTAGGCGGCAACGCCCGAGAACAGTATGCGCGCCGCCTGGGTCCATATCGCTGCGGCCTCTCGACGTTCGGGCACGAGCGTGTCGGCCAGAATGCGCACCTCGGCGGCCAGCTCGGACGGAGACCTGCCGTTGAAGCCCTTCGCGCAGTCGATTGCAGGCTGTAGCGGCAGCCACCCGTCGCTTCTGGAGGCGTCGGAAAAGTCGATACACACACGTTTGAAGCCGCACCCCTCCGCATAGGTCCCGGTGACGTCGTGCAGCTCGCCCTTGGGGTCAAGGGCAATGAAGGAAGACCCGGAATTCACGAAATTGACCAGCGTCGGCAAGAGGCAGCTGGTCGTCTTGCCCGCACCGGTGCCGCCGATCACGAGCGCATGCTTGATGTCGTCGACGAGCAGGCGCTTCCCATCGGAGCCCACGCCGCCTATGACGAGCCCCGGGAAAGCCTTATCTGCATTGCACACGTTGAACTCGCGCCTCAAGACTATAGGGCGCGACTCCAGGCGGCTCGACCCGTGCGACCTGTTCGACGACGGCTTCTCGCCCAGCCATGCGCCATTGTGGAAGGTGCGGTAGCTGTAGGAGGCAAGCGCCGCGGCTGCGGCTATCGCGGCAATAGCCGCTGAGGCAAGGGCACCCGATTCGTCCGGAAAGGCGATCTTCGCCTTCGCCGCTGGTGCAAGCGTGCTTGAGAGCCGCGCAAGCATTGGCAATAGAACATCGCTTGCGAACGTCGGATAGCAAAGTTTGACCGCCAGGAACGCAATAACCTCAAACAAAACCGTATAGAGCGCGAACTCGGCGAGGGGGTGCGGAAGTCTGTTGAAACCCTTCTGCTTAGCCAAGGAAATTCCTCCTTACAACTTTGGGACGGGGGTATGGACGGGTATTTGAATCTCAAGCGGAGACTTCGGTTCGCGCAAGGGCGCAAGACGCTCAGCGTGGGCGATAGCCGCGCCCAGCGTGCGAGCGGTCAGGGCAAGGGCCTTTCTACCAGCTTCGTCGCCGTAGTCGCCCTTCCCTTCGCTGGAGAGGCATTGCCTTGCTAGCATGGCAACGCCTCGCGCGTTCGTCAGAATCGACGATCGAACGGCATCGGCCTCCTTGCCGACGCCCGGCAGGCTGCGCAGCGTGTCCGTTCGCAGAAACTTGCCGATGCAAGCATCTGCAAGCAGAGCACCCGAAAGGCCTTCCACCTCATCGTCCTTGAGGCAGCTGGAAATCTCTTCGGCGAGCTGCCTAGCTCGCCTGCGAGTGTGCGGCCCCAGCTCTATCCGCGTCTTCAGCTCGACTTCCAACTCGGGCTTGTCGGCGATTGCAGCGCTTTCGGCGTTCCTGATGTTGGAGATGAGCGCGTTCCCGATCCTCGTCTTCAAATCGGCCTGCGCCGCCGAGACGTAGGCCTCGAGGGCCGCCCCCTCGAGGCCCTTCAGCTCGGCATGGCCCAAGACGGCTTTTTCGTAACTAGCGCGCAGCTCCCGCATACGCGCATCTGCCTTGATAACCTGCTTCGCCACTGTATCCACCTCGGCGGCAGCGGCCGAATGAAATCTGGCGAGCTTCGCATATTTCAGCGAACCGTCGTCCGGCAGCGCTTCAAGCACGGCATTCCTCTGCGCATCGTCAAAAGCTACGTCCCTTATCCGCGCCACAAGCTCGTCCCTGGCCTGGGTGCGCGCAAAGCTCAGCTCGTCGCGCTGGGGTTTCAAGACGGCGGCTCGCATGGCGTCGTTGGCCCGCATCATCCTTCGCTTTGAGAGCAACTCGTTGTAACAACCCGATTCGTCCCAAGTGAAAACGTGGCAGTGAAGGTTGTTCTCCTGATTGACGTGGTAGGCCGCCACCCAACGGATGTTCTGCGGCTCCATGATTCCCAATGACTCCACGTATTTCGACCACTGGCTTCGCAGCAGGCGCTCCCAATCCTGTTTTGTCGTGAGCCCGAGCTCCTCAGCGTCCTCGCGGCGCACGGTCACCACGCTGGTTATAATTGCCGAATCCGTGCTTTTGAGCTCGCGCTGGATCCTCGCACGCTCCGGCACGCCGCAGGCATCGAACAGCGCGTGGCCGTGGTTTGGCTCGGCCACCGAACCGGGCCTATAGCCGATGTACCCAAGCTTCGCCATCCGTTCGTTCTCGCGCCCAATGCGCAAATCGTCTTCGCTTTTCATGATGACAGCACCGGGCCTGTTGGCGATATAGAGCAGCCTGTTGCCGCCAATCGCGCCGTGGCCTGCGGAGCCCGAGAGCATGACGCGGTGGTTGACCACGATCTTCGAACCCGGCATCGCTAGCCTTCACGCTTGACGTCGGCGTACGCGCGGCCGGCCTGCAGCTCGCCGCCTTGCTTGGCGTAAAAGGACCAGAGCTCCTCTGCGGAGACGTCTTTCCAAGCGGGGATGATGGCACGCGAGACGTCGTTGAGCATGGCCGCCGCCTGCAGGCTGGCCTTCGCACCGCGGCTGCAGACGCGCGCTACGCGCTCCTCCAGCGCGTCGTTGCGACTGTCCATATCCTCGCGCATGAGGGTAAATTCCGCTTCGATAACGTTGCGTACTAAGCTGCCTACCGGAGTGGCGAACACGCTGAGGGACGCACAGGCAAGGCCCTTCTCCAGCAAGTCGCGTACGGCATCCGACTCCTTCATCCCAGATGCTGCGGCGTATGAGGTTATGCGATTGTCGAGCACCGGGTCGATGCGCAGACTGCGCACTTTCTTCTTCGTTGCCATGGTATTTTGCTCCTTGATGTGAAACGGGCGCGAACCGCAGCCCGCGCCCGCGCGTCTAGCCTTCCTGATTGCCCGCAACCCAATACTCGGTGTAACCGGCCAGGTCGAAATACCCGGGTTCGGGGGCTTTGCGCCACTCGTCGACGTTGGCGTACCCGCCCTTGCCGTCGGGTACGGGCTCGACTTTCTGCTTCAGGATTTCACGATACCCCGGCCATACCTTTGCGATCTCCTCGTCGATGCGGTTCAAATCGGGGTCGCGACGAAGCTCGTTGACCTCTTTGCCGACGAGGAAGTATGCGAATCGTGGCGTTCCCTCGGGTGCGTTGCGCACGCTCACGGCGCAGATCGACTGGGCTTCCGCCGCCTTGTCGGGATTGACGATGACCCATTCGCCTTCCTCGAGCTGGACGGTACGACCATCGGCGATTACGTGATAGTTGATACGCTTGACGTTACTCATGGTTTGTCCTTCTTTCTGCA
Organism: Collinsella sp. CM84Y_54; assembly: GCF_036317945.1. Classification (NCBI taxonomy): domain Bacteria; kingdom Bacillati; phylum Actinomycetota; class Coriobacteriia; order Coriobacteriales; family Coriobacteriaceae; genus Collinsella; species Collinsella sp. CM84Y_54. The sequence goes on from NZ_JAWQCX010000003.1 coordinate 251,275, forward strand.
AGCGATTGTTTTAGTGACGGCAAGTGACGGGAGTGACGGCACATACGCGCCAGGCACGGCCGTCACTTGCCGTTTGCTTTTAACGAATCCGATATGGCGATGACGGTGCGCTTCTGTGCCGGATTCCCGTCATCGCCGTCATTTGCCGTCACGGCAGCAACGAAAGCTCGATGCTTCGAGCGCTGCCGGTGCGACGTCGGCCAAGCGATACGCCCTGCCGGCGAAGCCATTCGTTGTGCTGGGCAAGCTGCTTGCCCAGCACCGCAGGGCTGACGCCATCGATGTCAACCGTCTTGATCAACTCGCTGGCGGTTCCAGACCAGCGGCAAACCCCGTCGGCAAGCCAGCCGACGATGGCCTTCACTGAATCGGGAACGCTTGCTTCATACGCTTCGGCCTCGGTGAGTTGTTCGACGAACTCCCAGCGCATGCCCTCGCGTCGGAGCACGAGTTCGGCGTATTCGACGTCACGCCCCGTGACCGAGAGCCTGCAGTCCGAAGAGCTTCGCTTTTCCTTCTGCATCACCATCATGCCGTCGACTGCGCCGCTGATTGCGGTGGTGCCGCTGATGTCCATGAACTGGTCGGTGGTGCTCTCCGCCTTGCGCAGATGGTGCACGATCAGCACGCAGACATCATGGCGGTCGGCAAAAGACTTGAACTGGCGAAGATCGGCGTAGTCGTTGGCATAGCTGTAGTCTCCGGAGTTGCCGCGCGCCACTTGAAGCGTGTCCACGACGAACAGCTTTGTGCCGGGATAGTCGAGCAGCAGCCCCTCCAACTGGCCGATGAGGCCCTCGGCGAGTGTGGCCGCCTGTGGCACCAGGCGGAAGTCGTCCACGCTCTCGTCGGCGAGGGCCCAAAGGCGATGCTGCAGGCGGTACTTGGTGTCCTCCAGACAAAGATAGATCGCACCCGCCCGCACCGTGGCCTTCCCAAGGAACGGCTGACCCATCGCCACGCTCTGGCAAAGCTGCAGGCAGAGGATGGACTTTCCGAACTTCGGCGGTGAGCAGAGCAGGTTGGTGGAGCTCGTGGGCAGAAGCCCTTCCACCAACCACACGGGTGGCTTCAGGACTTCCTCCATAAGCTCTTGTGCCCCGATGGACTCGGGCTTAGGGAGCATAGCAATCACCGCCGTCAACCTGTTGCGGGGCGCGGCAAACGCACCAACGACCGCGATAGTCGCGAGCCATGGTAAAGCCCATAGCCTGGCAGAAGGCATCGAGTTTGTCCTCCAAGCCGAACAAATAGCCGAGAAGCTCACCTTCATCCGGCCAGTGGTCGAAACCGTGGCGGGCAAGCAGACGCTTCTGCTCCTCCAGGCTGCAAAAGTAGCTAGTCTCCATGGTCCACCCTCTCGATTGCGGGGTGGCGATGCGCTATCATGCGCTTCGGCGCGGGGGCCGGCGCGTCTTTTCCAGGGACGAGCGCCGGTTCCTGCTGCTGGGTTGCCTGTTCCATAGGCATCATGTCCTTTCTCCTAACGGCGCGCCATCGCTTTGACGGCGGCATCCTCCTTGTCTACGTCCGCGGTTTCGGGCTCGACGCCCAAGGCGGCGAAGGTCTTCGCCAGAATCACGAGCGTCGCTTCGAGCTCTGGACTTATGCCCGTCCCATCGCGGATGCGGCGCAGCTCACGGTAGGCCGCGTCCATGTGCTCGCACAACGCCTTTTGCAGGCGACTGCTGGGCACGACCTTCACCTCGCGGTTAAGCAAACGCGAGGTGATGTAATCTTGCTTGGTCATGCCGCTCATGGCTACCTGCGCATTGATGAGCTTCGCCTCTTCAGGCGAGACCCGAAACGCGACGGTAACATTACGATGGCGACCATGCTGGTCAAGGTTCATCTGGCTCATGTCGTTCACCTCCCTTCCAGATTTTCGAGAGCTCTTGCCATGTCCGTCTGAACGTTGGGGAACAGGTCCGCGTAGCGGTACGTGATGTCAACGGCCTCGTGGCCCATGCGATCGGCAATGGCCAACGCGCTGAACCCAAGGTCGATGAGCAGCGACACGTGGCTACGTCGGATGTCGTGGATACGGATGACTTTCACGCCCGAAACCGCGCAACCGCGGCGCATTTCACGGTACAGATAGCTCTTCGTAACCTTAAACATGCGCTCATCCGCTTGAATGCCTTCGAGCGTGATGAATTCCTTGACCTCATCGATGACAAAGTCGGGCACGGCGATCGCGCGTACCGATTTCGCAGTCTTTGGGTCAGTGACGACATCTTCGCCATGAATGCGCTGGTAGGAGCGGGTGATACGAAGCAAGTTCTTGTCGAAGTCGAAGTCGCTCGGCGTCAACGCCAGAAGCTCTCCCTCACGAATCCCGGTAAAGTACAACAACTCGAACGCCGTAAACGACAAGGGCTTGTCCATGATGGCGTTGGCGAACCTCAGGTACTCGTCTTTGGTCCAAAAATCGACATTCAAAGGCTTGGCCTTCTTGGCCTTGTCGACCTTTGCGTATGGACTTTTTGCCAGGCCGTAATACTTGACGGCATGATTCAAGATTGCGCTAAGCTGGTTTGCCACAGTGCGGATATACGTCTTGCTATAAGGCTTTCCCGTGCTCGGGATTACCGCCTTAGCCAGAGCGTTCTGCCAGGTAATGACATCTTGCGCGGTGATCTCATTAAGCTTCTTTGGTCCAAAGAAAGGCAAGATCTTCTTTTCGATGATGGCTTTTTTCGTCAACCATGTGTTCAGCTTAAGCTGAGGCTTCTTGTCGGCCTCATAAACTTTAATGAAATCCGAAAACGTCATCTGCGGAGACCCTTCAGCCTTCAGCAGACATTCACGTTCCCATTTCTTTGCCTCGGCCTTGGTCGCAAATCCCCGTTTATGCTTCTTGTGGCGTTCACCGAAGCAGTCGCGGTACCAACACTGGACTTCCCAGGTTCCGTTAGTCGACCTCGACACCGCCATTCCGCTTCACACCGCCCCTCGAGGGTTGAGCGAAGTAGGTTGCTTCCAAATACTCTAAGTTGACGCGCCCGGGAATAACACGCGCGCCAGCGGCCACGAGCTCGCTATTCAGCGAGCGGATGATTCGATAGGCCGTCGGCTTTGACACATCGAGCTTTGTCGCAACGTAATCCGCGCCAACAAGTCTGCTGGATGCTTCCATATTTTCTCCTTCCTTTTTGATTGATCGCTTGACACTTCAGTCGTTTGTCAAAGTTAAGTCAGACACTTTTAGCGTCTATTGATAAAGTAGCACACTTTTAACGTGTTGCAACATAGTAGGACAGAATTGAGCGGAAATACAAAAACAGCTATCATTTCAGCTCAATAAAACCTGCAATGATTTACATCACGTACTGACACTTGAGAACAGAGAGGAAGCAGAATGAGCCTGTGGGATTTCGCTCAAGACACGATTGGCGATTTTTCGCATTCACTCGCCAAAAAGCGATGGCAATCACGTCTCATCTCAGCGAAGCTTCGCGATTTAAGGTTCAGGATGCACTTAACTCAGGCAGAAGTCGCCAAACGCGCAGGAATCAGCGAATCAGCGGTGCAAAACTATGAGCTTATGCGCTCAACGCCCAAAGAGGCCCATCTTGAAGCATTGGCGAAAGCCTTCAACATACGCCCTGAAGCTCTTCGGATTTACGATATCGACTTCATGCCCGCAAACGTCTTGATTCAACTAGGTGATGTTTACGGCCTTAAGCCCCATTCCTCCGATAAGAGATTTGCCTACCTAACGGCCAGCAACGAGTTCATGAACAGCTTTCTGAGGAAATGGTCGACGCAATACCTGAACTACAAAAACGGCGACATTGAGGCTTTTCGTTACGAACAATGGAAAGACCAATTCGCACAAGACTACGACCCTGCCAACTTCCCGTTAAGATACGAACGCGTTGAGTATGACTGGGTGGCTATCGAACCATGGACCAACATACAGTTTGCCTCGACCCTTCGACGTCTTCGCGAGAAAAAGGGCTATACGCAGGACGATCTCGCCAATATTACAGGGATAACCAAATCTGCAATCAGAAGTTACGAGCAGAAGAAGCGCCTGCCAAAAACCTCGCAGATCAAAGTCCTCTCCTTGGCGCTTAACGTCACCGAAGGAGCTTTGACGTTCTTCGATTTCGGCAGCCCAGTCCAAGCCGCCCACGCGCTTTTTCAAATCGCCAACACCTTTGGACTAATCCCCGACAAACTCGAGAACGGAGACCCCGTACTTAGAACGGTCGCAGCCGGACTCGAGCAGATAATCGACCAATGGGCTGACGAATTGAGCGAAATCGAGAAAGGGACAGCAGCCTTCGATTATCAGGAGTGGAAAGACGTCTACGACCCTGAGGGCGATATGGACCACGGCGATTTCAAGCACACCTACGTCGGAAGAACACGCTACGAGACCGTAATCATAGACAAAGGCGTTGCAGACGACGGCGGAAGGCTTATCGAAACAGCAAGGCGCAGCGAATACGACCCGTACGATTACAGGTACAAAGGCGGCTTTTTGCGTGCATAATTTACTAACTCATGCTCAAAGCCTCTTGCCAGTCAGATAAAAATATGGGATATTGAGCTTGGTCTTTTCGCAAGAAAGGGCTTCCAGGAGCCGGGGGTTGTCCCCCGGCATTTTTTATCTCGCAAGGAGAGCCCATGCTCGAAATCAGCCTGTTCGCCGACGAATCGGGCGAAAGCGGAACGGAATCGAAGTACTACCTGCTAACGCTGGTTTTTCACGAGCAGGATGACAGCATCTCCCAACCGATCAGCATCTATGAGAACGACTTGCGTACAAAGGGCCTTCCCAACATCCCACTGCACGCATGCCCGCTCATGAACGGCCATGACGATTACGAAGGCATGGACATCCAGGACAGGAAGCGGCTGCTGCAGGCCTTCTTCACCATGCTCCAGCACCTGCCCATAAAGTATCATACGTTTTCATACAGGAAAATCGAGTTTCCCGACAGCGCCGCTCTTGGTGCGAGAATCAGACGCGACATCGTGAACCTCATCTTCGACAATCTCAGCTACCTGCAAGAATTCGACAAAGTGAAGGTCTACTACGATGACGGCCAGTACGTCGTGACCAAAGCCCTGCACGACGCCGTGGAGTACGCCTTGTCAACAAACGCCGTCATGTACAAAGACGGAAGCCCCAAAGACTACCGGCTTGCGCAAGCAGCCGACCTTATCTGCACGATCGAGCTCACGGCGTTGAAGTTCGGAGCGAAAGAAGCCACCAAGACTGACGATCGGTTCTTTGGCGCACGCAGCAGCTTCAAGAAGAACTGGCTCAAGAAAGTTCGCAAAAAGCTGCTGTAGCAACCTGCGCGTAATCCTACTTGTTCGCACTGGGTACATTTTGGGTACCAGAAAAATGTGCACGAATGAGACGAAACCGCATTTCCTGATACGAAGCACCATGTCAGCGCACCGATAATAGAAGTATTCTTATCGAGTGGGAGTAGAACAGACGTTCGATAAAATAATATAGTATCAGATAGCGGGCACGGTTTCAATCGAATCCGTGCCCGCTGCTGTATGTGTGTCCTTGCACGCCCAATATGTGCCGTAAAAGCCGTCTTCTTCAACGTCAAAGTGAGCGCGCTTCATTTTTGTCTCTCAAAATCTTATTTTCACGATTTGCATTTTCATCCCGTTGTCACCGACCCTTGCGAGAAACCGGAAAAAGCCGCTGACAGAAGGGTCTCTCAAATCGTTGTAGCCCAGCATATAGCCGCGACTTGTGACCTGCAGACGGCTGTTCCACGTGCCGATTTCCTTGGCGGCATCCGAAACCGCAAAATATGCCCCCACATCCTTGATTTTTGCAGTCTTAAGCCATGTTTTTGCGATCATCTTTACCGCCGTCCGATTGGCAGCATCAAAGACCAGCACACTGCCGGGGAAAGCGTCCGCCATCCCCCGCACCAGTTCCCGGACCTGCTGGGTCAGAAAGTAATAGAACACCCCGGAGGCAAAGAACACCGCCCCGCCGGAGGCATCGATTTTGCTAAACCATGCGGTGTCTTTCAGGTCGCAGGGGATATTTTGTTCTTGATTCCCGGCGGGTAGCAGCTGCTGCCGCAAGGCAATCACATCCGGGAAGTCCAGATTGTAAATCTTGCATCTACCGTTGTCGCAGGTTCTGCCGGTGTTGTCCAGCCCGCAGCCCAGATTGACCACCGCCGCATTGGGGTGGCCTTTCAGGTAATCCCGCACCTCGAAAGCAAGATCACCCTGCCGCATGGCCACCTCCAGCGCACCAAAGCGCTGCATCAGGCTGCGGGAGTTTTTCTCTGCCTCTGAAAAGTCGTAGTCGATCTGGTCGAGTAGACGAACCGCTGTTTCATCCCTGTAAAGGTTCGGGTACAGCTCCGTACACAGCTTTCGGGAATACAGCGGAAGGATCAGCGTCTCCTGCACGGTGTTTTTCTCAATTTTACATTTCATAGGTTTTTTCCTCAGTGAATAAAAATTGTCATAATTGTCGCCAGCACAGCCGCTATGACCGTCATGCCTATCGCCATGTGCAGGATGGATGCAAAAATGCCCGTGCTTGACGCCCTTACTTACGTGCCGTGACGCAGAGCCACCTTTTCTTTTTGCATATCTGCACCTCGTGAAAACCCGCCTGCTCCAGACATGCCTTTAATTCAATGTCCTTGTAGATGGTCATGCCGCCGATGATCTGCGTCCACCTCTCGTCCTTGTCCGTATCGCCATTGCTCTCGTTGCAGATAAGAATTGTCCCGCCCGGCTTCAGCACCCGCCAGACCTCACGGAAGCATCGGGGCAAATCAGGCCAAAAATAGACGGTCTCAAAGGCCGTGGCAGCATCGAAGTAGCTATCCTCAAACACCATATCCGCCACACTGCCTTGCAGAACGGCGCAACGCCCCTTCTGAATTGCAACTCGGTTGAGCTTTCTAGCCTTCTCCACGCTGACGGTCGAATAGTCGATGCCCTTGACGACGCCATGCGGGCATTTTTCCAGCAGCCGTTTTATGTTCGCCCCGCCGCCGCAGCCGCAATCCAGCACCTTGGCGTTTGGCGCAAGTCGTAGAAATCGAAGTCCCCACCGCGCCACAGGGCCGTGGCCCAGATTCATCATTGCAACCATAAGTTTTCCGCCGAGGCCCACGGGCTTGCGGGTGTTTTCAAAGAACGACATCTGGCCCCTCCGATTTTGTGCATTCCGCATAGGTCAACGGGAACGAGGCCTTCAGCACCGCGCTTTTCTGCACCGACCAGCCGTTTTGACGCAGGAAACACAGGTATTCCTCGCTTGTCCATCTGCTATGGAGGGGGAATCCCGCCATACTCATGAAAAAGGCTTTTGCCTTGCCGGGAACCGAGTTCCCCGCGTGGGTGAAGGTTGGCGCGATGAGCACGCCGTCGTCCTTCAGCACCCGCCTGATTTCTTGCAGGGCCTTTTCCGGATGCGGCACTATGTGAAGCGCGTTGGACGCGATCACCACTTCGAAGGACTTCTGTGCATAGGGCAGGCGGAACATATCTTGTACGGAAAAGTGCAGCTTTGCGGATTGATTGTCCCGTTTTGCTTCAAGGATCATCTTTGCAGAAGCGTCCGTAGCCTCGATGTGCGCCGCCACATTCACGATGCTCTTTGCGATAAGCCCCGTGCCGGTGGCGACTTCCAGCACGGTTTTTGCTTTCACCACCGGCCTGATCAGCACATACATCTTCTCATACGCCGCCCGGTCGTTTCGCATGAAACGGTTGTACCGACCGGCATTCTTGTCCCAGAAGTCCTTGCGTTCGTGCATGGCTATCGCCCCCAAAAAGTTAGAGCCATCTAACCATAACACACGAATCATGAAGTAAGTTAAGGCTAACCTTATTGTCTTGGCAAAGACGCATCTCTCCGACCCTTTGAATCACCCCTTTTCACGCCGCCCGCTACGAACCCCGGCGGAAACCAGGGAGTGATTAAAGGAGCGACCTGCGGTTTTGCGAATCAATTGAGTCATTCCCGAAACCGCGAATCAAGGGCCTGATTCGCTCAAATTGCGCACGAATCAGCTCTCGGGCGGTACGACGCGACACGCATCGACAATACTCGGATTGGATTAGTCACTGAGCGGGAACAGTAATAGAACACTTGTTCTTGTATTTCATACGGTTTCGTACGGTCCGATGGCGACCGATGGGGACGTTTCGGAACCGTCGCACCTGCAAGTCACATGGTTTCACAATCGGGCAAAAACTCAGAAGGCCCCTCGTAAAAAACGAGGAGCCTTCCTGTTTCCTTCGGCGCGGGCGGATCGGGATCCACCGCCGATCTAGAGGCACTCGGTCAGAATCTGGAACACCTCGCTGCGCTCCAGTTTCTTGGCGCAGCCGCCGGTGAGCACGCAGGTGTCCGCAACCTTGTGCAGCGTCTCGTCGGACGCGTCGGAGCCCATCTCGTCGAAGCTCGTGGGAAGCCCCATCTCGCCGATGAACGTCTGTAGGCAGTCGATGCCCTCGAGCGCCACCGTAAGGTCGTCTTTGCCCTTGGCGTCGACGCCCCACACCTCGCGCGCCCAGCGGGCGAACTGCGTGGGCGCCTCGGGGGCCAGGTGGCGGTAGAGCGCAGGGTGGATGACCGCGAGGCCCATTCCGTGGTTGGTGTGGGTGTACGCGCCGTACTGGTGCTGGATCATGTGCGCCTGGAAGTCCGTTGACTTGCCGATCTTGAGCACGCCGTTCTCGGCCATGGCGGAGTCGTATACGAGCTCGCTTCGGGCATCGAGGTTCTGGTCGTCGTCCGCGATGACGCGCATGTTGCGGATGACGTTACGCTGGATGGCGAGGTTGATGTCATCGGTGACATTGCGCCCGCGCGGGCTTCCGAAATAGCTCTCCATGCAGTGCGAGAGCGTGTCGAACGCGCCGCTCATGAACTGCGCGTGCGGTACGGTGAGCGTGAGCGCTGGGTCAAGCGCCGCCCACGAGGGCAGCGCGCCGAAGAAGGCACCCTTCACGTGCGTCTCCTCGTTGGTGATGACGGCGCCGTTGTTCTGCTCGGCGCCCGTGCCGGAGAGCGCCACGATGCAGCCCATGGGGATGAACGAGCTCGGCATCTTGCCGTCGGCGTGCTCGAACGTCTCGATGTCCTCGTCAAGCATCGCCTGCGCGGAGACCACCTTGCAGCAGTCGAAGACCGACCCGCCGCCGACGGCGAGAATGAAGTCGACCTGCTCCTCGCGTGCGAGCGCGGCGCCTTCCTGGCACTTCTCGTAGGTCGGGTTGGGCATGATGCCGCCGAAGTCCACCACGCGCTTGCCCGCGCTCGTGAGCTTATCGACCACGTGGCCGTAGACGCCGGTTCGCTTGACCGAGCCTCCGCCGTAGGCGAGCATCACTGTCTTGCCCATGGCAACCATCTCGGCGTCGAGTGCCTGGTCCATGGCCCCCTCGTCGAAGTAGTTCCTGACCGGGTAGTCGTACGTGAATGAGTTCATGGCAATTCCTCCTAGTAAGTTATCAGTGCGGTCTGACCGCTCGTCTACACGTTGCGTACGAGCCCGGACATCCATTCGATGGTGGCGGGGTCGTGGTGGTCGAAGAACGCGCTGCGCCCGGTGTCGAGCGCGGCGATGGCGACCATCTCGTCGTCGCCCAGCGCGAAGTCGAAGACGTCGAAGTTCTGCTCCATGCGATCGCGGTGCGTGCTCTTAGGGATGCAGACCACACCGCGCTGCAGCAGCCAGCGCAACACGACCTGGGCGACCGTCTTGCCGTGCGCTTCGCCGATGCGAGCGAGGACCTCGTTGCGGAAGAGGTCGTTTCTGCCCTCCGCAAAGGGTGCCCAGCCCTCCATGGCTACCTCCTTGCCGGCCATATACTCCTGTGCGTCGCGCTGCTGGAAGAACACGTTGCACTCGACTTGGTTCACGGCGGGGGCGATGCGGTTGAACGAGATGAGGTTTGCGAGGTGATCGGGGTAGAAGTTAGCTGTGCCTATGGCGCGGATAACGCCCTGCTCGTAGAGCTCCTCCATGGCGCGCCACGCGCCGAAGACGTCGCCGAACGGCTGATGGATGAGGTAGAGGTCGACGTAGTCGAGCCCCAGCCGCTTGAGCGACGCGTCGAAGCCGCGCTTGGCCCCCTCGTAGCTCGCATCCGACATCCACAGCTTGGTCGTCACGAACACCTCGTCGCGCGGCAGGCCGCTCGCACGAATGGCGGTCCCGACCGCCTCCTCGTTGCCGTAGCTCGCGGCCGTGTCGAGCAGCCGGTAGCCGACCGAGAGCGCGTCCTCCACGGCGCGCTGGCATTCCGCGACGTCTGGGATCTGGTACACGCCGAAGCCGAGCTGCGGCATCCTGACGCCGTTGTTCAAGGTGATGTAGTCCATGGTACCTTCCTTCCTCGCAACTTGACGTATCCACCATACGAGGGGCGCCGCGCCGGCGGAAGTTTCCGTTGGTGAGGGTTCTATAACGCTGGGGTGCGCACGGGGTTATAACCCGCGGGTTCTAGGCGTCACGTCAAAGAGATCGGCGCCGAGCTCGTCGGCAATGGTCTGAGCTACGACAGCGGTGTGGCCCTGTGCCGAGTAGTAGGCCACGAGGACGTTGCCGTCTGCAGCGGGCACTGCGGCGGGCTCGTCCTCGACAGTCGACTGGTCCTCGGCGGCGGCTTGGTTGGTCCGTTATCGTCTGAGCGCTACTCCTGCGAGTCGAAATCGGGGCGTATGGCCAGGTAGCCCGCGAGTGCTTCCTCAGTGGCGGTGTAGTAGGTCATGGTCCCGTCGAGCTTGGCAATCTCGGCCATCTCGTCTTCGGTGAGGGAGAAGTCGAAGATGTTCGCGTTGTCGGCGATGTGGGCGGGGTTCTTGGAGCCGGGGATGATGGAGGTGCCCATCTGCACGTGCCAGCGCAGGATCACCTGGGCCGGGGTCTTGCCGTACTTCTCGGCGAGAGCGACGAAGACGGGCTCTTCCAGAAGACCTTTGTCGCCGTGGCCGAGCGGGTACCACGCCTCGATCACCGTGCCGTACGGCGCGAGGTAGGCGCGCAGGTCGCGCTGGGCGTGGTAGGGGTGGCGCTCAACGGTCACGAGCTGCGGCCTGATGTCGGCGACCTCGATGACCTCGGCGATCTTGTCTTGCGGGAAGTTGGAGAGGCCGAGGGCGCGCACCTTGCCCGCGCGGTACGCCTCCTCCATCGTGCGCCACGCGGCCAGGTAGTCGCCTACCGGCTGGTGCAGGATGAGCATGTCGACGTAGTCGAGCCCCAGGCGCTGGAGCGTGGCGTCCACCGCCGGCATGTCCGCGTCGTAGACACTCGGCCAGAGCTTGGTGGAGACGAAGATTTTGTCGCGCGCGATGCCGCTCTTGGCGATGGCACGGCCCACGGCGCGCTCGTTCATGTAGGCGTTGGCGGTGTCGATGTGCTCGTAGCCAGCCGCGAGCGCGGCGGTTGCGGCCGCCTCGGCCTCGGCCGGGGTCATGAGGAAGGTGCCCAAACCTTCGATGGGCATCTCTACGTCGTTGTTGAGCTTCAGATACTCCATGGTCTCCTCCTTAATGGTGACTTTTCGAATACAAGGCTACGGCGTTTACTGACGTGCGAGAAGTTCACGTTGGAATGATGGATATAACCATGGGGTATATACGGCACATAATGCGTGACAGGAGGATCGATGTACAACCCACAGCTTGACACTTTCATCCGCGTGGCGGAGGCGGGCAGTTTCTCCAAGGCGGCGCAAGAGTCCTTCATCACGCCCACGGCCGTCATCAAGCAGATGAACCTGCTGGAGTCGCGGCTAGGCCTTACGCTGTTCCACCGATCGCATCAGGGGCTTTCACTTACGCGAGCAGGCAGGTCGCTGCTCGCCGACGCCCACCATATCGTGCAGTACTCTCAAGAATCAATCGCGCGCGCCCGCGTCGCCGAGCGCGGAGAGAAGCGCATCATCCGCGTGGGAGTGTCGCTCATGACGCCCAGCACGCCGCTCACGAAGCTGTGGCCGAAGGTGAAGGAACGTTGCCCTGGCATGAGCCTTCAGGTGGTCACGTTTGAAAACACACCCTCGGCGGCGCGCGGTTTGGCGAACCTCGGGCAAGACATGGATATCGTGGTGGGGATTTTCGACGATGCCTTTCTTAAAGAGCGCGGGTGCCTGGGCCTCGAGCTTTCGCGCGAGCCGCTCTGGTGCGCCGTTCCCGTCGACAGCGAACTCGCCAAACGCGACATCGTCACATTCGACGACCTCCACAATCACAGTCTTATGCTTATACGCCGGGGCTGGAACGCCGAAATCGACCGCGTGCGCGACGAGATACTCTTGCATCATCCTCAAATCGCGCTCGTAGACTTCCCGCAATATCGGGCGGAGGTGTTCAATCGCGGCGCGAACGAGGACCTCGCGCTTGCGACGTTGCCGTTGTGGGCCAACGTCCACCCCATGCTCAAAACCGTCCCTACCGATTGGAACTGTCTCGTGTCTTACGGACTGCTTCATTCGCTGCAGCCCGCAGACCATGTGCGGGAGTTCCTCGATGCGGTGTCTGCCGTGCTCGAGGCAGAGTATCGATAGGCAATCGCGAACAGATGCGCTTATGCCTATGGGAATAACGGGAACTGGCTTCTGAGCTTGCGTTTTGATACCGTCGAGTACCGCCTGATGCTGTTTCGGCGTCGCCATAGAGCAAGGTCCCTTGAGCATCGGACGGCATTATTGAGCGTGGGCGTTACGTAGGTATCTTTGATCTCTTCCGGCAAATCGTCGGGGATCAGCGCCTTCATTCTATTCTCGTTGCCATCCTGAATCGCCTGGTCGTAGTACCAGCATTTGAACCTCTGGTGCTCATCGCCGGCTACTTAAGTGCTTTCGCCGCCTCGCGGGCGCGCCGCTTGGGGTTCTTCGCGGGCTTGCTTGCCTCAGCCGGCTTGCCACCGAAGAACGAGAGCTTCTCCCATTTGCCGACAACGAATTGCAGAATCTCCTCATCGGACGGCTCCGCGCCGAAGACGATGCGGGCGACGCCGTACCTTCCGCCCCCGACATGCTCCGCCAGCCCGACCCAGAATTGGCCGTCCTGATATACGGTCAGGGTGGACGACACGCTGATCTGCATGGCTGGTTCCTCCTTTATGTAGACGACCATGCAGAGAAGGGACAACCAAGGAGGCAGGTTACTGATGCGGACTCCCGCACGCCCACGACTACCCGATGTAGACTGTGTTTTCATCTCTGGTGCCCGCATTGTAGAACGCGCGGACGCGCCCTTCATCGCTGCCGACATGACGTGGCTGGGGCTTACCCCTCCGACGCGTCTTTGCGCATATTCCCACTCGGTTTCGAAACTTCAAAAAAATTCAAGTTTCGAAACCGAGTGGGAATAATTCCGTTTAAAAGAGCATTAGTTGTTAAAAGTGCCCTGTGGTATCACGGGGCACTTCTCTTTTTTGTATCGTATCGGTTTTCTGCAGCAAGTCGTCTGAGCTCATGGTTGCTGTGAGCTCAGACAACGCTGGATATCGGGGCATCAATTTTTCAGGGGTGTCCCTTTATGAGCAATTATTCGCGTAGCTAGCCTTGATATTAAGTTTAAATTCAGCAAAGATTACATTGACGTTCGGTACCCATTTAATAACCAGTTGAGCTTCTTGGTACCCATAGGGGCATTTGACCTGGTGCTTTCGTTATTCTTACCGAAGCAGTTCCGATGGGTAGTTTTATGGATCACATAATCGGAGGGCTTGCCGGAATCTGCCACATTATCTTAACAATTGGGCTTGCCTTTCTGTTCCATGCCTTCATTGAACCAGCAGAAAACAACTAACGAGGAGGAACTTATGATTGGACAGATCTACCATGTGGGATTGACTGTCAGCGACCTGGGCCGTTCCGTGGCGTTTTATCGGGATGTGCTGGGCCTTCAGTATCAGGGGGAGCTCCTGATGGAGGGCAAAGAGACGGAGGCAATGTTCCGGCGAGAAAACTGCAAGGCTCGGGTTGCTTATCTGAACGGCTCGGATCAGCTGCATATGCCGCCGGTGGAACTAATCCAGTTTGTGGAGGATGAAATTCACCGCAAGCCCGCGGATCTTTTCACAACTTCCATATCAGAACTTTGCTTCTATGCAGAGGATGCCGATGCGGTCTATCAAAAACTGGTGGAGCAGGGTGTGGAGTGTTTCTCCGCTCCCCAGATATTTGATTTTCGGCAGGATGGCTTTGGCCGGAGCAGAGCCTTCTACTTTCGGGATCCAGATGGAATCATATTAGAAATCATGCAGCCGCTGGACAAGTGATCTTTTGCCCCAGCGGATGTAGCGGTCGATCCATTTCGCCAACAGGCCCTTTCTGCCCGGATACCCCAGGGCTCGCTGGATGGCTGTCATGCGCTTCCCATTTCGCTAAACAAGCGTCAAAGAGGATTATCGATCGTTTCGGCATCGCCACTGAACTGCGCTATCAGCAAAGTGGCAGGAATAAAGGCCTCCGAATCTTCTGGTTCGGCGGCCTTCTTTTTTCATTGCTACCCGAAAAAGAACTCCTTGACGAACTCCTTTGAGCATCGGACGGCACTATCGAGCGTGAGCGTTTTCGTAGGCCTCTTTGATTCCTTCTGGCAAGCCGTCGGGAATCAGTGCCTTCAGCTCAGCCTCGCTGTTGCCCTGATTCAGCTGCCCGTAGTACCAGCATTTGAACTTCAACATGTCCAGCGCGCGGTTCATGCTCTCGATCTCCGACTCCATATGGGCCTTACGCTCCTCGAACATGGCCTTGCGCTGGGGGTAAGTGGACGGGCCCTCCGCACACCATTCCATGAACAGACGGATGTCCTTGATCTCCATCTCCGCTTTCTTCAGGCATTCGATGACTCGAAGCGCCTCGAGTTCCGTGTCGCCGAATCGACGAATGCCGGACGTCCGCTCCAGCCCCGGGAACAATCCCTGCTTGTCGTAATACCGCAGCGTTGAGGCGGGCAAGCCGAACATTTCCGCCACCTGTCCGATTGTGTACATGGCCCCTCCGAATAAATCTCGAATTCACTCCTTGACCTAAAGTCAGGTTTAGGTATTACCTTCATTCTCGTCAATATAAATCGGTAGCGCAAGGGGTGATCCGTAATGGGCAAAACGGTTTTCGCCGGCGGCGTGAGCGGTGTGGGCGATATCGCCGGGCATCCCGCTCTGGAACGGGCGCGACGAATGGGCATGGAAATCTTGGCGGGCTACTTAGCCGCGCGGAGACGGATTCGTGTCCAGAACCATCGATAGGAGGAAATCGATCATGGCAATTAAACAGACGGCGGGCAGAGACGCCCTGGGGGATTTTGCCCCCAAATTTGCACAGCTCAATGACGATGTGCTGTTCGGCGAGGTATGGAGCCGAGAAGACAGGCTTTCCCTTCGAGACCGCAGCGTGGTGACGGTGGTTGCCTTGATGGCACAGGGGCTGACGGACTCCTCGTTCCAATATCATCTGATGTCCGCAAAGAACAACGGGGTGACTAGGGCTGAGATAGCGGAAATCCTTACGCATGCGGCGTTTTATGCGGGATGGTCCAAGGCGTGGGCGGCCTTTCGCATGGCGAAGGAGGTCTGGGCAGATGATGATGCCGCTGATGCAAGAGCTGAGCATCAAAACGAGATGGCCTTTCCTATCGGTGTCCCCAACGACGCGTTTGCGAAGTACTTTATCGGGCAAAGCTACCTCGCGCCCCTTTCCACCGAGCAAGTCGGCGTTTACAATGTGACGTTTGAGCCCGGCTGCCGCAACAACTGGCATGTCCATCACGCCAAAAGCGGTGGCGGACAGATCCTCGTCTGCGTGGCCGGTCGAGGGCTTTACCAGGAATGGGGTAAACCGGCACAGGAACTGCGCCCTGGCGACGTGGTCAACATCGCCCCGGGTGTGAAACATTGGCACGGTGCGGCGCCCGACAGCTGGTTCTCCCATCTCGCGGTGGAGGTTCCGGGCGAGGAGGCCTCCAACGAGTGGTTGGAGCCCGTGGACGACGAGCAATACCTTAAAGCGATTGACGGGAAGGCTTAGGCATGGAGCAGTTGAAACTGACGCAGGAATGGGACAAGGTATTCCCCAAAAGCGACAAGGTTGAGCACAGCAAGGCGACCTTCCACAACCGATACGGCATCACGCTGGCTGCCGACGTGTACGTGCCTAAGAACGCGGAAGGCAAGCTGCCCGCCATCGCCGTCAGCGGCCCGTTTGGCGCGGTGAAAGAGCAGTCCTGCGGTCTGTACGCGCAGAAGATGGCGGAGCTGGGATTTTTCGCAATTGCCTTTGACCCGTCCTATACCGGCGAGAGCGGCGGCACGCCCCGCTATGTAGCATCGCCGGACATCAACACCGAGGACTTTTGCGCAGCGGTGGATTTCCTCTCTGTGCAGGAAAGCGTTGACCCGGAGCGTATCGGCATCATCGGTATCTGCGGTTGGGGCGGCATGGCAGTCAATGCGGCAGCCATCGACACCCGTATCAAAGCTACCGCGGCTATGACCATGTACGATATGACCCGCGTGACCGCAAACGGCTATTTTGACGCCGAGGATTCCAAGCAGGCGCGCTTTGAAAAGCGGAAAGCGCTGAACGCGCAGCGCACCGAGGACTATAAAAACGGCAGCTATGCGCTGGCGGGCGGCGTGGTCGATCCGCTACCGGAGGATGCGCCGCAGTTTGTAGCGGACTATTATGCCTACTACAAAACTCCGCGAGGCTATCATCCCCGCAGCCTGAACTCCAACGGTGGCTGGAATGCGACGTCTTCGCTGTCATTTTTGAATATGCCGATTTTGCAATACAGCAGCGAAATCCGCTCTGCTGTGTTGCTGGTGCATGGCGAGAAGGCGCACTCCCGCTATTTCAGCGAAACCGCGTACGGCAAGCTGACGGGGGACAACAAGGAATTGCTCATTATCCCTGGTGCCAGCCACACCGACCTTTACGATCAGATGGACATCATTCCGTTTGGAAAGCTGAAGGCATTCTTTGAGGAATATCTGAAATAAGGCGTGCCTCGATTCAATGCCAAGTCTCCAGCAACGATTCTTCTAAAGAGTGGGAGTAGCTGAAACGAGGTGCTTGAATAGCTCCATTCGTTTTGGTTACAAGAAAACATGCTGCGCGCCTGCAGCATGAAGGAGAGGGAATCCTATGAATATCGTTGTATTGAGTGGTAGCCCGCGTAAGGGCGCCAATACCGACACCATGGTCGAGGCGTTTGCCGAGACCGCGCGCGAGGTCGGCCATACGGTCGAGGTCATCCGCGTTGCCGGCAAAAAGATCGCTGGTTGTCTGGGATGCCAGTACTGCTTTACCCATGAGGGCACCTGCGTGCAGAAGGATGACATGGCCGACGTGATCGAGTCGTTGAAAGGCGCCGATATGGTTGTCTTCGCTTCGCCTATCTACTGGTTCGATATCACTGCGCAGGAGAAGGCCGCCATCGACCGCCTGTACGCCTTTGGTGCTACGGGCTTCCCGTTCACCAAGACGGCCCTTTTGCTCGATAGCCACAGCGAGGGCGTCTATGATGCGGCGATCGCTATGTACAAGTCAACCTGCGCGTACTGCAAGTGGGAGGACCGGGGCATTGTCACCATCAGCGGTATGACCGAGCGCGACAGCATGGCATCGTCGCCTAAGTTGGAGGAGGTGCGAGAGCTCGCTCGCAAGCTCGCCTAAGGACAAGAGGAACGCATGGCGATCGGTGTTGGTGGAAAATGCTTGCTATTCTTACCAAGAGGAATGCTGATTGCCATGCGTTGATGCTTCCGCGGACAATTCCGGTGTGCTAAAACGCCTTCTCGTTCAAGAATTCCCTGAACGCGGGGATGTCAAAGCCAACGAGACCACGCCCGCGCTCTCCAATGACGCCGTCCTCCAGGAGGCGGCGTTTGTATTGGCTTGCGTAGTTGCTGGCGACGCCCATGCGTTTGGCTATCTCCGAGACCCTGCTGGGGCCAGAATCGGGCAGCATCGCGAGCAAAAACTCAATGTCTTTATCGGAAAGCTCCCGATAGGTAGTTTCGAGAATTCGATCGCGCAGCTCCATGTGGGCAAGCAGAGAACCCTGCTGTACATCAGGTGCACTGATTTTGGGCGAGTTCTCCGAAACATCCCATGTGCGATATCCGACGAGCTGCATCATATAGGGAAATCCGTCGACGGCCTTCACCGCATCCTCGAGCGCTTCTGGCGTGATTGAGCGGCCTCCGGCCTCAACGGTTTTGCGGAATGCGTTTGCAATTTCAACGTCAGTGATTCGTCCCAACTGATGATATTGGGAACGCCTGAGGAACGAGACGGAATCGTTGCGCAGCAACGCCGATACTTTGTAGGGCAGTCCTGCCATGAGTAGTGCAACTTTTTTACCTTCGCGTACATAGTGCTGGTAAACAGAGGCAAATTGAAGCATTTCTTCGAGATCGACGGTGACTTCATCGATGGTGATGAGAAGTCCGATGTCATGTTTTTCGAGTTGCTTAAAGATGCCATTCATACGTGTGCGCCAGTTGCCCTGGGCCTCTTGAGCATATGTCCAATCGATGCCCACTGGACCAATTTGAACGCCGTTTATGCGCGCATGAGGCTGTGAGAGGTAACTATCTGCGGCTTCTTTGGTTCGCTCGATAATATCTTCGAGCATGCCTGGCATGGCGGAGACATTTGCTGCAATCCATGGTGGCCCCTTTGCAGGTTTTGCTAACTTTTGCAACTTTTGCTAAATTTTGCAAGTTTTGCTAACGGCTTAACATGTCTTGTGCCGTGGGATTGCAGGAGTGAAAAACGGGGAGTTCTATTATTCCGACTACGTTGCAACGAGCGGGGCCCGGAGCGCGATGTTGCTGCGCTCCGGGCCCCGCTGCTTTGTAAACCCATGACGGTTTGGCCACTGTTGTTTTAGTCAAACAAGCTCGGCATGTCGTTTTCCTTCATGAGGGCACCGGCAGAGGGAAGGCTTTGTGCAGTGAACTTCTCGGCCGAGACGCCGGCGCCAAGAATCTCCTCGGTCGTGCCGACGGTGGTGACCGAGCGGCCCTTCTTGGCCGTGAAAGCCTGGACGCCCTGCGTGTTGGTGGTCGTCTTGGTCTTGAGTAGCGACGTGTTGAAGTTCATCAAACGATAGTCGCTCGAGACCAGCGCGATGTCGCGATCTTCCTTGAGCACCTGGGCATACAGTAGCTTGCTGCCACCGTAGATGGCGTTCTTGAGGCGCTTGCGGTTGGTCTTGGTGACGTATCCAGAAAGCGCGACGCGCACCACGCGGCCGTTCTCAAAGACGAACAGCACGTCGGCCTTGTAGTCCTCGGGGTCGATGACCCAGATGACACTCTCGTCGGGTTCCATCTCAAGATCGGTCGGCAGGTACGAGCCCAGCTGTGCCGACTTGGTATCCTCAAACGCCGCAACCTTGCACTTGTACACCTGGCTCTTGTTGGTAAAGACCAGCAATTCGTGGGTGTTGGAGGACGGAAACTCGATAAAGGGTTTGTCACCGTCCTTGTACTTGAGCGTGGTCGCCTTCTTGAGCACGCGGTCTGTCATCTTCTTAAGGTAGCCATCGCGCGAGAGCATGATGGTGACCGGGTACTCCTCGACCTCGGGCTCCAAGCTTACTTCGATAACCTCATGGGGCTCAATCCTGCCCGTGCGGCGCGGCATCACGTACTTCTTGTTGACTGCGGCCAGCTCGTCGCTGATGACCTTCTTGATGTTCTCCTCGCTGGAGAGGATCTCCTCAAGCTCGGCAATCTCACCCTCTAGCTTGGCGATGTCCTTGGTGCGGTTGAGGATGTACTCCTCGTTGATGTTGCGGAGTTTAAGCTCGGCAACAAACTCGGCTTGGGTCTCGTCGATGTCGAAGCCGCGCATAAGGTTGGGCACGACCTCGGCTTCGAGCTTGGTGCCGCGGATGATAGCGATGGCCTTGTCGATGTCGAGCAAAATCGCCTCGAGGCCGTGCAGCAGGTGCAGGCGCTCGGACTTTTTGCCCAGGTCAAAGTTGATACGGCGACGCGTGGACTCAATACGCCACTTGACCCACTCGTGCAGGATCTGACGCACACCCATAACGCGAGGGTAACCATCGACCAGCACGTTGAAGTTGCACGAGAACGAATCCTGCAGTGTGGTCGAGCGATAGAGCTTGGCCATGAGCTTGTCGGGGTCGACACCGCGCTTAAGGTCGATGGCGATGCGCAGGCCCGAGAGGTCGGTCTCGTCGCGGATGTCAGCGATCTCCTTGACCTTGCCCTCTTTGGAGAGCTTGACGATTCGCTCGATGATGACATCGGTCTTGGTGGTGTAGGGGATCTCGTAGACCTCGATAATGCGCTCTTCGGGAATCCAGCGCCAGCGGGAGCGGATCTGGAAGCTGCCAAGGCCGGTCTCGACGATCTTTTCCATCTCCTCGCGGCGGTAGATAATCTCGCCGCCGGTCGAGAAGTCGGGCATGGGCATGTACTCGAGCAGGTCACAGTCAGGGTCCTGCAGGTAGTGCATGGTGGCGGTGCAGACCTCGTTGAGGTTGAAACCGCAGATGTCGGACGCCATGGCGACGCCGATGCCCTTATTGGCCGAGACAAGGATGTTGGGGAACGTGGTGGGCAGTAGGCGCGGCTCCTTCATGGCGCCGTCGTAGCTGTCGACGAAGTCGACCGGGTCCTTGTCGATGTCCTTGAAGATCTCTGCGCTGATGGGGGAGAGCTTGGCTTCGGTATAACGCGAGGCGGCGTAGCTCAGGTCGCCCGAATAGTACTTGCCAAAGTTGCCCTTTGACTCCACGAAGGGGGCAAGAAGCGCCTCGTTGCCGGTTGCCAGACGCACCATCGTCTCGTAGATCGCGGCATCGCCATGCGGGTTGAGCTTCATGGTCTGGCCCACGATGTTGGCGCTCTTCTGGCGCTCGCCCTTGAGCAGACCCATCTTGTACATGGTGTAGAGCAGCTTGCGGTGCGAGGGCTTAAAGCCGTCGATCTCGGGGAACGCACGCGAGACGTTGACGCTCATGGCGTAGGGCATGTAGTTGACCTCGAGCGTCTGCGTGATCGGCTGATCGGTGACCTCGGAGTGCAGGCCGATGACGTTCTCGGCGTTGACCTGCTTTTTCTTCGGCTGGTTCTTCGTCTTCTTCTTTGCCACGATATCCTCTTGAACTTCTTAAGGGCCGTCGTTATCGATTTGCTGCTATTGCAGGTCCAGCTGGTCGAGGTATTCCTTGCCGTGCTCGGAGATATGGCGCTTGCGGCCTGCCTCGTCATTGCCCAACAACAGGTTGAACATGGTCTCCATCTTAGTGACGTCCTCGGGCTCCACCTTGATCAGACGACGCGTCTCGGGGTTCATGGTGGTGAGCCACATCATGTCCGGATCGTTCTCACCAAGACCCTTGGAGCGGTTGATGGAACACTTCTGGTCGCCTATTTCCTTGAGGATGCCGTTCTTCTCGAGCTCGGTGTAGGCAAAGTAGGTCTTTTCTTTGCAGTTGATTTCGTAGAGCGGCGACTCGGCGATATACACGTAACCCTCGTCGATAAGTGTTGGCACCAGACGGTAGAGCATGGTGAGCACGAGCGTGCGAATGTGGTAACCGTCGACGTCGGCGTCCGTACAGATGATGACCTTGTTCCAGTTGAGGTTGTCCAGATCGAAGGCGCCAAGGTTCTTGATGCGCTTGTCTTTGATCTCCACGCCGCAGCCCAGCACGCGCATGAGGTCCATGATGATGTCGGACTTAAAGATGCGCGGGTAGTCCTCTTTCAGGCAGTTGAGGATCTTGCCGCGGACGGGCATAACGCCCTGGAACTCGGCATCGCGCGAGGTGCGAATGGCGCCTGCTGCCGAGTCGCCCTCTACGATATAGATCTCGCGACGGCTCTTGTCCTTGGAGCGGCAATCGATGAACTTCTGCACGCGGTTGGCCATGTCGGTCTTCTGCTGCAGGTTGGTCTTGATGCTCTGGCGCGTCTTCTCGGCATTCTCGCGCGAGCGCTTGTTGATGAGCACCTGCTCCATGATCTTATTGGCGGCGTCCTTGTTCTCGATCAAGTAGGTCGAGAGGCGCTCCTTAAAGAAGGCCGTCATAGCCTGCTGGATAAAGCGGTTGTTGATGGCCTTCTTAGTCTGGTTTTCATAGGACGTCTGGGTGGAGAAGCAGTTGGTCACCAGCACCAGGCAGTCCTGGACGTCCTGCCATTTAATGCTGCTCTCGTTTTTGTTGTACTTGCCCTGTTGCTTGATGTAGGCATCGATGGCGCTGGTCAGAGCACTACGGGCGGCCTTCTCGGGCGAGCCGCCGTTCTCGAGCCACGATGAGTTGTGGTAGTACTCCTGCATCATGAAGGTGCGCGAGAAGCACATGCACGCGGTGATCTTGACGTTGTAGTCGGGCAGGTCCTCGCGGTCGCGACCGCGGCGGTCGGCCTCGATAAAGAAGGGCTCGGTAAGGTAGTCGGCGCCGACCTTCTCGAGCACGTAGTCCTCGATGCCCTTGGGATAGCAAAAATCCTCTTCGGAAAACTCGCCGTCGTCGCCCTCGATGCGCAGGCGGAAGGTCACGCTGGCGTTGACCACGGCCTGACGGCGCATGGTCTCGCGATACCAATCGTGGGGGATACTGATGGAGGTAAAGACCTCAAGATCGGGGCGCCACTTGATGGTGGTGCCGGTGCGGTCCTCGTCGCTGGGCTCAATCTCGAGTGCCTTCTTCTTGGCGCCGACGACCTTGCCCTTCTTAAAGTGTAAGGAGTACTTGTTGCCGTCACGCCAGACGGTGACGTCCATGTACTCGGAAGCGTACTGAGTCGCGCAGGAGCCCAGGCCGTTGGTGCCGAGCGAGAAGTCGTAGTCGCCGCCCTGGTTGTTGTTATACTTGCCGCCAGCGTAGAGTTCGCAAAAGACGAGCTCCCAGTTAAAGCGCTTCTCGGAAGGGTTCCAGTCGAGCGGGCAGCCACGGCCATTGTCCTCTACCTGAATGGAGCCATCGCGAAAGGCGGTAAGGGTGATGAGCTTGCCGTAGCCCTGGCGCGCCTCGTCAACGGCGTTGGACAGGATCTCGAAGGCGGCATGTGCGCAGCCGTCGAGCCCGTCCGAGCCAAAGATGACGGCGGGGCGCAGGCGTACGCGCTCCTCGTCCTTGAGCTGGCGGATACTGTCGTTACCATAGTTTGCGGTGTTTTTTGCCATACTCGCTCTCTCGGTGCTCCTTTGCTGCGTTTAAGTCATATAGATAGTCAAGGTAGCATAGCCCAGCCCTTGGGCGATTCCACCCAACACGAAATCCATCGAACAAGCGTTCGGAATTTGGTGGAACAGCGTTTACTCGGACAAATCCGAGTCGGTTCTGTCCGAGTAAGTTTGAAAGCGGTCGAATGCGTCCTGCTGCGTTTGCGGTTGGACGCGTTTGTCAAAAACGCGCCATGCGGATTGTTGGATTGAATCGAACATTGGGACATGCGTCTCGTTTTGTGGGCCGAGGGTATGCGAACTGGGGCCCTTTTGGTCTGAAAGGGGGTCTAATGGGGCGTTATTTGGGCCACGGGTCACTTCGCCGGCGCCGTGTTTCGTCATACGCTCATTGTGGAAGCCGATGCCACGGGGCGACGAAGGCCTCGGGCAACGGATGAGCTGCAAGCGAAAGGAGCGGTGAGGATGATGAAGCCCATGACGAAGAAGCTGCTGTTAGGAATTCCCACCGTGGCGCTTTCGGCTGTGTTGGCGTGTACGCTTGCTGGCTGCGGCGGTAATGCGCCGAGTGGCTCGGGCGGGAGCGCACCTGTGCAGGAGAAGTCCAAGAAGGCCAAGGCCTATGATTCGCAGACGGTCGAGGTAGCAGGCATTACCTATGAGTCTGTGGCTCACGGTACGTTCTATCGCGGCGATGCCAAGCTGCAGGACGGCTTTTACCTGCACATCAAGATCACCAACAACAACACAAAGAACAGGACGTTCAGTTCCTTTAACGTGCATGCTGCCCAGGGCGATCTTGAGGCAGGTGACCCGTTGTTTACTTCCGGTAAGGCGGCCGTGCTCGACTACGTTGCAAGCGAGGCTCCCGATGAGCTTCACGAGGGCATCGATCTTTCCAAGAGGCCAGATATCGGTCCGGGCGAGACCGTTGAGTACGTGTATTTCTGGGCGCCCAAGACGGCGTACTACGGGCCCATCACTGTCGAGTTCGTAGACGCCTACGCCCCCGTCAAGAATCATGAGGCCATGCACTTTGACACCACGGACTGCGAGACCAAGGAGTTCAAGGCGGCCGGCGGCGTGGCCGATTCTGGCGAGAAGGCAGATTTAACGGGCATCGACTGCGCATCGTACAGCATCGAGGCCGCCGATGGGTACACGCTGGATTCGTCCGACGAAGAGCGCGAAAAGGCAAACTTCTTCCACGACGAGACTGGAGGACGTCTGAACATCAGCATCTTCCCGCGCTCGCCGGAGGAAGAGGTTGCAAGCCTAGAACAGGTCTACGAAGGCAAGGAGACAACAACCGACCAGGTCGAGTACAACGGCATAACGTGGCTGCGCTTTACCGGTCCCGACAACGGCCATACGCTGTTTGCGACGGCTCCCGCAACGGGTGAAACTGTCCGCGTATCGATCGGCTGGAAGATCGACTGGGATGCCGCCGTGCCCATGATGGAGGCGCTGAAGCTCAAATAACGCCGCGATTCTCACGTCAGGCGACTCAGGGCTGGCTCCGAGTTATCGGGGCCAGCCCTTTTTGGTGCTCGATGAGCCTAGTCGGCGTCTCTCGCAAAAGTAACTAGGAGCTAGTGAGGCCTATCCGAATTGACCTCATTGGCGGTGTCGGTTTCGAGCGCCGTGCGGCGGGCGCTGTAGGCGACGAGGCCGGCACCAGCTGCGGCGAGTGCTGCAGCGGCTGCCGTAAGGGGAGCGTTGACATCGCCCGTGCCCGCAAGCGCGTCTGCTTTTCCGGAGCGCTTGTTATTGCCGTGGTCCTTGTCACCGCCAGAGCCACTGCCGCTGCCGGAGCTGCTTCCGCCGGAGCCGCCGCCCTCGTCAGTACCGCCGCCACTCGAGCCGCCATCGCCGTCGACCGTCATCGGGGCGTCGTGAAGTCCTGTCGTATCCGCGCTGTCGCATACGCCGACCTGAACTTCTGAGCGTTCGCATGCCTCGTCGGGCGCATGAAGCTCGTGCAGTACGGCACCCAGCGCCGAGTTTGCGCCCGGTCGAATTTCCTCGAGCGTTACGGGATCGAGCGCCACCAGATTACGCGCCTTCGCATACAGCGTTACGCGTTTGCCCACTTCGTCGCTCCAACTCTCGGGGATGGCGAAGCTCATGCGAAACTGTGCCGTGCAACCCGGTGCCAGCACGGCGTTGCCGTTGTCGGCTACCAGCGGGTGCGTTGCAAAACGTGCACCCAGCGTCTCGAGCGCGTACTTTACGTGTGCCATGTCGTTGGCCGAAGCATCCTCGGCAAGCTCTGGATCGTGGATCGAAGCCATGCGTGCGTTCACTCCGAATCCGATGGATGCGCTGGAGAACGGCTGGCTGGAGCCCTCGCGGTACAGATCGATCGTGCCGGCGGTTAGCAAGGTGTTGCCGTCGTTTCGCACCGTGACCATGAAGGATTCGCCTGCTGCTCCGGGCACCACCGCGCCCGAGGTGGCGACCGCGCCCGTCGGAGTGGCACACGCCACCAAGGGCACTTCGATGCCGTGCAGCTCTGCCTCGCTCTTCTCTGCGCTCACAATGTGTGTGGCGAGCGCGGAGAGCATGCCGCCCGACGTCAAAAATGTCGTTATCTGATCGACGGGATGGTCCAGCTCGCACATCACGAACGGCTCCGTGAACAAATCGCCTGCCAAGGTGCTGGCGAAGATGCGGAAGTGCTTGCCCATCACTGCTACCGGGTTGTCTTCTTCGTCGTAGGTTTGTCCCACCTTGCCGTCGGTGTTCTCTACATAGAGCACGCACCTGCCGTTGTTGCTTACGCTAAACGATGCCGGGCCACAGCCTGCGGCACCCACGGGCTGCGTTGCAAATGCCGATGCGCCTCGCGTCCAAGTAATATGCTGCAGTTGCTCGTTGACGGTTGCCAAAAAGCCCGAATGTTGTGGCCACGGCACCGCACGGGGTACCGTGGCGTCTGGTGACATAACGCCCCAGCCCGCAATGGACTGGCCGATCACGGCGTACGATGCGCAGCCGCAACCGTCTGCGGTCTCGTATGCAACGGGCACCACCATTTTGCCGTTGATATTTTCGGGTTCGCCCAGCTCGATGCTCGACGGTGCCTGAGGAAAGCGGAGAACTTGGCGGAACGTCAGGCTGTCGCCCGAAACGTCCGACCACAGGGTAAAGCATTCCAGCGCAACCTCGGCCTCGCTGCCGAGCGCCTTCTCTGCGGTGGTTCCGTGGCGGTGGAGGTAGGCGCCCGACAGACGTCCGTCGACAAGCGTTTTGCCCACCGTGATACGCGGGCACTGAAGGCAATGGTAGCCATCCTCTTGCAGGCGGCCGCGCGAGATGCTGCGCCATGACGTGTGCGATATCACGCGAACTCCGTCGTTGCTTATGCGCAGGCGCGCAACGGACAGTATGCCGGATGTGCTCGCCGTATCGAAAAGAGTGTTGTCACCGGCGGGGCGCTCGCCCGAGATCAGCAGCACGTAGGCGTCCTGGTTTCCTCTTCCGTCCGTATATTCCACCACGTCGAAGTCGTAATCGTATATGCCGTCGCGCTCCACGTCGCCCTCGCCAAACCCAAGGGGAAAGTCCACGGGCGTGGGGGCAGACCACGTGCCGTTTGCCTTTGTGTGCACCACCAGGCGCGAACGGCCATTGTCGCCGTAGCGCACCGAGGCGATACGGAACAGGCATTCTACGCCGGCGATAATCGCCAGCTTCATGTGAGCTTCGCTGAGCACGCCAGTAAACAGCACGTTGTCGCTCGAGGGTTTGATGCCGCCACGCTCGTCCTCCGATACACCAGCAGAATTGGCGTTGGGGTCCGCAACGGCGTTCGTCGCCTGCCCGATATAGGTGTACTCGTACATCGGCGCGGCGTTTTCGTCGTTCCCTATCAGTGCATGGACGAAATGCTCGATCTGTCCCGTGTCGTCGCTTTCTGCATCTGCCTCGAGCTCAATGCGCGTGACCGCTTGATCCCAATCGCGCACGACAGGCGCAACGTTTACGGCAGTGGCCTTAACCTCGGCGCGTGCGAGCAGCTCGGCGTTGGTGACGATGGTGGCCGATGCGATAAATTGCGGCACGCCGCCCGCCTCGATGTTGCCGGGAGTGCCGAAGCGGGCATCCAGCGTGTAAGGCGTATCTCCGCCCAATGCGAGCTCAGAGCGCTGGAGCACATACTGGTTGCCATTGTTCACCGACATATTCCACGAATCGAGGAGTGTGGGCCACGACCCCGACCAAGCCTTGGCGGTCCACTTGAACATGACGAACTGGAGTATCACATCGACATCGACGTTTGCACCTACGCGCAGTCGCGGAAGCTGGTGTCCATCTGCCTTCTCGTACCCAATGAACAGCGTGAGGGATGCGGCGCCGCGCACGGCAGACGAAGCGACGCCTGCAACGCCGGCGCCAAAGGTGACGGCAAGCCCGATCTGGATGGTGAACGAGCCCGAGGTGTTTGAATAGTCGAGCGAAATGTTTTTAAAAAACGCCGCGCCGCTGCCGTGCGTGTGGGCACCCACGGCGAGCGCCAGCTTCGCCAGCACCCAGGGATTGACGTTTAGGAAAAACGGCACCGGTCCTAGGGTAAACTGCTCGGTCCAATTGAGGTCGGTTCTTACTTGGAAGAGTGCCTTAATATTGCCGTATGCGGGGTCGTTGTTGTTGCCCCAGGTTTTGCCCACCCAATCGTAGGCGAGCGAGCCGTACAGCTGTGTGGCGATATCCATCGTGAACAGCAGCGTGCAATGGTGGCGAAGGAGCTTAGTGTTTCTTGGATCGGTTCCCGAACCGGCACTCATGCTCTTGTACTGATTCCACTTCCCCTCCATCTCGTCGAGGTAGCGGTTTGCCTGCTTGGCGCCCGACTCACGCGGCGATTTCTTCCAGTACTCCGGATCCGGATTGCCTGAATCGTTCATGTAGCCGACCGGTTTGTATCCTCCGCCAAACAGCACGTACCCGGCAAAAGAGAAATCGAACAAAATGGGGAACGAGGGCATCCAGCACGTGAACTTATTGCCGCCGATGCCGGGAAACGCTGCGGGGAAATCAAACGGAGTGATCTCTTGGTCCATGGTGGTGGGGACGATAGTGGTCGATCCGGATTCCGCCTTTGCCGCCGGCGCGGTAACAACGGCCATGGGGGAGGAGAGCGTGTAGGTTTTGCCCTGGTAGTCGAGGACAAAGCGCAGCTTGCATCCTTCTTCCAGAAGGCTCGACGCTGCATCGAGGAACTTGTCCTCGAGCGTGAACGTCGCCAGATTATCCGCGCCCGATGCGCTGGCCTTGACTTGGCCAATCTGCGTGACGGTTTCGGATGAGCTGCCCGCAGCGGGCATCACTTTATTGATATGCAACGTTGCCTGCCCGCCCTGCGGCAGATGGGCCTGCACGGTAAAAGCGTGCGTGTCGGGCTGATCGTTTGCCGTGTCGTCCTTCGGCAATGCCATGAACGTAGCGTCGGCGTACTGGATGTCCCATTCGTCGAATGTGAGCTGGCGGAAGTACGGCTCGCCGTCGGAAAGCGGACGCGTGGGCGCGGTTATGGCGGTGCCGCCCTGGATACGCGCAAGGGGAATCTCGACATCACGGTAGCCCGCCATGCTAATGGAGATGCCACCGTTAAAGTCGTACGCGTCAAGGAGCGTCGCCTCGTCCACGTAGCCTTCCGAAAGTGGCGCGACCTCAAAGATGGCCGTGCCTTCGTTATCGGTAGTGGCGGTGAGCTGCTTGCCTGCGGCATAGCGCGATGTGAGCGTGACCTGGGCACCCGTGATGGGCGTATTCTTGTTGGCGACGTCGACCACCACCACGCCGAACATAGTGCGCGAGAGAACGAGCACCCTGAAGGGGTCTTTTTCGTCGGCATAGGCTTCGGTGGGCGCGAACGGCAGCAGGAAGGCGTTTGCGCTTCCCGGCACGCGCGGCAACATAATGCTTGCCAGCGAGGACGCTCCGGCGATAAGTAACGAACGGCGATCAAGCATTTTGGGCTCCCATCCCGCAAATATCGGAGGAAATAATCCAATTTTGCGAGAAGGTGCCCCGTGGCGGTAGTGCCGTTCAAGGGTCAAAATGTCCAAATTGAGCGCGCGAAAGCGTCAGGCCCCCGGGGTGCTTTCGATATGCCGGGCAGTCTGGCCGCTAGCGCAACATGTGGGCAACCAGCTCGGCGCGAGTTCCGATACCAAGCTTGGCATACACTCCTGATAGGCGATTTTTAACGGTGCCCGGCGATACTTCCATGTGGCGTGCGATTTCGGCGTTGGTCCATCCGCGGCAGGCGAGCATGGCCATGGTGAACTCTGTGGTCGTTAAATCGTCGGCCACGTCCTCGCCCGAATCGGGGTTGTGGATGCGCCGCCAGCCGTAGCTGAATCGATACGTAATCTCGATGATGCGTGCGAAATCGTCAGGGTATTGCGATTTTAGGCATGCCTCGATGAGTCCCTGCAAAAGGCCGTGGTGCTCGCCAATGAGTTCGATAAGGCCGTCGGGGCGCGCAATGTCCCAAGCGGCTTCAAAATGCGCTTTTGCGGCGTCGACGTCTTTGAGACTCATGAGGGCCATAGAAGCCGACAAGTGCAGGAACAGTTCCGAGATCGGATAGCTTCCCTGTTTCATAATCAGGGCGTTTTCCGCCATGCCCAGGCTGCGGCCGTATTCGCCGCGCAGATACAAGGCGTGCGCCATCACGTAGCTGGCGAACAGGCGCAGGCCTTCGGGCAGGTGCGCCGCAAGTGGATAAAACTCTTCGGCAGAATACGGGGAAGGCAAGTGCAGCAGGACGCTCGCGGCGGAGGCGAACAGGATATGCGTGGCGTGGACGGCGGGCGATTCCTCGTCAGTTGGCGTATCGAGGATGCCCGCAAGGCAACGGCGGGCATCGGCGATACGGTTGAGCGACAGACTGGCATATCCACAGATAAAGCATGCGGAATAGCGCAGTGCGGGGTCGGTGGCGTCTAGATAGGGGCGTGCTGTCTCGGCGGCGAGCGTGGCCTGTCCGCGAAAGTACAGCGCTTCTGCTGTGGCGATGGTGCGTGAATCGGGGTCGGAAATGCCTGCAACCGCAGCGTCAATCTGGCCCGGCACAAAGGCGGTGCACATCAACGGCATGGGAACGCATGGGTAGCCATCGCAGTCCATCTTCCATCTCCCAACAGCTGGCAACAATAGCAGCAATTGTACTCCTGTTGCTCGGGACCCCTTTCGTTTTACTGTTCGGTTAACGCTGCGGATCGTTTTGGAAGGCTTACGAGCATGGTGGTCCCGTTCTCAGAACTTGCTTCGACCTCTACCGTGCCACCGTGAAGCGCTGCAATCTCCCAAACGAGCGCTAGTCCGAGTCCTGCGCCGCCGTATGCCCTGCTGCGGGATTTATCCAGGCGAAAGAACGGTTGGAAGATGCTCTCACGGTACTGCTTGGGTATTCCCGGGCCCTGGTCCTCGACTCGCAGGAACACGTGGCTGTCGTTGTCGCAGATGGAGACGTTGACAGTCGAGCCGGGGTGGCTGTAACGGATGGCGTTTTCGGCCAGGTTAAACACCAGCCGATAGAGGAGCGCATCGTTCCCGATTACTAAAGCGTCTCCAGCACAATTGAGGGCTATGCCCTTATTTTCGGCAAGTGGTGCAAGGTCGGTGAGGACCTCTTCGGACAAGGGACCGAGTTCAACGGCGTCCCCGCAAGGGACGCTGCGGAGCTCACTCATCTCGAGCAACACCTTGGTCATCCGCGACATTCGCTCAGTTTGTTCTTGTAGCAGGCCGAGCAGCTCGGCTGTTTCGGGTTGCAAACCGGAGTGCTCGGAGATGAATAGTTCAATCTGTGCCTGCATAAGGGCGAGCGGGGTGCGCAACTCGTGCGCGGCGTTGCCGGTAAACTGACGCTGTGCAGAGAACCCTTCGTCGAGTCGGCCAATCATATCGTTGAATGAGGCGCTGCATCGCTGCAGTTCGGTGGGTACATCTTTGCTGAGTCTGATTTCGCTTAGGTTGTCAGGCTGCACGCGCTCAACCTGGGCTGCAAAAGCCCGTAGCGGTTTGAGTGCATGGCCGCTCACAAAGTATGCCAGCACGCCGCCAAGGAGTGTGATTCCAGCCGTGATGCACCAGGTTATCGTGCCAAAAGACTCCTGTGCGTCGTTTACGACGATCGTGACCTCGTCATCGAGGGTCGCTTTCGTTGGGTCGAACGCCTGGGGCGAATCTTCGCCGGTTGCGTTAAAGGCCGAGATATTACTGCCGATGGCATCCATATAGCGCATGCCCGTATAGCCGACCAGGCAGTTCGTCAGCACGCACGCCGCACACGTCAGCAGTGCCGTCATGATCGTTATGCGCCATTGCAGCGAAAGCCCTTTCATTCTCCATCCTCCATAACGTAGCCCTCTCCAATCCGATTGCGAATCGGGTCGTATCCCAAAGCGCTGCGTAGCTTTTTGCGGAGCGACGAGATATGAACGCGGGTTGCGTTGCTAAAGCTGTTCACGGTGCTATCCCAAACGTGCTCTATAAGCTCCTCTTGGCTTACCGGTCGCCCCTGATTAAGCATCAGGTATTCCAAGATTCCCGTTTCCTTGCGCGTAAGAGATAAAGCCTCGCTGTCCACGGAAGCGATGCGCGCCTTGGTGTCAAAGCGGAGCTTTCCGCAGGCTAAAACTATGTCGCTTTGTGTAAAGCGTCTGAGGGTAAGGCTGCGAATCCTTGCCGCAAGCTCGTCCAGATGAAACGGCTTGGTGAGGTAATCGTTGGCGCCGGCATCGAGTCCGGCGACTTTATCGGATACTCCGCCACGTGCGGACAGAATCAGTACCTTAGTCTCGCAGTCAGTTTTCCTAAGTTCCCTGAGTACGGTCATGCCGTCGATACGGGGAAGGTTGAGGTCGAGCACCACGAGGTCGAAGGCCTCAACGTCCAGTAGGTCGAGCGCCTCCTGTCCGTCGTGACAGCAGTCGACGCTGTACGCCAAGTTTCGCAAGCTGCGCGCGATTGCATCGCACAGTGCTCGCTCGTCTTCGACGATCAAAATACGCATAACAGTCTCCCTGCACATTCCAAATCGCGCTTAACACGGATTTTATAGTCGATATGGTCCAATGGTCGCGTAACGAAAGGAGTGGTCGAGTTGTTCAAAGCGGTAAAACCCGTGGTACAGGTCGCTTTGTTGATCGTCGGAATCACCATGGTGTGCTTTGGTGTTATGCGTGGCGAGGCGGATGCCGTGCTGGCCAAAGCGATTAGGCTGTGCTTGGAGTGTATCGGAATTGGATAAAAGAGAAAACACTGCGTCGCATGTTTTGGCCCGATTTCGCGGATTCATTCAGGCGGCGGCGACGCTGGTCACCAATATTCACCTGCCAAACTTTGCCAAAGGAAGCATCTATCAGGGCGCGGGAAAAACAGTCTGCGTACCTGGACTCAACTGCTACTCGTGTCCAGCGGCTTCGGGCGCGTGCCCCATCGGATCGTTTCAGTCGGTGGTGGGCTCGTCAAAATTTAGCTTCTCGTATTACGTGACCGGAACGCTCATTCTGATTGGCGTGCTGTTGGGGCGTTTTGTGTGCGGCTTTTTGTGCCCGTTTGGATGGCTGCAGGAGCTCCTGCACAAGATTCCCGGCAAAAAGCTGTCGACAAAAAAGCTCAAGCCGCTCACGTATATCAAGTACGCCGTGCTGCTGTTTGCCGTGGTGCTGCTGCCCGTCTTGGTGGTTAACGACGTGGGGATGGGAGACCCGTTCTTTTGCAAGTACATCTGTCCACAGGGTGTGCTCGAGGGCGCCATTCCGCTGGCGGCTGCCAATGCCGGCATTCGATCTGCGTTGGGACAGCTCTTTACTTGGAAACTTGCCGTTCTCATTGCCGTGGTAGTGCTGAGCGTTTTGTTCTACCGCCCCTTCTGCAAATGGATTTGTCCACTCGGCGCATTCTATGCGCTCATGAATAAGGTATCCCTACTGGGGATCCGGGTCGATGCATGCAAATGCGTCTCGTGCGGCAAGTGTTCAAAGGTTTGTCAGATGGACGTTGATGTGGTCCGCGCGCCCAATCATGCCGAATGCATCCGGTGCGGAAAGTGCATCGGGGCCTGTCCCGTCGATGCCATCAGCTATCGCTATGGCCTGGATGTGTCGGCGGAAAAGCTCCCCTTGACCGCCGATAAAAAGTAAACAAGCTTCGACAAAACGGAGGAATGACCATGAAGCTTTCTAAGATTGCGGCCCTGTTTATGGTGCCGGTATTGGCCTTGTGCCTTGTGGCATGTTCGGCGCCCGGTGGCAATGCGAGCGAATCTGCGAGCTCCGATCCTAAGATCGCAGAACTCACTGCGCAGAAGCCGGCCAATGCCGACGAGGCCGCCGAGCTGTATGCGAAGCTCATGCAGAAGGAGAACGAGATCTTTTCGAGTGATAACGCGCTGTGGGAAAAGGTATTCAATGCGGCAAATAAAGACTCGGCAATGATTGAGGACGGCAGCAATTACGGCGATTTCCTGCTCAAGACCATCGACGGCGCCAAGGATGAGTTCACGGCGGATGAGCTTAAGACGCTCAAGGCCGGTGCACAGCAGATCAAGGAGATCGAGGACAAGCTCGAGAGCCTGGAGAAGGAGTTCCCCGGCTGTGGAAGCACGCCGAGCGCAGGCGAGAGCGTCGACGCTTCGGCCGCTGGCATGACGGCTGGTGCCAATGCTTCGAGCGAGACGACGAAGTTCCCCAGCTTTACGGGCAAGGACCTGGATGGCAACGACGTGAGCAGCGACGAGCTGTTCTCTAAGAACAAGGTCACCGTCATGAACTTCTGGTTCACCACGTGCAAGCCGTGCGTGGGCGAGCTGGGCGATCTTGAGAAACTGAATCAGGAGCTTGCCGAGAAGGGCGGCCAGGTCGTGGGCGTCAATTCCTTTACGCTCGATGGCAACAAGGGCGAGATTGCAGATGCCAAGGACGTGCTGAGCAAGAAGGGCGTGACATATAAGAACATCTGGTTCAAGTCGGATAGCGAGGCCGGTAAGTTTACGTCAAATTTGTTCTCGTTCCCGACAACGTATGTCATCGATCAGAATGGCAACATCGTAGGGGATCCAATCGTGGGAGCCATCAGCTCCGCCGAGCAGCGCGCAGCGCTCGACAAGCTTATCGACCAGGCGATTGCGAATAGCGGGCAGTAAAAAACGCGTAAGGCGTAGCGAGGATCGTGTGTCGCTGTGCGAAGTAGTCCGCTACCTTTCAAGATAAACTCCACCATAAAGAGGTCCCGCTCGGGACCTCTTCTTTTAGGCACCGTCCCGTTCGTTTTTTGGCGCGGTTCGTTACATTCCTCACTGGCACCGGCAAAAAATGGGGATAGAGTAGGACAAACGCGTCGAATACGAACGGCGGAGGAGAGCGGGTGAACGTGCCCGCGCGGGAGAGGTTGCCGTCCATGCTGGAGCTCAAAGGTATTTGCAAAAGGTACGTTACCCAGTCGTTTACGCAGGTGGCGCTCGACAACGTAAGCCTGTCTTTTCGCGATAACGAGTTCGTGGCCATTCTGGGTCCCTCAGGCTCAGGTAAAACCACGATGCTCAACGTTATCGGCGGGCTCGATCATTTCGATTCTGGCGACCTGCTGATCGACGGCATTTCGACCAAGGACTTTCACGATCGCGATTGGGATGCCTACCGCAACAACCGCATCGGCTTTGTGTTCCAAAGCTATAACCTCATTCCGCATCAGACCATTTTGGAAAACGTGGAGCTGGCACTCACGCTCACGGGCGTGGGGCATGCCGAGCGCCGCCAGCGTGCGCGCGAGGCGTTGGAGAAAGTCGGCTTGGGCGAGCACGTTAACAAGCGCCCGAGCCAACTTTCGGGCGGGCAGATGCAGCGCGTGGCCATCGCCCGCGCCCTGATCAACGACCCCGAGATTGTGCTGGCAGACGAGCCGACCGGCGCTTTGGATTCAACGACATCCGTACAGGTCATGGACCTGCTCAAGGACGTGGCGCGCGACCGTCTGGTTATTATGGTCACGCATAATCCTGAGTTGGCGTACCAGTACGCCACGCGCATCGTCAACCTGGCGGACGGCAAGATCACCGACGATTCCGACCCCTTTGATGTAGCAAAGGCCGCGCGTCGCGAGGCCAAGCCTACGCGCAAAACCTCGATGAGCTTTGTGACGGCGCTGGGGCTTTCTGCCCGAAACCTCATGACCAAAAAGGGCCGCACGGCCATGACGGCCTTTGCGGGCTCGATTGGCATTATCGGTATCGCGGCGATTCTGGCGCTGTCCAACGGCGTAAACGGCTACATCAAAAAGGTCGAGGAGGATACGCTCTCGAGCTACCCGCTCACCATTTCCAAGCAGGATTACGACCTGTCGTCCATGATGGGTGGACAGGGGGCCACGGATGATGATACGTCCAAGAACGAGGGCTCGTCCGACGACGGCACCGACGGCAAGGCTCAGGGAACCGATAAGATCCCTGTGGTCACGGCCGTAAAGGATATGTTTGCGAGCGTTAAGTCCAACGACATGACGAGCTTTAAGGCATGGCTCGATGCCGGTGGCGACGGCATCGATAAAGAAGTCAACGCCATCCAGTACGGCTATGGCGTGACGCCGGTTGTCTATCGTGCGGGTAAGGGCGACGAGAAGCCCGTCCGGCTGGTGCCCAACGCCATGACCGAGGCCATGAGCGGAGGTGCGAGCTCGGCGGCGACGGTGAGCATGGAATCCATGGGAACCTCGGTCTTTAACGAGATGATCGACGACCAGAGCCTGCTCGACAGCCAGTACGATGTTGTCGCCGGTCATTGGCCCACGTCTGCTGATGAAGCCGTAATGGTGCTTTCGAGCCGTGGAACGGTGGGCGATTACACGCTCTACAGCATCGGCGCGCTGGATATCAACGAGCTCAACGATCTGGTTAACAGCGCCATGACGGCTGACGGTAAGATCGAGACGCCCGAGACCGGCACCGACTTCACCTACGACGATGCGCTGTCCACGACGTTTAAGGTGCTGTCGCCGGCCGATGCCTATCGCAAAAACGAAGAGACCGGCATGTGGACTGACATGTCTGGCGACGCCGACTTTATGGCCGCCAAGGTTGCCGACGGTATCGACGTGCACATTGTGGGCGTGGTGCGACCAAACGAGACGGCCAATGCGAGTGCGTTGTCTCCGGGCATTGCCTATACGCATACACTGACTCGCCAGCTTATGGAGCGCGCCGCCGATTCGCAGATTGTGCAGGAGCAACTCGCCCACCCCGAGACGGATGTCTTTACGGGCAAAACCTTCGACGAACTGCAAGGCGAGGCCAAGCAAGGCGTGGATCTGGGCAGCATGTTCAGTGTGGACGAGGCGGCGCTTAAGAGCGCGTTCTCGTTTGATGCGTCTGCACTCTCGGGTGCGGCCGGCGGTATGGACCTTTCTGGTATCGACTTGTCCGGGCTGGACATTGACCTTTCGAACGTTGGCAAGGACATCGACTTCAGCGACATCATGGCCAAAGCGCCGGCCCCAGATTTCTCGGGCATCTTTGACGGTCTGGAGCTCACGCCCGAGCAAATGCAGCAGGTGGGAACGCTTGCCAACCAACTGTTTGAGGGCTTTTTGCAGTCTGATCAGTTTAGGGCGCTGTCACCCGATGATCTTAAGGACGCGTCAAAGCTTGCTGCCGCATTCTCGGCGTATCTTGAGAGTGATACGGCAGCCCAGCAAATCCTGGCCCAGCTCAAAGCGCTCGGCGGCGATGCCCTGGCCGAGCGCTTGCAGCAGGCGATGACCGACTATGTGCAAAAGCAGCTGGCTCCGTATCTGCAGCAGGCTATGGATCAGGTGATGAAGTCGATCAGCGATCAGATTGCGGCGACGGTGTCAGCTCAGCTCAAGGCGGGCGCGGAAGGGCTCATGGGCCAGATGGCGACGCAGATGTCATCGAGTTTTGCCAACCTGGCGAGCGCTATGCGTGTGGATGCGAGCGCCTTTGCTCATGCCATCCATTTCAACATGGATGCCGAGGATCTGAGTTCGCTCATGATGGGCTATGCCAAGGCTTCGAAGCTCACCTACGACAACAATCTGACCACGTTGGGCTATGCGGATGAGGCCGACCCCATCTCGGTCAAGATTTTCCCGCGCGACTTTGAGGCCAAGGAGCGTGTGCTCGATCACATCGATGCGTACAACAAGCAGGTCAAAGCCGCCGGCCACGATGAACAGGCGATCTCGTACACCGACTACATGGGCATCATCATGGGTTCGGTGACCGACATCGTGAACACCATCAGCTTGGTGCTCATCGCATTCGTGAGCATCAGCCTGGTGGTGAGCTCCATCATGATCGGCATCATCACCTACATCAGCGTGCTGGAGCGAAAAAAGGAGATTGGCATCCTGCGCGCGATCGGCGCGTCAAAGCGCAACGTGGCCAACGTGTTCAATGCCGAGACCTTTATCGAGGGCCTCATTGCCGGCGTCTTTGCTATTGTCGTCGTGGTGGCCGTGAGCTTTCCGGTTAATGCCTGGGCGCTTGCTGCCAAACAGGTACCCAATCTGATGAGCCTGCCCGTGCAGGATGCGCTGGTGCTCATCGCGATTTCGGTGCTGCTGACGGTCGTTGCCGGTCTGCTGCCGGCCCGCAGCGCATCCAAAAAAGACCCCGTGGAAGCCCTGCGCTCCGAATAATGTGACAAGGGGACAGCCCCTTTGTCACATTGAGTGGCTTGTAAAATCGAGGTCTAATACTTTCGGAAAAAGTATTAGACCTCGAGATATAGACGATGTTCGCGAGCGTCAATTAGGGCGTAAGCTGCTAGTCCTCCTTTGCGGAGAGCATGAGGCTAATTACCGGACGGGTGTATTCGTCGAACTCTTCTTTGGGCTCGGTGTCAAAGGTGTAGTACGACTTGATAGATTCGTCCTCCGTCTTGATACTGATCCCCTCGTATAAGGATCCGGCTAAAAATGCCTGTTTAAATTCATCCGACAGGCTGCATGGCGTGAGGAGGCCCGGTGTGGCAACGGAAATGTCCAACCCGTTGAGCGGGGTGCAGAGTGTCGCGATATCCTGCTCGGCGCGGGCGAGGTTGTCTGCAAGGCTTGCCTCGGGGTCGATCTGGCTGGTGTAATCGACGTCCGTGAGCATGCCATCTGCATCGAAAGAAAGGTAGACATAGGCTGCTTGAGCGTCGAGGTCATTATCGCGCAGATAGCCGATAATGCGGTAGCCGTAGTCGTGATACGACTCGTATGGGTCGTCTGCCGCGACGCGTTCGCACGCGGGGTCCAAGGCATCTTGCGCGATGGCGAGCTGCTCGGCGGCTGCAGCCTTTCTTGCCTGAAGCTCGTTATTTCCCTGGACAAACTGCGGGATGTAGACGCCAAGCAGCACAATGGCGGGCAACACCGCGAGAGCTATGATCTGCTTCTTGATGCTTGGAATCGTCACGCCGTATGCGTTTGCCATGGCCTCGGCATTGCTCGAGGTTTCGGCCAGCACGTCTGCCGCCGTGGCGACTGCCCCTACGGCTCCGGCAACCTCTGCGGCGCCGCCTAGGTTGCGCGCGAGATCGTTATCGCTGTTCTTGAGCAGGCGGCCGGCAGCTTGCGTGGCGAGCACGCTGGCGACCTCCGCGGAACGGTCTTTGTTGGTCTGGGCCACCGCAAGCCTGCTCTGCAGCTCCTTCCACTGTTTGCCCTGCATTCCAAAGCGCGGCGCAAGAGCGCAATAGCAAAAGATGGCGAGTTCGATTGCGGTGAGTGCAATGGCGGTATATATGCCCGCGGGTTGGAATTCCTTTTGGTGGAACGCGATATCGTTGATCATTTGGAGCGGCAACATCAACAGGCATGCCACGAACGACATGACGAGTGCGGTCGCTGCGATCTTGGGGTATGTGCAGTACCGCTGGATGCGTTTCTTTTCTTGTTCGGTGAGCTGCTGCATGGGGGCCTCGACTCTCATCGTTTTTGGGCGATGCGCACACGCTCTTGAGTATAGATGAGTGTAGGGTATCTGTTGTTCAGGCATGGCGGTCAACAGCGTGCTATTGGTGATCACTTGATCGTGAACCTCGTCTTTTGGAGCATGAAGTCGCTACCAAAGGATAAGTGGCGAGTGAGGGAGCTGCTGTGGGGCGGCCCTTCTTGCTGTTTGTGGGCGTCATTCACCTTCGTTGCACGGGGGCAGCTGGAGGGGTGGCCATCGCCAAGTAGTTATCTCTGCCTTGTGAATTGCCTGAAGCACAAGGCATAATGCATGTGACAAAGGGGACGGTCCCTTTTTGTCACATTCGTTGATATGAGAGAAGAGTAGATGATCCTTTCGCTTGCCCCCATGGAGGGAATTACTGGGCATGTGTTCCGTCGCGTGCATGCGGAGTGCTTTGGTGCGCTCGACTGCTACTACACGCCGTTTTTGCCGCCGCCGCGGGTGGGCAATCGCTTTGGCGGCAAGGCGTTTAAGGAAGTCGATCCAGCTAACAACCAAGGGCTCAACGTGGTGCCCCAGCTCATGTCCAAGAATGCGGACGAGTTTGTGTGGGCGGCGCAGGTGCTCGCCGACATGGGCTATCGCGAGGTCAACCTCAACTTGGGTTGCCCCTCGGGGACGGTTGTCGCCAAGGGCAAGGGCTCGGGTTTTCTGCGCCATCTCGATGAGCTCGAGGTGTTCTTGAGCGATGTGTGCAAACGCTCTCCGCTGCCGGTATCGGTAAAGACTAGGTTGGGACTCGAGAGCGACGACGAATACGAGCGCGTGCTCGATCTGTACTGCCGCATGCCGCTGGCAGAGCTGATCGTGCATCCGCGCGTGCAAAAGGACCGCTATACGGGCTCGCCGCGCAAGGAGTTTTACGGCGAGACGTTGGAGCGGGCGCCGTTTCCGGTGGCATACAACGGTGACATCTTTGATCTTGAGGACATGGGCGCGCTGGTGAAGGCTTATCCCGGCACGCGCCATGTGATGTTGGGGCGTGGTCTGCTCGCAAACCCCGCGCTGGCTCGCATGATCAAGGGCGGTCCTGCTGCTACGGCCGACGAGATGCAACGCTTCCACGACACATTGTTTGCGGCATATGCAGAAGAGATTGGCGGCAATGCAGTCTTTCGCATGAAGGAGTGGTGGTTCTACGCCAAGTGCGCCTTTGCCGATCCTGCCACCGTCCACAAGCTCGTGCGCAAGACCAAAAAGGTCGACGAATACCGCGCCGCCGTCGAACGGGTCTTTCGCGAGCAGCCGCTCGCGCCTACCGCTCGTTTCCACGGATAACTGATCTGTAGGGGAACGAAGGAAGCAAATCGTCTTGTTGGTGCCAACTCCCAGAGGCTTGGGACTGGCACCAAAAGTCGTGCAAGAAACTTGCCAAAAATGTGATGGTACTATGACTATTTAAAATATTTACAATGTGGTAACACTTGAGCTATATCCTGAAGCGTATTTCGCTTATGCCATTAGAATAGTGGCGTAAGAAAGTTGTGCCGGCGTTCTGCCGGGCTCGATACGAAAGGAAAGGCATTCCATGAAAAAACGCTCCCATGCCGTTCTTGCGGTAACAGCAGGGCTTATGACATCCCTCTGCTTTCTTGCACCTCAGGCTTTTGCGGATGACGGTTTTGCTTCTGTTTCTGAGCCTGCCGTTGAGGCGTCTTCGGTGAGCACGGTTGCCAAGCCCCAAGTCGATGCCGCGTCTGCGAACGAATCTGGCACGCCTGTCGCCTCTTCTGCCGAATCTGCTGCGACCACTCCCTCCTCGGCTCCTGTTGCCGCAAGTGCTTCTGCGGGCGCAAGGAACGGTGCTTCTGTCGCAGAGTTTAACGGGACCCAGTACGCGACCTTTGATGAAGCGCTTGCTGCCGCCAAGAAAACTGACGGCGCGACCATCAAGC
This sequence comes from Collinsella sp. CM84Y_54, assembly GCF_036317945.1. Lineage (NCBI taxonomy): Bacteria > Bacillati > Actinomycetota > Coriobacteriia > Coriobacteriales > Coriobacteriaceae > Collinsella > Collinsella sp. CM84Y_54. Next base: position 292,315 of record NZ_JAWQCX010000003.1, read on the forward strand.
TCATGCCGAGACTTCGGGCCTTAATTTGGACAAGGACCTCACCATCGACGGCAATGGCCACGCGCTGAAGTTCACCGACAAGGGCATTGCCCTTTGGGGCCACGCGCTTGTGCTCAAGAACGTCAATGCAAGCATGGCCGGCGTTGGCTCCACTCCGTATACCGCCGAGTGGAAATGGATGTCTGTGTGCGCGAGCAAGAATGCCTCGCTCACGCTCGATGGCGCTACGCTCACCATGGACGGCACCGGTGCCGGCAACGTTCATGCCATTTATTTCTGTAGCAACAATAAGCTTAACCTGAAGAATGGCTCTAATCTCACCATTAAGAACTACAAGCAGGACGCTCTTGAGTGGGATGGCGGCGACGGCGGCTACAACGTGAACATCGAAGGCGGCTCTACCTACACCTCCGATCACTGCCGTTCTGGTTTCACGGGCACCTTCGTCGTTACGGTCGACAACTCGAAGGTCAACGTCGTGAACTCGACTGGCAACGGTTCGAATGGTTCGCACTTTAATATCAAGAATGGCTCCGTGGTTGACTTCTCTGGTAACGGCTCTCACGGCCTTTCCGCCGGTAACCTCACCATCAATAGCTCTACGGTTACGGCCAGCAATAACGCTCTCACGGGCATCATTTTTACTGGCAAGGGCGAGTTCAAGAGCGCGAATGTTCAGATTTCCGGCACTAAGGGCACGAGCTACTGGAACGCTGGCATGCGTCTGATGAAGGCGAACGCAAGGCTCGATGTTGACGCTGCTTCTACAGTTTCCATCACTGGCAACAAAGTCATCGGCCTCTTCCTTGATTCCGGTGCGCAGGCTGCGTTCGCCGAGGGTTCCGGCCTTACCATTACGCGCAACGATGCCTCTCAGGAGAACTGCTCCACCAAGAAAGATACCGCTCAGATGGGTGGCGGCGTAGTCATGCGCAACGGAGCCAGTCTTACGCTTCCTGCTTCGGCGGTGATCGACAATAACAACGCTGCTCTTGCTGGCGATGACCTCTATGTCGAGAAGGGCGGTACCATCTCCTTCGGCGCAACGCATAACAACATGCTTTCCGATTTTGAGGGCTGCGGTCATGCGATCGATGGTTGGTATGTCGATGCAAAAGACTCTCGCTGGTCCGCTCATGGCGAGGCCAAATATGTAGAGGCTGCTCAACCTGGTACTTACGAGGCAAAAGAAGCCCCTGTTGCATTCAAGGCTGCCCATGGCCTGGTGAACGTCGATTACCAGTATGTCGGCGAAGCCCCCGAGAAGGCAAAGTTGCCCGATGCCGATGAGGGCCTTGAGGTTGGTTCTGCGTATGCCGCCAAGGAGCAGAAGGCCGTCGATGGTTGGACGTTCGATGGTTGGTATACCGACGAGGACTGCACGGTCCTGTGGAACGACGGCGATTCGCTGACGGGTTCGATGACGCTCTACGGTAAGTGGACGAAGAAGCCCGTTCAGCCGAGTGATAAACCCAAGAAGGAGATTACCAAGAAGACCAAGAGCACCAAGTCACTTCCTTCGACCGGTGATAAAAGCAGCGCCGTGATGACTGCCGCCCTCGCCGGTGTTGGCACTGCGGTGCTCGGCTTTGGTGAGGCGATTCGTCGCAGGGCCAATTCCAATAGGTAGTTGATGCGCCCCTAACCACGTATTTCATAACCGAACCTTACAGGGGGGGGGAACACAAGTGAAGCACAGTCATAGCAGATTTATTGCTTTAGCGGTGGCCTTCGTTGCCGCCGTCGTCCTCGCGCTGCCGGTGACCGCGCTGGCCGGCGAGGCAGGTCAGTTCACGGCTTCCGCACCGCAGTCCGTTTCCTATAACGGCCAGGAGCACCACTTCAAGAGCACCGTCAAGGACAAGAACGGCAAGGAGCTCGTTGAGGGTACGGATTTCGTCCGCCGGTACTACTACACAGACCAGCGCAGCTGGAATCCCTCGAGCGAGACCGAGTGGAAGGATTCCGACGATGGAATGACTGCCGCCGGCTTCGTGTGGGAGAACATTCACGGCATCGGCAAGTACGAGGACTACGCCGACAACTCAATTCGCCACAGCGTCTGGACGCAGTATCAGCTCAAAGTCCCGAACGTGACCATACAGGAGGGCGAGGAAAAGCCCTCCCTCGCCGCCGACCTCAACGTGCTGAGCGGCAACCCCAACAACCCCCTCAACCTTTCCGACTTCATCCTCAGCTGCGATGCCGCCGAGAAGGCCAACTACGCGCCCGGTGAGTACGACATCACCGTCGCGACCGACCCTGAGAAGATTCCTGCGCCCTACACCAGCAACACCGCCAAAAACCGCACGGGCATCGGCAGCCTCGACTACGAGGGCTACCACTACTATCAGCTCGTCGGCGACGATACCTCCGGCTACGTCCAGGTCCAAGTCATCCCCGGCACGCTCACCATCACCCCCGCTTACACCCAAGTAAACGTAACTGTCGCTTGGAAGGACTCCTCCAACAAGGACGGTATCCGCCCGAGCGCCGAGGACTTCGCCAAGTACCTCACGCTCACCGCTGACGGCGAGCCCACCGACGCGCAGGCCGTCATTGTGGAGAACGGCGACACCTACAACGTTGTCTTCGACAACGTCCGCAAGTACGCCTATGACGAGAACGGTGTCCGCCACGAGATCGCCTACCAGGTGACCCAGGCGAACATCGACGGCTACACCACGGACAACGCGACCGTTGGCAACGAGGGAACCATCACGAACACCCACGAGATTGCTGCCGCCCCCGCCGAGAAGCCCTCAACCGAGAAGCCCGCTGCAAAGAAGACCTCTCGCAAGGCTCTTCCCCAGACCGGCGACCAGAGCGCGAACGCCCTCGCCATCGTCGCACTCGGCGCGACCGCCCTCGGCGCCGCCGTCGTCATGAAGAAGCGCAACGAGCTCTAGGCCGCGCACTTCTTGCCATTGAATGAAGCCCCGTCGGATATTCCGGCGGGGCTTTTCGTTATGCGCAACCAACGATTGCTTGGCAGCCCGCGTACCCGCGGCCATACTTTAACCAGCGAACAAACCCGCAGGAAGGAGTCGTCATGGCATTCGCAGACAAGCTCGTCGCCATCCGCCGCGCGCACAATCTCACGCAGGAAGGCCTCGCCGCCAAGCTCTTCGTCACACGCCAAGCCGTCAGCCGCTGGGAGCGCGGCGAGGTCACATCGGGCATCGACATGATGAAGCTCATTGCCGCCGTAACCGGAGAACCGCTGTCCCACCTGCTCGAAATGCCCGAGCACTATTGCCAGAGCTGTGGCATGATACTCACGCCCGAGGACTGCGGTACCGATGCTGCGGACACCGCGACCGATCATTACTGCAAGTGGTGCTACGACCACGGCGAGTACACCTACGAGACCACGATGGAGGCGATGATCGAGGATTGTGCCCCGCGGCTGGCGCAAAACACCGGTATGTCGCTCGACGAAGCCGTCTCGCTCATGGGCGCCGTGCTGCCGCAACTGGAGCGCTGGCGCACCGTGCAGAAAAACGAGGAGCGCTACGGCGCCGAAGCCCGGAAGCGCTACGGAAACGAGGCGATCGACGCAGCAAACGAGGCGCTGCTGGACATGGACCCCGAGACATGGAACGACATGAAGGAACTTGAACACGCTGTTCTGGGTCAGCTTTCGATTGCCATGGGCATTGGCGACCCAGAGAGCAACGAGGCCCGCAAACTTGTCGCAATGCACCGTCGATGGATTGGCCTTAACTGGGGACACGAACCCCAAGACGAAGCATACCTGGGCCTCGCCCACGGCTATCTTGCCGACAAGCGCTTTATCGACTACTACGACAAGCCCTGCGGTACCGGAGCCACGGCGTTTCTGGTCCAAGCTATCGAGTCGTCGGCTCACGCATAGACCGCGGCGGCTTTGGGTATTTCAATCGAAACCTCAACCGATTGGAGACCTATGGCTACTGATCACGAGCTCGCACTGTACGTTATGACCGGCTGCCCGTATTGCATAAAGGTCAAGCGCTTTCTGGCCGATAACGGCGTGACCATTCCCGAACGCAATATCTCGACCGACCCCGAAGCCGAGCAGACACTCATCGCCGTCGGCGGAAAACGCCAGGTTCCCTGCCTGTTCATCGACGGCAAGCCACTCTACGAGTCGAGTGACATCATCACGTGGGTACAAAAGAACCTGCTCTAGCACGCGCATTTCAACCGTGCCACCCCAACCCATACGGCCCAAACATGTACGCCAGCATCCAAAGTCGACATTTTTCGACATCTTTAGATGCTGGCGTACAGCTTTTTTGCATGGGCCCGGCACAGGTGATTCGTTTTTCTCCGTCCCGAGGGGTCAAACGAAAGGGCGTGGGTGACTCGCTCTAGCCACCCACGCCCTAAATTGAACAAATGCGCTTAGCGATGTAGCTCACCGTCAGCGTGACCTGCGGCGGCTCTGCGATGTACCCCTCTAGACATGACTCGATTCCATACCTAACCTCCTTAAAGAATGTCTGAAGAATGTCTGCAAATTTTGATAAAACAATCATGACCGTGGCGAGGCATTTCCTTCGACTTGTTGAGCGGCCTACATGCGCATTAGCGGAAAATGGGTTGTGCAACGGTCGTCTTTTCGGTGATTGTTTAAGTGCAGATTGGTATCATGTGCAAGTCAAAGGCCTGCGTCGACCTGCTCTTATGTCGGAATAAATTGTAACCGGGGGTATAATGAGGCCTATCGCGTACATACGCACTGACCTGCCGCAGAAGTTCGGCATTCCGCGCAACAGCTTTTTGGCGCCTCATCTGCAGGGCCGCATCGTCTTTGAGCCGGAATTTGCCTCCAATGCAGCGGTTGAGGGTCTGGATTCCTTCTCTCACCTATGGCTGCTGTGGCGCTTCGAAAACGGAACGCCCGGCGGCACGGCAAAGGACATAGCTGCCGATGCCAGGTCGCAGGACAGGTCCGGCACCAACGTCAAGTGGTCGAAGACTGTGCGCCCGCCGCGTCTGGGCGGAGCCGAGCGCGTGGGCGTGTTTGCCACGCGGAGTCCGTTTCGCCCTAATCCCATCGGTCTTACCTGCGTCAAGCTCGACCGTGTCGAGCTCACCGACGATGGTCCCATCATCCATGTGCTGGGGGCCGACCTTCGTGACGGCACGCCCATCTACGATATCAAGCCATACATTCCGTTTGCGGACTGCCACCCGGATGCGATCGGGGGCTGGATTGAGGATGCTCCGTGGCAAGAGCTCGATGTTGAGTTTCCGCAAGCACTGCAGGATATGGTCCCGCCCGAAAAGCTCCCCGGCTTGGTCGAGGTCCTCCGCCAAGATCCGCGCCGCGCGGGTAGCAAGCATGAGCCAAACCGTGTTTATCACATGGCATACGCCGGACTCGACGTGTCTTTTACCGTTGACGGAACCAGGCTGACGGTGGTCGCCGTCAACGAGGCGCAGGACTAATCGGCCATTCGTCTGCACCCGCCAAATTCAACGCCAAACCCCATGCCAAAACCGCCCATGCTGGTGGACAATAACGCCTACCAAAACAATCCGCTTTGCATGGGAGCTCAGCATGAAATACGACTTTAGCTCGATTATCGACCGCCACGGCATGGACGCCATCGCCGTTGACTCCTGGGGCGAGATTCCCGGTATGGCTCCGAACGCACCCGACGAGGGCTTCGACCGCATTCCCATGTGGGTAGCGGACATGAACTTTGCCACGGTGCCCACGGTCCAGGAGTACATCATTCAGCGCGCCCAGCACCCCATGTTTGGCTATTTCAATCCGCGCCTCGAGTACTTCGACCGCATCATCGAATGGCAGAGTCGCCGTAATGGCGTCGAGGGCCTGCTCCCTGAGCATATCGGCTACGAAAACGGCGTGCTGGGCGGTGTCGTGTCGACGCTGCGCGCATATGTCCAGCCGGGCGATGCGGTGCTGGTCCACAGTCCCACCTACATCGGCTTTACCAAGTCCATCGAGGCTGCGGGCTATCGTATTGTCCACAGCCCGCTTAAGCTCGACGATCAGGGCGTGTGGCGCATGGATTTTGAGGACATGGAGTGCAAGCTTGCCCAAAACCACATCCATGCCGCGGTGTTCTGCTCGCCGCACAATCCCTGCGGCCGCGTATGGGAGCGCGGCGAGATCGAGCGCGCCATGGACATTTACCGCCAGCACGATTGCGTGGTGATCTCGGATGAGATTTGGTCCGATATCATCCTGCCGGGGCACAAGCATATCCCGACGCAGTCGGTAAGTGAGGACGCCCGCATGCGCACGGTTGCCCTCTACGCGCCCAGCAAGACGTTTAACCTGGCGGGCCTGATCGGCAGCTACCACATCATCTACAACGAGACGCTGCGCGACCGCGTGTGCGCTGTGTCCAACAAGACCCACTACAACGAGATGAATGTCCTTTCGATGCACGCGCTTATCGGTGCCTACCAGCCGCAGGGCTACGAGTGGCTGGACGAGCTCAACCAGGTGCTTGCCGGCAATATCGAGTACTTCTGCGATTACGTGGGCGAGCATTTTGAGGGCGTGTCCTATTCACGTCCGCAGGGAACCTATATGGTGTTTCTGGACTGCACCGAGTGGTGCCGCGAGCATGGCCGCGATATTCAGTGGCTGCTCGACGAGGGGGCGCGCGTGGGCGTGGGGTATCAGGACGGCCGCCCGTTCCACGGACCCTGCCACATTCGCGTGAATCTGGCGCTGCCGCTTTCGCGCGTAAAGGAAGCGTGCGACTGCTTAGACCGCTACGTTTTTGGGGTATAGGGGCCGCACGATTCGGGTACTGCGGCTTGCGCCCATGTCGTCAATGTGCATGGACGCATAGAGCACAGAGGTTTGCGAGCGCGTTTTCCACGTCTGCTACTTTTCTTGAATTTGCTTGCCGCAAAGGTGCTCAATCGTAATTTCATACAGTTGGACGCCCCTGATACTTTGCTTGATCTCCTCTTCGACCTCTTCGGCAGAAGGATAGTACTTGAGGGCAAACTGTCGGACTTTGTCTTCGACAAACGCCGGGTCATCGTTTACGAGGCGGCAACGGCCAAAAACCACGGTGCTCTGAACATAGGGTGCCCAGTCGTCGTCTTTGTACCAATCGTTGCCATAGACGGTAAAGCAGACTTTGTCACTGCGTTTGAGTGCATCGACCTTATGCCCCGCCTTGGCTCCATGAAAGTAAATTTTGTTGTGCTCGGGGTCAAAGTAGTAGTTAACGGGAATGGCGTAAGGATAGCCGTCGTCTCCGTTGACGGCAAAAACGCCGCGCTTGCAATTGACGAGCAGCTCTCGTGCCTCTTGATCGGTGATAGCACGCTTCTTCCTGCGAAGAGGTCTAAACATCGTGGGCTTCCTTTCTTTCCGCGTGTTGCGTGCACGACGGTGGGCGGTGTGTCTATATCAAGATACTAGTTCAGGCTGCGAGGCCGATGGGAACGCCCCGTTTTCCGCAGATTGAAACGTGCTTCGTTTTGTCGTGGGAGGATTGTCCCTCACAACCCGTCGTTTAGAAGCGTTCTTGATGATTGGTTCCGTTTGCAGGGGAGGCGTGGGACAATACCGACCAAAAGCGATTGATTGTCCTGAAAAAAAGGGGGTCTCGATGAAAAAGCTGAGGACGCTGGCCGATGTGTTGCGTCAGGCCGGTTTCGTGCGTATCACGGGCCTCTTTCTCGTCTTTTATCTATTGTGTTCAACGGCCGTCTGGCTGTCCGAGCCCACGACCCTCACCTTTGGCGATGGACTTTGGTTTAGCTTTGAGACGGTCTCGACCATCGGCTTTGGTGACATTCCGGCCGAGACACCAGTTGCCCGCGCGATTACCGTCGTCTTGAGCGTCATCAGCATCTTCTACATCGCCATGCTTACGGGCGTGGCGGTGAACTACTGCAATACGCTCATCAAGATGCGCCAAAAGGACACCATGGCGCGCTTTATGGACGATCTTGAGCATTTGGAAGAGCTCGATCGTGACGAGCTCGCCGATCTTTCGCGTCGCGTGCGCGAGTATCGTCGACGCCAGCGCTAGAACGGGCGCCGTGCGTCACGATGAGGGGGACTGAATATGAATATCACCGTGTATCTGGGTGCCAGCGTCGGTAATGACCCGGCGTTTCTGCCCGCGGTGCAGGAGCTGGGCAACTGGATTGGCGCCAACGGACACGCGCTGGTATACGGCGGCTCCAAGTCAGGCCTGATGGGTGCGCTCGCCGATAGCGTGCTCGATGCCGGCGGGCACGTGACGGGTGTGGAACCGAGCTTTTTTATCGAGGCTGAGTTTCAGCACGACGGAATCGACAACCTCATCGTGACGAGCGACATGGCCGAGCGTAAGGCAAAGATGATCGAACTCGGTGATGCGTTCATTGCCTTTCCCGGTGGGACGGGCACGCTCGAGGAGATTGCCGAGGTCATGTCCGCGGTGTCGTTGGGGCACCTGAGTGCTCCGTGCATCCTGTATAACCTGGACGGTTACTACAACGACCTCAAGGCGCTGCTCGGGCACATGATCGATAAGGGCCTATCGAGCCCGCGGCGCCAACAGGGCATCTACTTTGCCGAGGACCTGCACGAGATTGCCTCGATTATCAACGGATGAGCCTTGAGCCTGTCCCGCCGTGCTTCCCGTTGGCGCCGTTTGCAGCGCGGATGGTTGGCTTGTCTGGGCCACATTCGCTCTAAAATAAAACCTATCTTTGTCGATTTTGGCCACGGGAGGACCCGATGGATAGCCTTGCAAAACCCAAAAACCGTGCGCTGTTTTTAGTTAGCGTTGCCGTGACCGGTGCGTTCGCAGGCGCCGCGGTCTGGCTGTTCTTTTTTGCGATGGAGCACGGTATCGACTATCTATGGACCGAGATTCCGCACGCGCTGGGCGTCGCTTCGCCCGAGCTTGCCAGCGGTCCGTTTGGCTTTTTGCCATACCCGTTTTTTGTCTGCCTGCTGGGCGGCCTGTTAATCGGTCTGTACGAAAAGATGACAGGCACCAAGACCGATGATCTCAACCAGGTGATGGCTAAGGTTAAGCAAGACGGGCGCTACCCATACGACAACCTGGGCAAGCTTTCGCTCGCGGCGTTGCTGCCGCTGCTGTTTGGCGGAAGCATTGGACCGGAGGCCGGCCTGACCGGCGTTATCGCCGGTCTGTGCAGCTGGGTCGGCGACCGCATGCGTCGCTTTGGCGCCGAGTTTAGGGAGCTCACGCTGCTGGGTACCCAGGCTGCCCTGACGGCGCTCTTTACCGCGCCCGTCTTTGGCTTTGTGGCGCCGCTTGCCGGTAGCGCCGACGGCGACGAGGGCTCTGCGTCCGACGAGATCACGATCAAGCTGCCCAAAGCACAGAAGACCGTGGTCTACGGCATTGCGATTGCCGGCGGCCTGGGCACCTATCTGCTGCTCGGCCAGCTCATGGGCGGCGGCATGGGCATGCCCAGGTTCGAGTCCGCCGAGGTGGGCAACCTGGAGCTTACCTGGCTCATTCCGCTGGCGTTGGTTGGCACCGTTTGCGGTTGGCTGTACTTTGTCTCCGAGCATGCAAGCGAGGCATTGTCCCATGCAATAGGGGAGCGTCCTGTCGTCAAGGCCATGCTGGCCGGTCTGGCGCTCGCCACCTGCGGCACGGTCCTGCCCTACACCATGTTTGCCGGCGAGACCCAGGCCGACGTGCTCATGGAAACCTACTTGACCATTCCCGCCGGCGTGCTTATCGCGACCGGTCTGGTCAAGGCCATGCTGACCCCCGCCCTCATCAACCTTGGTTGGCGCGGCGGCCACTTCTTCCCGGTTATCTTCTCGGGCGTAAGCCTGGGCTATGGCCTTGCCATCCTCACCGGCGCAGATCCGGTCTTTTGCGTCGCCGTCTGCACGGCATCGACGATGGGCGCCGTTATGCGTCAGCCCGTCATGGTCGTGGGCCTGCTGCTCATGTGCTTCCCGCTCAAGGGTATCGTCTGCATGATCATCGCCGCCGTTATCGCCGCCGGCATTCCGCTGCCCAAGCCGCTGCGCAAGTAGCGCGGTTTTTCACGAGTCAATTCCAGGGGTACGAGATGATCCTGTACTTTAGCGCGACAGGGAACAGCGAGCATGTGGCGCGTCGCATTGCAGCGGCGACAAGCGACAAAGTTATGTCGATTGAGCGCTTTGATGCCGAGATCCTTCACCTTGCTGTGATGGAAGGCCCCTGTCGGCTGGGGTTTGTCGCCCCGGTATACGCCTGGGGTTTGCCGACGCCAATGATCGAGTTTTTGAAGACTGTCGACCTATCGGTTGCTGCCGGCACAAAGGGCGGCGAGCGCCCCTATACGTTCTATGTCTCGACATATGGTTCGACGACCGGGCAATCGGCCAAGTTCGCCCGCGATCTGCTACACGAGCGTGGGCTCGAGTTAGATGCGGCGATGAGCGTCAAGATGCCTGATACCTGGACGCCTGTTTTCGACCTGTCTGACCCTCAAAAGGTTGAGGGTATCAATAGGGCTGCTGAGGCGCAGATTGATGCTGTGATCGAGGCGGTGCGGGAGCGGCGCACGGGCAATATGATGCGCCATCGCGTGCCCCTGTTTGCATCGTGCGCGTATCATGCGTTTGGGCTGCCGCGTATGCAGCAGACGAGCAAGTTTGCCGTCGATGCCGATCGCTGCATCGGCTGCGGCCTGTGTGCCAAGCGCTGCCCCATGGCGGCGATTGAGATGCGCGACGGCCTTCCCGTCTGGACAAAGCCGGAGTTCGCAGCCTGCCTTCGTTGCCTGCACTGTTGTCCCAAATTTGCCATCTCGCACGGTAAACGCACGGCATCCCACGGTCAGTACAGGCATCCCAAGCCAGGTGTGAGGATGTAGCGGCTGCTGGCCGCGCTACTTCCAAACTGCGAGCGCGGCGGTGCCCAGTACGATGAGGGCGAGACCGATGGCGCTGCGCCGTGAGAGTTTTTCGTTGAATGCCAAGTGCGCAAATAGTATCGATACGACAATCGATAGTTTGTCGATCTGCACCACGACGCTCACCTGGCCTGTGGCGATGGCGTAGTAGCATAGCAGCCACGATGCGCCAGTCGCAATGCCCGATGCCGCGAGAAATACGAGTTCGTAGCGGTCTACGCGCACGGCTTGGCCCATCTTGCCTTTAGCTGCCACGATTGCCCATGCCATAACCAGTACCACACAGGTACGGATTGCCGTGGCCAGGTTGGATTCGACGCCTTCGATGCCAGCCTTGGCAAGGATGGACGTGAGCGCCGCGAACACGGCGGCGCCGAGGGCGTAAGCGAGCCAGGTCCGGTCTTGCTGCTGCTCGGGTCCGGCAGGCTGCTTCTTCTCGATCATTAAAAACGTGCCGAGGGTGATGACAGCGGTTCCCACGAGCTTAACCGCAAGGTTGCTCGTCTCGCCAAAAAGTACGATGGCGATCAGTGCGGCGAGTACGGTGCTCATCTTGTCGACCGGTACGACCTTATTGACGTCTCCGATGCCCAACGCCTTAAAGTAACAGATCCACGAAGCACCGGTAGCGAGTCCCGAGAGGACGAGAAAGAGCCAAGATCTGGGTTCGATGCTGCCGATGGTTCCAATGGATCCAGAAATGCCCGCCATTGCCCAGGCGAAAACGAGCACCACGCAGGTGCGAATGGCCGTCGCGACATCGGAGTCGGTCTGCTTGATGCCGCATTTGGCCAGGACAGATGTGATGCCGGCAAAGAAAGCCGACACAAATGCTGCTGCGACCCACGACACGGGTGAAATGCCTCCCCAAAGAACGACCGCGCCAGATTTACGGCGCTCGTCCGATGATACCGTCCCGCCATGAAGCTTTGATATCGCTGTGGTGAGACAGGGGCCATAGTTCGAGAGGGCATTTGGTTAAGGCTCGAATCGAAGGTGAATGGTTTTCCGCGAAGTGAACGAGTAAATCTGGACCCCTGGAACATGCACACTTTTTTCGAACAAAACTGCAGGATTCTTAGACAAAAACCGCAGGAATTGAGTCCTTAAAAATGTCGATGCTACAGGGCACTGTTTTTACTCGTTCACTTCTCGGAAAAGTATTCACCTTCGATATGCTGACGGTGTCTTTTTGGTTGCCAAGAACTAGACGGCCTGCCGTGAGGGGCGGTGGTGACGCTATGCTGCCTTGTTTCATTGAAAAAATTAGCGGGGTACCACCTAAGCTTTTTTAGCTGTCGATTACAGATCGCGTACTCGATAAACCTTGGTGCTGACAGCGCAGCTGATTGCACATAGTGCGAGCGCCAGTACGGCAATTCCTGCACACAGACAGCCAAGGACGGCGGGATCGGGATTCGCCCCAGCAATCGACATGAGCCAGTTGCTAATGGGGTTGGAGGAGCTCAGCATTGCCATGGCAAGGCATCCGAGCAGGGCAAACAGGCCAACGGATAGGCGCAGCGCCTCCATGTGTCCAAATCGAAAGAACAGTGGCTGTGCCAAAAACACCATCATGAGGGAGATGAGCATCGATGCGGCGGAGGCTATTGTGATTTCAAAGACAGCCTGCCCCGTCGAAGGGACGCCCGCGCTGTTGAAGAGCGGGATGACGACGATGCTCAAAAGCGCGGTGACGCACGCCATGACGGCCGAAAATGCGACAATGCTCAGGTAGCGTGCGCAGATAATGTCTTTGCGCGAGATGGGCAGCGTTGCCCGATAGCGCTCCCATCCGTTTTGATTGTCGAAGCCTGCCAGTGAGCTCATGACCATGATGGGCGACATGGCGCTGACGGCGCAGGCGCCGGCGCTCATGCCGGAATCGCCATCCGACGCGTTGGCAAGAGTCAGCACGACGAAGATAAACAGGCCGACGCCCGCGATGCTCGGGATGAGCGTGCGAACGATGGCGAGTTCGGACATAAAGGCGCGTTTCATTTCGAAGCCCCTTTCAGCATGAGGCGCAGATAGTCATCAATGGTTGCCCGATCGCAGGGAATCTCGGGGAAGGCCTCGAGTGTTTCGCGACGGTTGGGTACGAGTACGTCCACGCTGTAGGCATGGCGGGCGGCGCGGGCACCTTCGACGCAAGCCATAAGCTCGGCGGCCTGTGCTTGGGTGCAGTGGGCGATGCCGGCTCGGTCGGTAATGTCCTCGCGCGGCAGGTCAAACACAATCGAGCCGTTATCGATGCAGATGACGCGGTCGGCAGCGCGATCGAGGTCGGACGTAATGTGGCTCGAGAGCAGCACGCTGTGCAGGCCGTCGGAAACAAAGGCGAGCAGCTCATCAAGCAGCTCCTCGCGTGCCATGGGATCGAGGCCCGCGGTGGCTTCGTCCAAAACGAGCAGCTTGGCCTTGTGGCTGAGTGCGCAGGCAAGCTGCAGTTTCATGCCCATGCCGCGGGAGAGGTCCTTGACCTTTGTCTTGGGATCGAGGCCAAATCGGTTGATGAATCGGGCGAACATTTCGCGGTCCCACGTGGGGTACGCTGGGCCTACGAGCGACTCGATCTGGCCCACCTTGAGCGTGGAGGGGAAGGGGCACGTGTCCAGGACAAGACCGATGTGGGAACGCAGGCAGCGCTGCGCCTCACCGGGTGCGTCGGCGCCACAGTGCTGCTCAAACAGGTGTACCTCGCCGGCATCGAGTTTGATAAGCCCAAGCGCGGCTCGAATCGTCGTTGTTTTGCCGGCACCGTTGGCACCCACAAAGCCGACGATCTGGCCAGGCTCCACGGCAAGCGTGACGTCGCGCAGCGAAAAACGGTCACTCACATGGCGTGAGATGCCTTTGAGTTCTAAAAGGTTTTGCATGGTATAGCCTTTCTTGCAGATGGCTACTGCATGGTTTCGGGGGCTACCAGGTCGAGCATCTCGTGCAGCTTGTCGCGCGTGACGCCCAGGGCCTCGGCTTGGCTTGCCGCTTTCGCGAGCAGCTCTTCGATATGGCAGAGCTGGTTTTCACGCAAGAGCTCTTGGTTGCCTTCGGCGACAAAACAGCCCTTGCCCTGCACGGTGCAGATAAAGCCGAGCTGCTCCAGGTCGGCGTAGGCGCGCTTGGTGGTGATGACGCTCACGCCAAGATCGCTCGCGAGTGCACGGATGCTGGGGAGTTTGGCTCCCGCAGCGAGTGCGCCCGAGAGTATCTGTGCTTTAACCTGCGAAGATATCTGCTCGTAGATGGGCTTGTCGCTCGAATTGGATAGGATGATGTCCACAGCGGCTCCTTAGCTGATGGGCTACACGTGTATATAACCGGTAAGCACAGTATATATACACTATATACAGTTATGCAAGAGACAAATACGGAATAGCCCACCGGCGCCGCGCTTGCTCCAAAACAATCTCAATTTGTAACACCTGGGTCCGTTTTGGGTCGCCTTCTGTTACAGATTGAGATGTTATTTGCCCGCCTGCCTATTTGTCTCAATCTGTAACAGTAAGAGTCGATTTGCGCGGCTAGATGTTACAGAACGAGACATTGGCCACCCGTCTATCCTTATATCTCAATCTGTAACATCTGGAACCGGTTTGGACGGCTACCTGTTACAGATTGAGATTTTGCTGGCGGACCCCATTTGGTTGTCTCAATCTGTAACAACTGGAGAAGTTTTTGGCTGCTAGATGTTACAGATCGAGACAAACTGCTGCGGAGTGCCGCCATCGACTGCTACCCTAGGCCCCAACTGATGAATTTGTCCTGATAGGTGCCCTATGGCGGGATTTCGCGGCTACAATAGTGCGGTTACATCGACGTAATGCACTCAATGCAAGAAAGGATCCGCATGGCAAGCCTGTCGGATGAAATCTCGTCGCGCCGCACATTCGCGATCATCAGCCACCCGGACGCCGGTAAGACCACGCTTACCGAGAAGCTGCTGCTCTATACCGGCAGCATCCAGACCGCCGGCTCGGTCAAGGGCAAGAGCTCGGCCAAGCATGCCGTCTCGGACTGGATGGACATCGAGAAGGAGCGCGGTATCTCCGTTACCTCCTCGGTACTGCAGTTCTCCTACAACGGCGCCTGCGTCAATATCCTCGATACCCCCGGCCACCAGGACTTCTCGGAGGATACCTACCGTACCCTCATGGCCGCCGACGCCGCGGTCATGGTCATCGACGGCGCCAAGGGCGTCGAGGCCCAGACCAAAAAGCTCTTTAAGGTCTGCACACTGCGTCACATTCCCATCTTCACCTTTGTGAACAAGCTCGACCACGAGGCTCGCGATCCGTTTGAGCTCATGGAAGAGATCGAGAATGTCCTGGGCATCAATACGTATCCCATGAACTGGCCGATCGGCAGCGGCCGCAACTTCCGCGGCGTGTTCGATCGTCAGACTCGTCACGTCATTGCCTTTGAGGGCGACGGCCACGCCAACGCCACCAAAAAGGTCGCCGAGGTCGAAGCCGAGTTGGGCGATCCTTCCATGGACGAGCTCATCGGCGAGGAAAACCATAAGAACCTGATGGACGACATCGAGCTGCTCGATGGCGCCGGCGACGAGCTCGACTTGGATGCCGTGGCCTGCGGCAAGCTGAGCCCGGCGTTCTTTGGCTCGGCGCTTACCAACTTTGGCGTGGAGCCCTTTCTCAAGGAGTTCCTGCGTCTGGCCCCGACGCCGCGCGCCTATACCGATACGCTCACCAGCGAACCGGTCGATCCCTGCCGCGACGACTTTAGCGGCTTCGTGTTTAAGATCCAGGCCAACATGGACAAGAATCACCGCGACCGCATCGCCTTTGTGCGCATTTGCTCGGGCAAGTTCGAGCGCGGCATGGATGCCTTCCACGTGCAGGGCAACCGCAAGCTCAAGCTTGCCACCGGTACGTCGATGATGGCCGATGACCGCGCGATTGTTGACGAGGCGTACGCGGGCGATATCGTAGGCCTGTTCGACCCGGGTATCTTTAGCATCGGTGACACCGTGTGCTCCGGCAAGCGCCACGTGCAGTATCCGCAAATCCCGACGTTTGCCCCCGAGATGTTCGCTCGCATTACGCAGGTCGACACGCTCAAGCGCAAGCAGTTCGTCAAGGGTATGGAGGAGCTTGCCCAGGAGGGCGCCATCCAGATCTTCCGCGAGCTGGGTGCCGGCATGGAGAGCGTCATCGTGGGTGTGGTCGGCGTGCTGCAGTTTGAGGTGCTCGAGCGCCGCCTCAAGGCCGAGTACCGTGTTGAGGTTCGTCGCCAGCCGCTGCCCTATACGGACATCCGCTGGATCCAGAACGACCCCGACACCATCGATATCCCGGCCCTTTCGCTCACGCGCGACACGTTGCGCGTCGAGGATATGCGCGGTGGTAAGCTGCTGCTGTTCACGAGTCCGTGGAACGTGGATTGGGCAACCGATCACAACCCCGATCTTATCCTGTCGGAGTTTGGCAACGTAGCCTTTTAACGCATCGGCGCGGTGGCCCTGTGGGGCTGCCGCGCCGCTTGCTTGCCTGATGCCGTGTGAGCGGCTATCATACCCACCGTCGTCTCAAGACCGGGGCGTCCGAGCAGTTCGGGTCCGATATCCTGCTCGTAAAACCTAAAACCAAAGGAGTACATTATGATCAAGAAGGTCATGGAGGACTACAAGGTCCTGTTGCGGAGCATTCCCGCGGCAACGGTTTCGCTGTTTTTCGTGAGCGTCATCATGATGAACCTGCTGGCCAACAAAGAGCTCATCAGCCTGCCGTATCTGGCACTCGATTGCGGCTTTGTGGTGAGCTGGGTTTCGTTTTTGTGCCAGGACATGATCTGCAAGCGCTTTGGCGCCAAGGCATCCATCAAAATCTCTATCCTCGCACTGGCGGTCAACCTTGCCGTGAGCCTGTGCTTTTGGGCGTGCTCGCTCACGCCCGGCATGTGGGGCGCGTACTACGATACGGGCATGATCGAGGTCAACAATGCCCTTAACGCCACCATCGGCGGCACCTGGTACGTGGTGCTGGGCTCTTCGCTGGCAATGCTCGTTTCTGCCGTGGTTAACTCCACGCTCAACCAGTCGCTCGGCCGTATGCTCAAAAAGAATAACTTTGCGAGCTTTGCCTTCCGCTCCTATGTGTCCACGGGCGTTGGCCAGTTTATCGACAACCTGGTCTTTGCCATTGTGGTAAGCCACACGTTCTTTGGTTGGACCTGGGTACAGGTCCTTATGTGCTCGTTGACGGGTGCCGTCGCCGAGCTGCTGTGCGAGGTCTTCCTGAGCCCCGTGGGCTACAAGGTCGTGCGCGGCTGGGAGCGCGAGAACGTGGGCGCCGAGTACCTCGAGCGCCACGCAACCGCCTAAGGAGCAAGTATGCGGGTTTTGATCACGGGCGCTTCGGGCGGTATCGGAGCCGCGTGCGTGCAGCGCTTTTTGGACGAGGGCCACGAGGTCGTGGGCTTTGATCTGCTGCCGGCGGCGATCGAACACGAGCGCTACCGCCATCTGATCGTTGATGTCCGCAAGCCGGACTCGTTTCCAGGCGACCTTGAGCCTCAGGTGATCGTGAATGTTGCCGGTACGCAGGATTCGACTGACGACATCGCCGCCAACCTGTGTGGCACCATCAACGTGACCGAGCGCTACGCCTTTGTGGGGGAGGGGCTTGCCGCCAAGCCGGCGCCGGCTATCGAATCCGTGGTCAATGTGGGGTCGGCGAGCGGACATACGGGATCGGAGTTTCCCGCCTATGCTGCCAGCAAGGGCGGCGTTATCGCCTACACCAAGAACCTTGCAAACCGCCTGGCGCCGCAGGCCATCGCCAACAGTGTGGACCCGGGTGGCGTTATCACGCCGCTCAACCGTTGCGTGATGGAAGACGAACACCTGTGGAACCAGATTATGGAGCTCACGCCGCTTAAGCGCTGGGCCACCGCCCAAGAAATCGCCGAGTGGATCTACTTTGTGGGCGTGACCAACCGGTTTATGACCGGACAGAGCCTGCTGATCGATGGTGGCGAGGCCGGCCGCACCCAGTTTATCTGGCCCGAGTAACAAAACGCGCCCGATGGCAAGATTGCCGTCGGGCGCGTTTTTGATGTATCGATTTTTAGCCGAGGCAAGTCCAGTTGACGGGGGTCGAGCCGTGCTGTTCGAGTAGCCGATTGGCTGCCGAGAAGGGGCGCGACCCCATAAAGGCGGGGAGTTCTGCCGTGGCACGGTTAGCCGAAAGCGGTGAGGGGTGCGTGGAGGCCAGGCAGAACTTGCCGGTCGCCTTGCCCGCGTCGGTCGCGGCGAGCTTGCCTTCGACCATCTGCTGGGCAAAGCGGCCCCATGCCAAAAAGACTACCGGCTGGGGCAGCTGGCAGCAGCGTTCGATAACGTAGTCGGTGAGCGCGCTCCAGCCCAGCTTGGCGTGCGAGTTCGCGGCATGCTCGCGCACGGTGAGCGTGGTGTTGAGGAGCAGGACGCCCTGTTGTGCCCATGGGGTTAGGTCTCCCGTGGCGGGAATGGGGCAACCCAGATCGGCTTTGAGCTCCTTATAGATGTTGCGCAGGCTCGGCGGCAACTTGGTTTGCGTCGCAGGGACCGAGAACGACAGCCCCATGGCCTGGTTGGGCCCGTGATAGGGGTCTTGACCCAGGATGACAACCTTGACCTGGTCGGCCGGCGTATAGGCGAGGGCATTGAGGATGTCGTCTTGTGCCGGGTAGATGGTTTGCTCGGCACGCAAAAGGGCGATGCGCTCGAGCAGCTGGTTCGTAGTGTCACGTACCGGCTGCGGCGCATCGCCCAACCAAGTTGCTATGTTGCGGTCGCGGGTTGCGGTGTCCATGGGGCTCCTTTATGGCAGATGCTCTGTTGGCATCTATTGTAAAGGCGTCCGGAGACCTTTATGCCACGGCTGTATGAAGAGTGGGGTCTACGAGACTTGCTCGGGCGTTCCTGCCATGTGGGCGTGGTCGTGAGCGTGCGCATGAAGTCGCGGAAGCTGCACGGTTGCCACTATGACGCCGGTGAGGATGAGAGCGGCGCCAAAGAAGGCGATGGGGCTCAGGACCTCGCCGACCAAGAAGAACGAAAAGACGGCGGAGCAGACCGGCTCGAGCGAGAAGGCGAAGCCGGTGGTCTCAGCGGGCACGTGGGGCTGCACGAGCGTTTGGGTGAAAAAGCCATAGGCAGAGCAGATGAGTGCGAGTGCGACGACGACTACGACCTCGCCCGGCGTGCCGGGAAGCGTGAAACCGCCAAAGACGCATGCGGCAATGCCCGAGAATAAGCCGCCGAAGCCCAGCTGCCAAACGCCCAGAGCCAACGGATCGACTTCTTCGACAAAGCGCTTCGCCACAATGATATGGCCGGCATAGACAAAGGCGGAGAGCAGCATGATGAGCGCGCCCGGGTTCAGGCTGGTGAAATCGGCGCCCGAGAGCAGCAACATACCGCAGGTGACGATGGCGGTGCCGACGAGCACCTTGCGCTCGGGGGCGCGACGCAGCAGGGCTGCGTTGGCAAACGGCACGATTACGACTGTCAGGCTCTGCAAAAAGCCGGCGGTGGAGGCGGAGGTGAGGCTGGAGCCCAGGCACATGCACGTGAGCTCGGTTGCCATGATGGCACCGATGATGGCGGCGCGAACCATAAGGTCGCGGTTGATGCGAAACGCGTGCTTGTGGAAGAGCAGCAGACAGGCCGCAAAGGCGATGATGCAGCGCAGCGCAACGATGCTCGTGGCGTTCATGCTGTCCATGCCGATCTTCATGAGGGGGTACGAAAAGCCCCATGCGACGGGAACAGAAAATGAGAGCGCGATTGCTTTTTTGCGATCCATGGGACTCCTTTTGTTACAGAACGGTTTCGCAAAAAGGATTCTGCTCCCAGATGTGGATGTAGTAAAGCGAATGTATCTTCAGTATGATTAAGAAATGCTAATGTTGGCGGGAAAAGTCCTGGCAAAACGTTTTACAGCTACATCGATGTGGAGGCACGATGGCATCGCGGTATCAGATTGTATGTATGGTGGTCGATTGCGGCAGTCTTAAGGGCGCGGCGGACGAGCTGGGCTATACGCAAAGTGCGGTGAGCCAGGCCGTCAAGGCACTCGAGCGCGAGCTGGGCACCACGATTATCGAGCGCGGAAAGCAGGGCGTTTCGCTTACGCGCGACGGTAAGCAATATCTGCCGTACCTGCGCCAGATCGTGACTGCCGAGGCCGAGCTCGAGGGCAAGCGTCAGGAGCTGCTGGGGCTTTCGTCGACTGATATTCGTATTGCGACGTTTACCAACGTGAGTCGAACCGTGTTGCCGCGCGTGATCCGCGACTTTGGGGCCCTGCACCCGGGGGTACACTTTACCCTTAAGCAGGGCGATTACACGCGCAACGCCCAGTGGGTGCACGATGGCGTGGTTGATTTTTGCTTTACGGCACGCGGTTTTACCGCGGGGCTCGAGAAGCGCGTGGTCTATCACGACGAGTTGGTAGCATTGTTGCCGGCCGCGCATCCGCTGACGGCAAAGGAAAAGGTGACGCTCGCCGATCTGGCGTCCGAGCCGTTTGTGCTGCTGGATGAGGGCGAACAGAGTCTGGTGCTCGATGCATTTGCGGCGCATGGGCTGTCGCCGCATGTGACGAGTGAGGTGACCGACGACTACACCATCATGGCGATGGTCGAGGAGGGCCTAGGCGTGAGTATGCTATATCGCCGTACCGTCGAGGGCATGCGTGCCGATATTCGCGTACGTCCCATCGTGCATGCCCCCTCGCGCGACGTGGTGGCCGCTTGGCGCAGCTGGGACACCATGCCCATCGCCACGAGGCGCTTTATCGACTATATGAGCTCTCATATTGTCAATTAATGACTGGCGTGGCGTTGAGTGCGGTGTTTAGCGGGCTGTCGCTTTGGCTTGGGTGGCGCGATAGGTGCGTGCCGGGTGGCAAAGTAGTACCGCCACGACCATAAAGAACGCCGTGGTGCCCAGGCTGATGGGGTAGACCATCATGATGTTCGCAAAGGTGCGGAAATGCGGGAACACGCAGAACACCCAATAGAAGCGGATGCCGCAGACGCAGATCATGGTGATGAGGGCGGGCGTGAGCGAGATACCAAAGCCGCGCAGGTAGCCTGACATGTTTTCGTAGAACATACTAAAGGCGTACGCCGGGAAGATCGAACACACGCGGATATAGCCGATCGAGACGATGTTGGGATCGCTGTTAAAGAGCGACAAGATCTCGCGTCCCAGGCCGACAATAACGATGATCGTGGTGAGTGCAACGATACCACCTTCGACCAGGCAGACCTTGAGCGTCTTGGTGCAGCGGTCGATCTGGCGGGCGCCGTGATTTTGTCCCACAAAGGTAGTGCAAGCCTGGCTAAAGCTGTTGAGCAGGTTGTAGCACACGTACTCCAGGCTCATGGCGGCGCTCGATGCCGCCATGACCTCGGTGCCCAAGCTGTTGATGGCAGACTGGATGATGATGTTGGCGACAGCAAAGACGGCGCTTTGGATGCCGGCGGGCAGGCCGATCTTGACGATGCGCTTGAGGGCGACGGGGTCGATAGCTAGGTCGCGTAGGGTGACGCGGACGACGGAGTCGGTCTTGAGCAGGCGGATAAAGAGCGTAGCGGCGCTGACGGTGTAGGCGATGGCGGTGGCGATGGCGACGCCCGCGACGCCCCAGTGGAGTATTGGGACAAAGATGAGGTCCAGGCCAATGTTGAGGACGGTGGACACGGCAAGCGCCTGCAGCGGCATGCGGGTGATGCCGACGGAGCGGAAGATCGCGGCCTCAAAGTTGTAGAGCAAAATCGAGGGCATGCTGAGCAAAAAGACGCGTAGGTAGAGTGAGGCGAGCGGCATGGTCTCGGCGGGAACGTTGAGCGCGGCGAGCATGGGCTCGGCAAAGATCTCGCCCAGCGCGATGACGACAAAGCCCACGAGCGCCATTAAAATCGAGGTATGGACGGCGCGCTTGACCATGTTCTGATCGTTGCGGCCGATAGCGTTGGCGATGACCACGTTGGAGCCAAGCGACATGCCAATAAACAGGTTGAGCATAAGACTGGTAAGCGGAACATTGGAGCCGACCGCCGCCATGGCGAGGGTTCCCTGGTCGCCCGAGAAGTTGCCGATGATGACCGTGGCGATGAGGTTCGACAGCTGCTCCAGGATGCTCGTGGCGGCCACGGGGAAGGCGAACAGGGGAATATTGCGCCACAGCGAGCCGGTGGTCATGTCAATGTGCTTAGATACGGTGTCAGCCATATGCTCTCAATCTCTAATATGCTCTTTCGTGCTTATTTGCGCAGATGATGATACTCCTAATCGACTAGTCATTGGGGACGTTCTTAAACGACTAGTCATTCAAGAACGTCCCCAATGACTAGGTGGGGAAGGCGTGCGACAATGGTGGGCGTTGTGTTGTTCGCGCTAAGGAGTTGCCATGTTGTTGTGTCCCGTTTGCCATGAGCCACTGGTGGATGACGAGCGTGGTGTTGCATGCGCGGGCGGACACCGGTTTGACCGTGCGCGCGAGGGCTATCTATATCTGCTGCGCTCATCCAAGAGCGGCGACTCCATGGGTGATCCCAAGTCGCAGGCACGCAGCCGTCGTGACTTTCTGAACCGTGGATACTACGCGCCGTTGCGCGATGCGATGGTCGAGCTGGTGCACGAGCGGGCGGCAGAGCACGGGGCGTCTACGGGCAAGCAGCTGACCTTGCTCGATATTTGCTGCGGCGAGGGCTATTACACGAGTGCCATGGGCGAGGTGCCGGGCGTGGATGCTTATGGTTTCGACCTTGGCAAAGAGATGGTGCGCCTTGCCGCCAAGCGCGGCGATGCGACCTATTTCGTGGCCAACATGAAGGACATCCCCGTGGCTGATGGCGCCTTCGATATGGTGACCGAGCTCTTTGCCCCCTTTAACGAGCGCGAGTTTGCCCGCGTGCTGGCGCCCGAGGGCTCGCTTTACACCGTGGTGCCGGGTGCCCGTCATCTGTTTGGGCTTAAGGAAGTGCTCTACGACACGCCATATCTCAATGACGAGAAACTGCCGAAGACTACCGAGCTCGAGTTGGTCGGAACGCAGCGGGTGTCTGCGAACATTACGCTCCAGACCCAGGCCGACATCGAGGCGGTGTTCCAGATGACGCCGTACTACTACCGCACGCGCCCCGCCGACAAAGAGCGCCTGGCAAATCTGGACACCCTTCAAACCGCCATCGACTTCATCATCGCCGAGTACCGCCACAGCTAACAACCTGCCAAATAGGAACAGGTTTATTTTGGTAGGTTCTATCTGGGCAAACGTAAAGGGCCGACCGCGTTGCTACGCGATCGGCCCTTTTTATTGGCGTATATACCAGAGTCGCTGAGCGATTGACACGGATGCGGCTTAGCTCAAACGGTCCATGCCCTCTTTCTTGACGCGGTTGGCGACTACAAAGTAGATAATGCTGACAATCAGGCCGCTAAAATCGGGGATGCTTGAGCCGGTCCCACCCAAGAGGGGCAGGGAGAGAAGCAGGCTGATGACCGAACATGCTAGGCAGACGATGGACCAAATCCAGACAACGCCAGCCTTGGCGGGATTATTTGCCGCGCGGATGCCAAAGACGGCGGTCACAATTTCGACGACGCCCAATACGATGACGACGATGCAAGAAACGATCATGGTACCCGTGATATCGCCTGCCGCGCTGCCCGCAAAGAGCGCTGTAGCACCCATGCCTGCGCTTAGAATGCCGACGACAAAGAAGAAGAACGATAGGATTTTGAGTAATTTGCAGGCGTTGCTCATGGCTGGTCCTTTCGATGCGGGCGCGGAGAATCAGTCGCACCCAGGTTGTGGCACATATCGTGAAGCACATTGTAGTTCAACGGGGCGATGCATGCGTTTGAAAGCGTCTCTTGCCTGTACGGTCCAACCTTTCAAAAAGGAAAGCTGGACGTAAGCCAAATCGATGGCGGCTCATGTGCGGCGCTGAGATGATGAGGCTGTAACAAGGAGCTGGTCTCAAGGAGGAGCCATGATGTACGGAGCAGGGCAAGTGCGTGAGCCGCGGTCGTTGGGAAGGCGCATGGGTGATTCCGTGATCGCTGCTGTGTGCACGGGATTGATGGCGGTGCTTTGCATTGGGATGCTGTGGGCCATGTCGCATGTGGGACAATAGCGGACGGTTGGGTGCCGACATAAACGGTGCCCTGCGTATTCGTTTTGCTTGTTAAGGAGTGTCCATGGGCGTCGTCGATCCCTTATCTGTTGCTCGGGCCGCGGGGCTTGAGCTGATCGGGAAGCCCGAGGGCCTCACGCTCACCGACGGCACGATGGAGCTGCGCGCCGATTTTGGCCGCATGCTGCCGCGACTCAAGCAGGGCCGTCTACAGCAAGAGCTGTTGGTAAAGGCTGCGCGCACAAAGGGCATCGAGCGACCATGGGCAATTGACGCTACGGCAGGCTTTGGCGAGGATTCGCTGCTGTTGGCGGCCGCGGGCTTTACCGTCGATCTGTATGAGCAGGACTGCGTGATCGCGGCGCTCCTTCAGGATGCTTTGGAGCGCGCGGCGGATGATCCGGCGCTTGCGGCTGCCGTGGCACGCATGTGCTTACATGCGGGCGAGGACAGCATTGCGGGCCTTCGTCAAACCGTCGAGCTGGTCGAGCAGGGCGAGCTCGCAGCACCCGACGTGGTGTACCTGGATCCCATGTTTCCCGAGCGCACCAAGAGTGCAGCGGTCAAAAAGAAGTTCCAGCTCCTACATCATCTGGAGCAGCCATGCGCCGACGAGGAATCGCTGGTCGAGGCGGCGCTTGCTGTGCATCCGCGCAAGGTCGTTATCAAGCGGCCGGTAAAGGGCCCGCTGCTTGCCGGCGTTAAGCCGAGCTATCAACTTGCGGGCAAGGCCGTTCGCTACGATGTTTTGGTGCCGCCACGCCCGTAGCTTGTGTGCGATGGCTGGCGCTCCGTCAGTGCCGTGCCAATGTGGGGTCTATTTCCAAGGGTGCGACGTCAAATGCCAGCCGCCGCAGTATTCGCATTTGTAGCAGGCCAAGCCACGCCGCCCGCGGTTTTCACATTCGGCCATAACAGCCTCGGCCTCGGCGCGCGTGTCGTAACGGTTTTTGCGCTCGCACGACTTGTAGCGCCAGGCCTCATCGCGCTCGGCGTCCAGGGCGTCGCGGCGCTCGTCTTCGCGCGCAAACAGGTCACTCATATCGCCGCCCGTGGCAGCGCCTAAAAACTCGCTTTTGGCTTTTGACCAAGCGGCTCGCTTTTTGCTCCCCATCTGCTTCGCGCCCCTCTCCAAACGTTGGTATCATTGCTCAATCAAAGTGATACCAATAAACGTGAGGCCGCCGCGTGATGATCAGAAAAACCCTCGATACCGACATTCCCGCCGTCATGGCTGTCTATGACGCGGCCCGCGCCTTTATGCGCGCGCATGGCAACGCCACGCAGTGGCCCGAGGGCACGCCTTCTGCCGAGCAGCTGGCTGCCGATATCGCTGCCGGTGGCAGCTATGTGTGTGAAGTCGACGGCCGCGTGGTGGCGACGTTTGCCTTTTTACCGGGCCCGGACGAGTGCTATGACGTAATTGAGGACGGTCAATGGCGTAGCGACACTCCGTACGCCGTGCTGCACCGTGTGGCATCCGACGGCACCGTGCACGGTATCGCGGCTGCGATGTTTGCCTTTGCCAAGGAGCGTGCCGATCACCTGCGCATCGACACGCATCAGGACAACCTGCCCATGCAGGGCGCGAGCCTCAAGGCGGGGTTTGAGCGCGCCGGCATCGTGTATGTGTCCGACGGTACACCGCGTGTTGCGTTTGACTGGCTGCGCGAGGCATAAGAGCGGGGACGCGTATCAACAATTTGCACGAACGAAAATGGCCCCGGGTGGGGCTATTTTCGTTCGCTACGCTGTTTTGCAAGCCGGCTTTCGCAAGGCGCGAACCTACGAAAATCGCCGCGCGGCAACGCAGGGCGATGAGCTCGGTCGGGGGATAGGGCCCGCTTCGCCCGCCGGCCCGTACATTATATCATCCAGTGTGAAGCGTGAACGCCCGTTGCCGCGTGCGATGGGCTCGTAATAAGAGGAGAGCCATGTCGAAGCAAGCGGTCGTTGGAATCTTGGCGCATGTCGATGCAGGCAAGACCACGCTAGCCGAGGCCATGCTGTTCAACGCGGGTCGCATTCGCAAGCGCGGCCGCGTGGACGATGGCGATTCACATCTGGACACGAACGCGATCGAGCGCGAGCGTGGCATCACGATCTTCTCGTCGCAGGCCGTGCTCGAGCATGGCGATACCCGCGTCATGCTCGTGGATGCGCCGGGGCATGTCGATTTTTCTGCCGAGGCGGAGCGCACGCTGCGCGCACTCGACTACGCGATTTTGGTTGTGGGCGCCAACGACGGCGTGCAAGGGCATACCGAAACCCTGTGGCGTCTGCTTGCGCGCTATGACATTCCGACGTTCATCTATATCAACAAAATCGATTTGGAGAATCCCGGCCGCGATGTTTTGCTGGCACAACTTGGGCAGCGTCTTTCTGAGGGGTGCCTGGATGCCAACGAACTGCTGGTGGGTGGGGCCGTTCAGGAGGACGCTGCTGCGTTGGACGAGGCGGCGCTCGAGGAGTTTCTAGAGGTGGGTGAGCTTTCCGTCGCGACGCTGTCACGCATGGTTGCCGAGCGCAAGCTCTTTCCCTGTTTTGCCGGCTCGGCGCTCAAGGACCAAGGCGTGGACGAGCTGCTGGATGGCATATGTGCGCTGATGCGCGAACAGGCATGGCGCCCGGAGTTTGCCGCGCGCGTCTACCGCGTGAGCCGCGGAGATCGCGGCGAGCGCTTGGCATGGGTTAAAGTGACCGGCGGCACGCTGCATGCCAAGCAGATGATTGACGGACGTTCCGGTGCCGAGGCGTGGGAACAGAAGGCCGATCAGGTGCGCATCTATAACGGCGAAAAGTATGAGCTTGCCCAAGAAGTTGCTGCTGGCGGTATTTGTGCCGTGACGGGTCTTGCGCACGTTCGCTCAGGGGACGCCCTGGGCGCGGAGTCCGCGTGCGATGCGCCCATCATCGCTCCGGTCCTCACCTATACGGTGCTTCCGGACAAACATGACGTCCATACGGTGTTCAAAGCGCTGACTGAGCTGGCGGACGAAGATCCCATGCTCGGCGTAAGCTGGAATACGCATCTTGAGCAGATTCATTTGCAGTTGATGGGCGCCGTGCAACTCGAGGTCGTGCAGCGGGTGTTGGCAGATCGCTTTGGCCTTTCGGTTTCGTTTGAGTCTGGCGGCATTCTCTATAAGGAGACTATTTCGCAGCCGGTCGAGGGCGTGGGCCACTTTGAGCCGCTGCGCCACTATGCCGAGGTGCATCTGCGCCTGGAGCCGTTGCCAGCGGGTTCGGGCGTGCAGTTTGGCACCGTGACCTCGACCGACGAGCTCGATCTTAACTGGCAGCGTCTGGCACTCACCAACGCCATGGAGCGCGACCACTTGGGCGTGCTGACCGGCTCGCCCATCACCGATGTGCGCATTACACTCACAGGTGGCCGCGCGCATGCCAAACACACCGAGGGCGGCGATTTTCGCCAGGCTACGTACCGTGCGATTCGCCAGGGACTCATGCAGGCACGTGAGGCCGGCGCGGCGGTACTATTGGAGCCGTGGTACCACTTTGAGCTCGAGGTGCCGGGGGAGTGCGTGGGCCGGGCGCTCTCGGATGCCACGCGCATGGGTGCCGAGTACGAGCCGCCGACGATGGCGGGCGACCGGGCGAAGCTTGTGGGTCGCGTACCGGTATCCGAGGTGCAGGATTACGCGCTGGAGGTGGCTGCCTACACGAGCGGTCGCGGACATCTGTACCTGGAGTTCGCCGGCTATGCGGCTTGCCATGATGCCGAGCGCGTAATCGAGGCTGCCGCCTATGAGCCAGAGGCCGATCTGCCCAACACGCCCGATTCGGTCTTTTGCTCTCACGGCGCCGGTTACACGGTCAAATGGTACGACGTACCCGCCGCGGCGCACGTAAAGGTCGATCCCGCTACCTTCCGCCCCTGGCGAGCAGCAGACGCCGAGTTTTTCGGCCATAGGTGATAGAAGGGCGGCCTTTTGTCACCTGCTGTTGGTATAACTCGGTATAAGTTGGTATAACTATTACCAGGGTTTGCCAATCCGAGGAGGCCGACATGAATCCAAATCCCTTTAAGCCCACGGCTGGCAAGCGGCCTCCGATACTCGTCGGTCGCGAGTCGGTCATCGAAGATTTCGAGGAAGGGCTCGATAATGGCGCCGGAGCGCCGGGTAGGCTCATGCTCATTACGGGAAACCGCGGCTGCGGCAAGACGGTTCTCCTGCGGGAGCTGCAACGTCTGGCCAGCGAGCGCGGATGGGCGGTTGTCTCCGATTCCGCTTCGCTTGGCTTATGCGACCGCTTGGCCGACGCGCTTCGCTCGAATAAACCCGTTGTGACGTCAATGGAGTTCGGTCCGTCGTTTGGTCGGATGTCGGTCGAGGCGGCGCGGGCAAAGGGCGAGACGTTGCGAGGGCTGGTCAACGAGCGCCTTGAGAAGCTCGGTCCAGGCAAGGGCATCCTGTTTGCGATTGACGAGGCGCAATCGGCGTCTATCGAGGAACTGGCGGCTCTTGCCGTTCTCTATCAGCAGGTGCTCGGAGACCAGGATGCCACGGGCTTGCCCGATAGCGACCAGCGCGGTCTTGCGCTGGTGTTCGCCGGCTTACCCAGTATGGTTGACGACCTGCTCGAAGAGCCGAGCGTGACGTTTTTGCGGCGTGCCCAGCAGCGTACGCTGGGGGCGATATCTTTGCCCAAGGTGCGCGATTCATATGTCCGGACGGTCAAAGACGCTGGTCTTTACGTTGACGCGGAGACGGCGGACCTTGCGGCGCGCAAGAGCATGGGGCATCCCTACATGGTTCAGCTGGTGGGCTATTACATGTGGCGGTCTGCTGTCCGGCGTGGCTCGCAGGTCATTGAAGAGCGCGATGTCGAGGATGGTCATGCGGATGCCGTCTCCGAGTTCTACGAAGCGGTTGACGCGCCCCTGTATTACGGGCTGCGCAGTCCGCAACGCCTCTTTATCGAGGCTATGGCTGCTGATGAGGGTAAACCGACGCGCATGGCGGATATCATTGAGCGCTGTGATCGTACCCAGAGCTGGGCGAGTAAATATCGCGCAAGCCTGATTCGCGAGCGCGTCATCGAGGCTGCCGGATACGGCCTCGTCCGGTTTACCGTGCCCATGCTGGGCGAGTATATCCGCGACCGCATTTTATGGCACGAGTAGGGTGATAAAGGTGACGGAACAGAAGATGAGCCCGCAGGCTATCGAGGTGCGTGGCGCGCGTGTCCACAACCTCAAGGACATTGATATCGATATCCCGCTGGGAAAGCTCGTGGGTATTGCCGGCGTGTCGGGCTCGGGCAAGAGTTCGCTGGCGTTGGGCGTCCTCTATGCCGAGGGCTCGCGTCGTTACCTGGAGGCGCTCAGCACCTATACTCGTCGTCGCCTGACGCAGGCTGAGCATGCCCAGGTAGACGAGGTACTGCATGTGCCGGCGGCGCTCGCGTTGCATCAACGCCCCAGCGTGCCAGGTGTGCGCTCGACCTTTGGCACCATGACCGAGCTCAACAATAGCCTGCGTCTGCTCTTTAGCCGTTGCGCCCATCACGTGTGCCCGCACTGCGGGGCGCGCGTGGAGCCGAGCCTTAACGTTGCCGCTGGCCTGTCGCTCACGTGCTCCGCATGTGGTCGCGAGTTCTACGCGCCGAGCGCCGAGGATTTGGCTTTCAATAGTGGTGGTGCGTGCCCTACCTGCGGCGGCACCGGTGTCATGCGCGAGGTGGACGAGGCGAGTCTGGTGCCCGATGAGTCCAAGACCATCAACGAAGGCGCGGTGCTTCCTTGGGGCACGCTCATGTGGGACCTGATGAAGCAAGTTGCCGGTGAGATGGGCGTGCGCACCGACGTGCCGTTTAACCAGCTCACGCCTCTAGAGCGCGACATCGTGTTCCATGGTCCGGCGGTTAAAAAGCACATTCTCTACGTTCCCAAAAACGGCGAGGGCGCCACGCCGCTCGACTTTACCTATTACAACGCCGTCTATACCGTTGAGAATGCGCTTGCCAAGGTTAAGGACGATAAGGGCCTCAAACGCGTTGCACGCTTTTTGCGCGAGGGGCCATGCCGTGACTGTGGCGGCACGCGTCTCTCCGAGGCCGCGCGCCAGCCCCAGGTGCGCGGTATCAATCTGGCACAGGCCGCGGCCATGACGCTGGGCGAGGCGATTGAGTGGGTGCGCGGGGTGCCCGCATCCTTGCCGGCCGAGATGCAGCCCATGGCGACGGATATCTGCGATTCGTTTTTGAGCACGGCTCGTCGTCTGGTCGACCTGGGTCTCGATTACCTTTCACTCGACCGCGCCGGTGCCACGCTCTCCACGGGTGAGCGCCAGCGTGTGCAGCTCGCCCGCGTGGTACGCAATCGATCGACGGGCGTGCTTTATGTGCTGGACGAGCCCTCGATCGGCTTGCATCCGGCAAATGTCGACGGCCTGGTTGGCGTGATGCGCGACCTGGTAGGCGACGGCAACACCGTGGTTGTTGTCGACCACGATACGCGCGTACTGGCGGAAGCTGACTATCTGGTCGAGATGGGCCCCGTTGCCGGAGCAGGTGGCGGTAACGTGATCGCTGCAGGTACGGTGGACGAGGTCGAACAATCGCGGGGCAGCCGCATCGCCCCGTTTTTGCGCGCAGAGTCCAAGCGCATGCGTCCGCAGGTGACTGACGAGGAAATGTTCGACCAGGGACATATCCGCATGGCAACCGATGCCATTCATACCGTAAAACCGCTCGAAGTCGATATCCCGCGCGGCCGTCTCGTCGCGGTGACGGGCGTTTCGGGCTCGGGCAAGACGACGTTGGTGCTCGAGACACTCATCCCGGCACTTAAGGCACAGGCAGCTGGCGAGCGTCTGCCAAGACACGTGCGTTGGGTCGATGCCGAGGGTATTGCCCGCGCAAACCTGATTGACGCCACGCCCATCGGCGCCAACGTGCGCTCGACGGTCGCAACCTATGCCGACATCCATGACGAGCTGCGTCGTGCCTTCGCCCGCACGCCCGAGGCCAAGGCAGCCGGCTACAAGGCGGGTGCCTTTAGCTACAACACCGGTGCCTTGCGCTGCCCTACGTGCGATGGCACGGGCTCGATATCGCTCGATGTGCAGTTTTTGCCCGACGTCGAGGTCGTCTGCCCGGCATGTCGCGGTTCGCGTTATGCGGACACGGCTTCGCGTATCCATCGTGAGGGCAAGGACGGGAGCTTGCTTACGTTGCCGCAGCTCATGGACATGAATGTGGACGAGGCTATCGACGCCACGGTGGGACTCAAGAAGGTTCAGGCGCGCTTGCAGACCTTGCACGACCTTGGCTTGGGCTATCTCACACTCGGTGAGCCCACACCGGCGCTTTCGGGCGGCGAGGCGCAGCGTCTTAAGCTTGCGAGCGAGATGGGCCGCGTGCAGGACGATGCCGTATTCGTGTTCGATGAGCCCACGATTGGCTTGCATCCGCTCGATGTTCAGCTACTGCTGAGTGTGTTCGACGGCCTTGTTGCCAAGGGCGCCACGGTTATCGTGATCGAACACGATCTCGACCTTATCCGCAATGCCGATTACGTGATCGACATGGGCCCGGGCGGTGGCGACGCGGGCGGGCAAATCGTCTGCGCCGGAACGCCGGCGGATATCGCAGCTTGCTCCAAGAGCATTACCGGTCGCTACCTATAGGCAATGTGACAAAGGGACTGTCCCTTTGTCACATGTTGGCGAAGCCTGTTTGGCGCAGGGCCTCGTAGAGGACGATGGCGGCGCTGTTGGAGAGATTGAGTGCGCTGATGCGGTAGTCGTCCGGATTGACGAAGTTGCCGCAGATATCCTGCTTAAGGATGGCCTCATGGCCGTCCTCGATATGCCCGAGTGATTCCTCGTGGGCTTCCCATGCCTCGGCGTTATCGAGTGAGTCACAATCGCGCAGCATCGGGATGCGCTCGCAGCGCTCGGGCGCCGCGGCAAGAAATGGCTCGGGAATGCCCGAGCTCTCGCTGCCAAAGACCAAGTAGTCGCCATCGCGGTAGGTGCTCTGCGCATAGGTGCGGCGTGCCTTTTTGGTCAGCAGATGCAGGCGGCCATCGGCAGGGGAGAGGTCGTTGCGCGCAAGGAAATCCTCCCAGCCGGCATAGGTCGTCACGTCCAAGTTTTGCCAGTAGCCCAGTCCGGCACGACGCACCGTCTTGTCGTCGAGCGAAAACCCCAGCGGCTCCACCAGATGCAGGCGGGCGCCGGTGACCACGCAGGTGCGGCCGATATTGCCCGTATTGGCCGGAATCTCGGGCGCATACAGCACGATATTGAACATGAATCTCCTTGGCTCAGAACGAAAAACCACCACGAAGGGCACCTTCGTGGTGGTTTGGCGGTTACGTAGGCGGAAAAATACCCGCTTGGATAAACCTAGGCGCGGTGCCAGTCGGTCAGGCAGGCATCGAGGGAGGCGATGAGCGCGTCCTTGTCCATGTGACGGCCGATGATGCACAGGCTCGTCATGCGGTCGCCCGTCTCGTCGTCCCAAATCTGCATGATCTCGGGGTTCTCGTCGATGATCTTCTGCTTCTCGCCCTCGGGTGCCGAGTCAACGAACAGGCCGTTCTCCATCAGGCGCATCTGGTGGCCGGCCTGCTCAAACATGTAACACATGTCCGGATTGCCGGTCTGCCACAGCGGACCCTTGACGCGAATGACCTCGTCGGGCCACTCCTGCTCAACAAAATTGGTGAACTTCTGCAGGTCAAACGGCTTGCGGCGCGAGTAAACAAAGGTCTCGATGTCGTACTCGAGCACCTCGGGGTCGTCGTGCTCCTCGGGATGCTCCATGGCCTCGATCCAGGCGGCGGAGTTGTAGGCGCGCATAAAGTCGAAACGGTCGGTGTCGAGCAGCTCCTCCATGGGGACCTCGCCGTTTTTGGCCTCGACGATCACGGCGTCCTTCTGCAGGCTGCGCACGATGGCCTTGAGCTCGGCGATCTGCTCGGGGCTCACGGTATCGGTCTTGTTGAGGATCAGCGTGGAGCAGAACTCGATCTGCTGGATGAGCAGGCTCTCGATGTCGTCCTCGTCAATATCCTCAGCCAGCAGGTCGCGACCGCCGTTGAACTCGTCGTACATACGGGCGCAGTCGACCACGGCCACGATGTTGTCGAGCGCAAGTTTAGGCTCGCCGCCCACCTTGGCCTCGTCGCAGAAGCTCGAGATGGTGTAGGCGATGGGAATAGGCTCACAAATACCCGATGCCTCGATGATGATGTAATCGAAGTTGCCCGAATCGGCGATGCCCTGCAGCTGGTTGGCCAGGTCATCCGAAAGCGTACAGCAGATGCAGCCGTTGGTGAGCGGGATGAGGTCGTCGGTCTCGGAAAGGCCGCCGTCGGCGATGAGGCTGGCGTCCACATTGATCTCGCCGATATCGTTGACGATCACGGCGGCGCGGATGCCGCCGTCGTTAGCGAGGATGTGGTTGAGCAGCGTGGTCTTGCCGGCACCGAGGTATCCGGTAAGCATGATGATCTTCACGGGTTTGTTGGGCATGTGCCCTCCTTTGTTAGACATGGCTTACAGTTGAATCTTATGCCAAACGCCTGCTCTTATACCCACGCGCCGGCAAATAACACAAGCTACTCCCAGGCTCCCCATACATCGGGGCAATAACCGACGGTGGCCTTTTTGCCGCTACGCACGATGGGCTCGGCTAGAACCTGCTGATTCTCGAGCAGTTTATCGAAGCGCTGACTGGGGGTGAGGTGCTGGATGAGCGCGAGCGTCTCCTCGTCCTTGGCCTTGGGGTTGAGCAGCTTGTCGATGCCGCCGACCGCTTGCATTACGCTCGTAAGCTCGCCCTTGCTCATCTCCTTTTCCTTAAGGTCGATAAACTGCACCTTAATGCGGCGCTCCTTAAAATAGCGCTGGGCCTTCTTGGTGTCGAACGACTTCTTAGTCCCGAAGATTTGAATATTCATGGCCCCGCCGCTCTATCGAATGAAGTTGGTCGTTGCGCGATCTGCCTCGGGCGCGTTGATACCGGCGGCTTGTCCCGCCTCGATGCAGCGCAGGAGCCAAGCCATGTTTTTGCCGATGTTTCGCATGGTGGCAAGGCCCTCGGCATCCCCATCGGCGTCGCCGGGCACGCGGCCAAACACGTTGTTCCAGTAGGTGGAAGCAACCACGGGCATTTGGTTGATGGTGAAGTACTTGTTGAGCACGTCGAAGGTCGTCGACGTACCGCCGCGACGGGCGACGGCGACGGCAGCGCCCGGCTTGTGTGCAAAGGCTTTGCCTCCGGCATAGAATGCGCGATCGAGGGCCGAGAGGATGCGTCCGCTGGGATGCGCATAGTAGACGGGCGAGCCAAAGACAAAGCCGTCGGCCTGCTCGGCGGCAGCGATGAGCTCGTTCACCACGTCGTCATCAAAGGTGCAGCGACCGCCAAGCTTGCCGCATTGGCCGCAACCGATGCAATCGCGAATGGGCTTGGCGCCCAGCTGAAACACCTCGGTATCAATGCCTTCTACATTAAGTTGCTCTGCGACCTCGGCGAGTGCGCGGGCGGTGTTGCCGTTTGCCTTGGGGCTGCCATTGACTAAAAGAACCTTCATCACAAACTCCCTCTGCTTTTGGTGACTTCTGCAGAGGATTATCGCACGATGGGGGAGGCGGCGCGGGCGCGGCGCTAATCCAGTTTGGTACCTGGCACCTGCACGGCTTTCCCGAGCAACGCTTTGAGCTCGTTCAAAATGGAAACGGGTTGACGGTCGACGCCGTCCAGATGGAGCGTGGCCACGCGAATGGGCGGCTGATATTCAAGCGAGCCGATGAGCACGGGAGTACCCAGGAACCGTTCGATGTCGCTTGCGATCTCGTCGATTGCCTCGGGGCCGAGCTCATCGAAGAGTGCCACGAACATCGGCCCCGTTGAGCGGAACAGGCGGCCCTTGCCGCGCGAACAATCCATGAGGCAGGCGGCGCTTTCGGCGAGCACACGGTCGCCTGCATCGAATCCAAAGCGGGCATTGACCTCGGCGATATCGTCGACCTTAATGGCAATAAAACCTGCCTCGTGCGGCACGTGGCGCATCTCTCCAATAGCGTTGACCAGTGCGTGGACATCGCCCAGGCCCGTTACTGAGTCGGTCGTATCCGCTAGGCTTCGGTTGACGATAATGCCCACATACATGCTGGGCTCGGTATCGGTGCCGTCCAAGCGGTAGCCCGTGCAGTCGCAAAGCACGTACGCTCCGGTGGCATCCATTACGCGATACTGCATGTAGTGGAAGTGCCACGCGCCGTTTATCACCATGTCGAGCTCGGCGCGTACGTTGTCGCGGTCCTCGGGATGAACGCGGGCGAGCCACATGTCGAGTGAGTTAAAAGGGTGCTGGGAGGGCAGGTCAAAATCGCGCACGGCGTTAACCGACCATTGCGATTCGCCCGTATCGAGATTGAGGATAAACGGATAGCGCGTCTCGGAGCTCATGGAGATCGCTTGGAACACCCGGTCGTTGCAGGGAAACTGATCGACGATTGGGCGTTGCGGCGCGTCATCGTCTTTCGGTTGCTGCACACGATGCATAAGCTTATAGCGATACATCTTGCGATCGGCATCCATCGTCATCTGGCGACGCGTGTCGCCGGCAAGTGGATCGACGCGCGAGCAGCCAAAGCTAAAGCTGCCGATCATGGGCGCCTTGCCACCTGAGCTCGCCTCGATCAGTCCGGCACGTACCTGCTCCAAGCGCTGCTCGAGTTCAGTCTCGTTTGCGGAGAGCGAGATGAGCACAAACTCGTCTCCACCGATACGGAACAGCATCTCATCGTGCTCCATGGTTTCGGAGAGCGTGCGGCAGATACCTAGAATATAGCGATTGCCTTCGGCGTGGCCAAACCTATCATTGCAATGTTTGAGATGGTCGATGTCAATATAGGCGCAGGTGAAGGGGTCGCCTTTGCGCCAGAGTTGCTCGACGTGACGGTCGAATCCGTTGCGGTTGCCCAAGTTGGTGAGCGGATCGATATAGGCGTTGCGCTCAAGCAGCTGGCGCTCTTGTTGCAGGATGGCATGCGTCTTTTGCAGTTGCTCACCAACGGCGCGTAGCTCAGCAGGCAGCGCGGCAACATCGAGTTCGGCGGTCGAGATGCCATTCGCAAGTCGCTGAAGATAGGCAATAATCGATTGCTCGCCCATGCGGTATGACTCGTTCATGATGGATAACCTCCTTGGGCGGAACAACGGTTTGTATCATATCCCCAATTCGGTTTGAATTAGGGATATAAGTTAGCTAATGGAGACAAATGTCCCCTTCGACGGTGGCGTTTTGCGTGCGAACGTATCAGTTGTTATTGCCACCATCGAGCAATGCCTCAAAATCCTTCGCCGGCATGGGGCGGTAGTCGAGGAAGCCCTGAGCGTAGCGGACGCCCATTTGTCGTAGCATGTTCGCCTGCTCATTTGTCTCGACGCCTTCGACCACGACGGGCAGATGGAGCGACTGCGCCATTTCGAGCATCGATGAAATGATTTGCGTACTGCGGCCTTGATCGCCGTCGACGGGTGCAATCTGCCAAATGTGCTTGTCGAGCGTCACCATAAAGCCGCTTTCCTCGAGTGCGGGGATATGGGTGCACATGCTGTGGGCGGCTATCATTCGACAAGCGGTAGCGCGATGATGCGATGTTCGATAAAAATGCGACTGGGACGATATATGTTGACGGGTATACTTGTCCCGTTTTAAAACGCAGGAACGGAGATGGTCGCATGGCACAGCCAAATATGACGCGCACGGTGGGGCTGGCGCTCGAGGGGGGCGGCTACCGCGGTATGTATACGGCGGGCGTGCTCGACGTTTGGATGGAGCACGGTTTGACCTGCGACCATATGGTGGGCGTCTCGGCGGGCGCGGCGTTTGGCTACAACTTTAAATCGCGCCAGATCGGCCGCGCCATTCGCTACAACAAGGCCTATTGCGCCGACAAGCGCTATGCGAGCGTGACCAGCTGGCTGCGAACCGGCGATATGTTCAATGCCGACTTTGCTTATCACGAGGTGCCTATCGAGCGCGATCCCATCGACTTGGAGGCGTATCGCGCCTGCCCCATGCGATTTACGTGCGTGTGTACCGATATCGAGACGGGCAAGGCCGTCTACCACGACCTGCCCTATGGCGACGAGAGGGATATCGAGTGGATCCGGGCATCGTCGGCGATTCCTGTGGCGAC
This sequence comes from Collinsella sp. CM84Y_54, assembly GCF_036317945.1. Classification (NCBI taxonomy): domain Bacteria; kingdom Bacillati; phylum Actinomycetota; class Coriobacteriia; order Coriobacteriales; family Coriobacteriaceae; genus Collinsella; species Collinsella sp. CM84Y_54. The sequence continues at coordinate 329,535 of NZ_JAWQCX010000003.1, forward strand.
GCGTCCTGTTGCCATTGAGGGCCGTAAGTACCTGGATGGCGGCGTGGCTGATTCCATTCCCAGCGCTTGGTTGTTTGCGCAGGGGTATGACCGCAATATCGTGGTGCTCACACAGCCGGCGGGCTTTGTGAAGCAGCCCAACAGTGTGATGCCCATGCTGCGGCGCGTGTTCCGTCACTACCCGGAGTTTGTCGCAGCGCTTGAGCATCGGCATGAGGTCTACAACGCCACGCTCGATGACTTGGCGCGTCGCGAGGCTGCCGGCGAAATCTTTGTGGTGCGGCCGAGCGAATCGGTGAAGGTACCGTCGCTGTGCCGCGAACCGGATGAGCTCGAGCGCATCTACCAGGTCGGCCGCCACGATGCGGAGGCGACCTTGCCGGCGTTGGAAGCGTATCTGGCGGGGTAGGGCAAACTGCCGTGGACTCGGCGGAAAGCGCATCCCGGAATGGAGGTCCAAACTGGGATGCGCTTTCCATTGCTGAAGATATGAGGCTGCGGATCAGCTGCTCGGCTTATGTCTATGCCTGCTGCCAGGTATCGACGAGTTCCTTGGCCGCGGCGTAGGGGTCATTGGCGCTGCAGACGGCGCTCACCACAAAGAAGCCGTCGACGCCGGTGGCCTTGAGCTGCGGCAGGTCGGCCGTCTTGACGCCGCCGCCCACCACGATGGGCACGGGGCTTGCCGCGTGGAGTGCGGCCAGGTCCTCAAAGCTCTTGGTGATGATAGAGCCGTCGGCCGCGCGTCCGCAGTCGCGCTTGGTTTCGGTCTCGTGGAGCGGGCCGATGCCCAGGTAGTCGACTAGGCTCATGTCGGCGGTCTTGACGTACTCGAGCATCTCCTCGCAGCGGGCCGAAAGGCCCACGATGGCATCGGGGCCCAGAAGCTTGCGGCAGACCTCGACGGGAATATCGCTCTGGCCCACGTGCACGCCGTCGACAGCAATACCCTGCTCGCGCGCGGCAAGCACACAGTCCAGACGGTCGTCGATCAGCAGGGCGACCTGACCGGTTTTGCCGGCCTGTGCGATTGCCTGCGCGGCGTCGCCCGTCAGCGCGATGATTTCACGGGCGCTTGCCACCTTGGAGCGCACCTGGATGCAGGTAAAGCCTGCGTCGAGCGCCTGGGCCACCACATCGCCCACGGGACGCCCGAGCGTGTTTTCGGGGCCGAGTACCAGATAGGCCGAGATATCAAGGTTGTCGCGGATGCTCATCGTGCTTCCTCCTGCTTTTTGATCTGCGCTTCCATGCGTTCGAGCTTGCCGGTCATGGTGTCGGTAAATCCGGGTCGAATATCGGCTTTGAGCACGACTTCGGTGCGGATGCCCTTGCTCGCCAACACAAAGGTTGCGTCGCGCACGACCTGCATGACCTCGTCCCAGTCGCCCTCGATCTCGGTGAACATCGAGGTGGTGCGGTTGGGAAGGCCGCTCTCGCGTATGACGCGCACGACCTCGGCGACCTCGGCGGAGAGCTCATCGCCGGTGCCGCATGGGGCGATGGCCACGGCGACGAGTGTGTTCATGTCGGTATTGGCTACGGGCTCGGACATGGCCTATGCCTCCTCGAGCTCGAGTCGGTTATCGGCGATGTCTTGGGCGGTTGCGCGGTAGAGCTCGTCGATAAAGGCGACCTTAAAGCTTGCCGGGGCGTCGGCGACAGCGGCGGCACGCGTGCCGGCCACGTTGTAGACGGCGGTGCCGCAGATGGCTGCCGTAAACGGGTCGGCGGCACAGGCGTACACGGCCAGCACGCCGCCCTGCGAGCAGCCGCAGCCGGTGATCTTGGACATGAGCGGGCTGCCGCCGTGGGACTTGGCCACCGTCGTGCCGTCGGTGATCAGGTCGACTCCGCCCGAGACCACTACGGCGCCGCCGGTGTAGCGGGCGAGCGCCACGGCGGCATCGCGGGCGGCATCGACCGTGTCGGTGGTATCGACACCGCGCACGCGGCTCAGATCGGCCGTCTCGCCCTCAAGACCCCACAGGCCGGCGAGCGCGATAATCTCGGAGGCGTTGCCGCGCACGATGGCGGGCTTGTACTGCTTGAGCTCGTTTACCAGCTGGGTGCGCAGGCTACCGATGCCCAGGCCCACCGGATCGAGCACCCAGGGCTTGCCGGCGTCGTGTGCCGCCTTCGCCGCGCGGGGAATTGTCTGCTCGTAGATAGGGAAGAGCGTGCCCATGTTGAGATAGATGGCGCCGCCGCCGGCAACGAGCGCTTCGCCCTCGTCGGGCAGATAGACCATGGCGGCCGATCCGCCCACGGCGAGCTGTGCGTTGGCGACAAAGTCGATCGTCACCGTGTTGGTGATGGAGCCGGCCATCGGATTGGTGGCGCGAATCTCTTCCACGGCCTTGACCATATGTTGCTTAAGCTGTTCCGAATCAATCACTGCACATGCCTCCTTGGCATAGAAAAGGGGCGCTGTGCATAGACAGCGCCCCTTTAAAGGCGGCATGCTCCCTACGCCAGCATTAACTGACAGGTTCAAAGGATTGGGCCCCATGCCCTCTCAGCCTTGTGGTTTGCACCGCCGGCACTCCCGCATCGAATCTGTTGTTCCCTATACTAGCGCACCTGCCAAAAAGGGACAGGTTTATTTTGGCAGGTCGTTACAATAGGTAGGACCGATACGAATGGGGGGCCTTATGATTAAACTTGTGCTGACCGATATGGACGATACGCTGATTCCAGCCGGGCATGACGGCGCTAGCGACTACGCCATCGAGGGCATTCATGCCATGCAGGCGGCGGGTCTGCACTTTGGCCCGGTTTCGGGTCGCCAGCCGTCCGCGATGGGTTGGATGTTCAAAAATCGTTCCGAGTGCTTTTCGACTGGCGCGTTCTGTAACGGACAGGTCGTGTTTGTGGACGGCGAGGCGGTAGCCTCGCATGCGACCGGCAACGCCGCCCTTATGCGTTTGGCTGACTACTTGGAGCAAGAGACCGACGATACGTACCTGAAGGTCTACAGCCTGGGTGATGATTTTTGGGACAACGATGCCTATTGCGTGACGAGCGATCCCGAGCGCGTGCGTCGCGCCATGGAGTCGGGCGGCAACGCGTGGCTCAAAGGCGAAGAGGCCCCGTGCCGTCCTGTTGTCGATGATGCCCCGGTATACAAGGCGAATATCTGGAGCGCCCGCTCGCGCGAAGAGCTCGCTGAGCTGCGCGAACGCATTGCCGCTGAGGTGCCGGAGCTCTCGCTTGTGTTTCCCAACAACCGAGTGCGCCTGTTTGACATCCTTCCGGCTGGTTGGGACAAGGGCTGCGCTGCGCTGGAGCTGGCGCGCGCTTTGGGTCTGACGCCCGATGAAGTGGCCGTATTTGGCGATTCCGATAACGATCTGCCCATGATCGATGCCGTTCCCAACTCCGTTGCAGTCGCCAATGCCAACGAGGCCGTCACGGCTGCCGCGCGCTGGCATATCAGCGCTGCGGCAGACGATGCGGTTGCCGGGGCTCTGCATCAGATTGCCGCCTGTGCCGCGACGGGGGAGATGCCGCCGTTTATGCGTCAGATGGATGCGACGGGTTTCGACGTCACGAACATCTAGGGAGAAAGCCATGAAGCTTCAGCAGCTCAGGTATGTCGTCAAAGTCGCCGAATGCGGCAGCATCACCGAGGCCTCGCGCCGGCTCTTTGTGTCGCAGCCTTCGATTACCGCATCGATTCGCGATCTCGAAAACGAGATGGGTGTGCACATCTTTGAGCGCACCAACAAGGGCGTCATTGTGTCCGAGGAAGGCGAGACCTTCTTGGGCTACGCGCGACAGGTGCTCGACCAGGCCGATCTGCTCGAAGGCAAGTACAAGGGCGCGTCCGAGCAGGTGCCGCACTTTAGCGTGAGCTGCCAGCATTATTCCTTTGCCGTTAACGCGTTTGTCGATGTGATCCGTGAGTTCGATGCCGCGCGCTACGACTTTACCCTGCGCGAGGAACAGACCCACGAGATTATCGAGGACGTCGCGCATATGAAAAGCGAGCTCGGCATCCTGTATCTGTCGGAGCACAATCGCGAGGTCATCGAGCGCATGCTCGCCGCCAACGAGCTCGTATTCGAGGGGCTCTTCTGCGCCACGCCGCATGTCTTCGTGTGCGCCGACCATCCGCTGGCGGGCCGCTCCAGCGTGACGCTCGAGGACTTGGAAGACTACCCGTTTTTGTCTTACGAGCAGGGCAGCTATAACTCGTTCTACTATTCCGAGGAACTGACCTCGACGTTTGAGCGTCGCAAGAATATCCGCGTGCGCGACCGTGCGACGCTGTTCAACCTGGCTATGGGCCTTAACGGCTACACGGTGTGTTCGGGCGTGATCAGCCATGAACTTAACGGCCCCGGTATTATCTCCATTCCGCTTGATGTAGACGAGTACATGGAGATCGGCATCATTACGCGCAAAAATACGACGCTCACGCGCTACGGCCAAGCTTATATCGACGCGATCCGCCAGCATATTTAGACTGCTGCGTTCTGCACGGCTCAAATCTCTTCATGGCAGTCCCAACTGATATAGGAAGCATCTATATCGAACTGTTATAAACATATATTTTACGATGGCCATATGAGCGCTCATACTCTGTCCCAGTAAAGCAACCAATGCAAAGGGAGATATCTATGAGCACTTCGATTCAACCGAACGCGCCGTTTCGCGCCGATATCGTCGGCAGCTTTCTTCGTCCGCAGGCTGTAAAGGACGCCCGTGCCGCCTATGTCGCGGGTAAACTCGACGCTTCCGGCCTTAAGGCCGTCGAGGACGAGGCCATTCGCGACCTGGTGGACAAGCAAAAGTCCGCTGGCCTGCAGGTGATTACCGATGGCGAGTTTCGCCGCAGTTACTGGCACCTCGACTTTATGTGGGGGCTCAACGGCATTGAACGCCGTACCTCGCGTACGGGCTATATGTTCCACGACGAGGAGACCACAGCCGACACCGCCGTGGTAACCGGCCCCATTAGCGGCGAGAACCATCCGTTCGTCGAGCACTTTAAATTTGTCAAGGCGCTCGAGGGGGAGGGCCAGGTCGCGCGGCAAACCATTCCGGCGCCGATCCAGACGTTCTCCGAAGTCACGCTCGACCGCTGCGACGGCCAGCAGGAGAGCCTGCGCGCTGTCTATAAGACCGATGAGGAACTTGCCGACGCCATCGCAGCCGCTTATCGCACGGTGATCGCCGACCTGTACGCAGCAGGCTGCCGCAACATCCAGTTTGATGACTGCACCTGGGGCATCTACTGCGATACCGATTTTGTCGCCAAAACCGGCATGAGCCCGGTCGACCTGCAAAAGGTAAGCGAGCTGGGCGTGGCGCTCAACAACGCCGCCATCGAGGGCAAGCCCGACGACCTGGTCATTAACACGCACGTGTGCCGTGGTAACTACCACTCTACCTATGCCTTCGAGGGCGGCTATGACCCCATCGCGCCGTACCTGTTCGCACGCGAGGATGTCGACGCATTTTACCTGGAGTTCGATACGCCGCGCGCCGGTGGCTTTGAGCCGCTCAAGTACGTTGCTCCCGGCAAGAAGGTCGTGTTGGGCCTGGTGACCACCAAGGCCGCTGAGCTTGAGGACGAGGATGCCATCGTCGAGCGTATTCACGAGGCTGCAAAGTATGTTCCGCTCGAGAACCTGTATCTGTCGCCCCAGTGCGGCTTTGCCAGCTGTGAGATTGGCAACAAGCTGACCGAGGACGAGCAATGGGCGAAGATCGCGCTGGTCAAGCGTATTGCCGAGCGTGTCTGGAAGTAGCAGTAGCGTTCGCAGGTGACGGCGCGTGCGAGACATGGCGTATCGCGTACAATGGTTCGGATCGTATCGTTCGGGCAGGTTATCCGATATGCCCGATCGCCCTTCCATTCGAAAGGACTCACATGTCCCAGCCTTCGACGCCCGTTGCCGCCGATGCCATCTACGACGCATCGTCGCTCGGCCGCCCGCGCATGTTCCTGCTCGGCCTACAGCACCTGTTTGCCATGTTTGGCGCCACCGTGCTGGTGCCCGTGCTCACCGGTCTCTCGGTTTCGGCGACGCTTTTGTTTGCCGGCTTGGGCACGCTGCTGTTCCACTTCCTGTCGCGCGGTAAGGTGCCGGCATTCCTGGGGTCGTCGTTTGCCTTTATCGCAGGTTATGCCGCCATCGCGCCCAACGGCGAGACCGAGCTTTTGCCCTACGCCTGCCTGGGCGTAGCCTGCGCCGGTCTGCTCTATCCGGTGCTGGCGGCCCTGTTCCGCGCCTTTGGCGCCAAGCGCGTCATGCGCTTCTTCCCACCGGTGGTGACTGGCCCTATCGTCATTTCGATCGGTCTGATCCTGGCAAGCTCTGCCATTGCCAACTGCCAGACCAATTGGCTTGTCGCCGTTATCGCTGTTGCAGTGATCGTCATCTGCAACATCTGGGGCCGCGGCATGGTCAAAATCGTGCCGATCCTGCTGGGCGTTGCGGTGAGTTATGCCGTTGCGGCTGCGCTGGGCGAGGTCGATTTCTCTGGCGTCGCAGCCGCTCCCTGGGTTGGCTTGCCCGTCGTGTGGGACAACACCGTATTTGCACTCTTTGGGCCGCAGTTCGATAGCGGCCTTGCCACGACGGCCATCATCACCATCATGCCGCTGGCCTTTGCAACCATGATCGAGCATATCGGTGATATCTCCGCTATTGGCTCCACCTGCGAGCGCAACTACATTGCCGATCCCGGCCTGCATCGCACGCTGCTCGGCGATGGTCTCGCCACGATTCTGGCTTCGCTCTTTGGCGCTCCGGCCAACACCACGTATGGCGAGAACACCGGCGTGCTCGCCCTGACGCGTGTGTTCGACCCGCGCGTGATTCGCATTGCCGCGTGCTGTGCCATCGTGCTTTCGTTCTGCCCCAAGTTCGCTGCCGTGATCGCCGCCATGCCGGCATGCGTTATCGGCGGCGTTTCGCTCGTGCTTTACGGCATGATCAGCGCCGTGGGCGTTCGCAACCTCATCGAGAACCAGGTCGATTTCCAAAACAACCGCAACGTGCTGGTGACCGCTCTGGTGCTCGTGCTTTCGCTCGGCATCGCGTACAGCACCGCCGGCGCCATCGTGCTGGAGCTGGGCGGCGTGACGATTTCGCTTTCCGGTCTTGCCGTGGGCTCGCTGGTGGGCATCGTACTCAATGCCATCCTACCGGGTAACGACTTTGAGTTTGATGTCTCCGAGCTTGAGGAAGCTGTTGAGTAGTAGCTGCGTTCAGCTAAAACAAGATATGGTGCCCATGCGTATATGCGCGTGGGCACCATTTTTAATGCGTCAGTATCCAGTGGATGCCGCGGGCCATGCGCAAGTCGGTTTGGGCAAAGTGATTGCCGGGGTTGAGCTCCAGCGTTGTTGGAATGCCGCGCCCGACGAGCAACGCTTCCATCGTGCGTGTGTCGTCGAGTACATGCCGCATCATGCGGTTGGGCGTCTTGGCCTCCTTTTTGCCGAGTGACAGGTAGACGGCGTCGGGCGTAACTGCCATCGCGTGCTCGTGCGCATAGTCGATAAAGCCAGGAAACCACAGGGACCCCGATGCGCTCGCGGCGCGGTCAAAGGCGTCGGTTTGCCAGAGGGACCAGAGCGCGAAGAGGCCCGCGAGCGAGTAGCCGGCAATGCAGCGCCAGGTGGGCGGCAGTGGGAGCGATAATTCGACCTTTGGGATTATCCGGTTCAGCAGTTCATCGAGAAATCCGGACGCCTGCCCACCAAAGGGTTCGGCATCGCGCACGGTCCCGTCGCATGCCCAGGGGCTCAGCTCGCGATTCCAATCGAGCCCGCCAATGGCGACGAGGGTGAATGGCGGGCAGCCGAGCTCAAGACAACGGTTGTAGACCTCGCTGCCGTCGCCCATGACTACGGGGAGGTAGATGACAGGTACGCTTTCCGCATGATTCGAATAGACGGTTATCTGCTTTCGATGCGCTTCCATGGCCTGCTTCTCTCAGCGTTGTGATATCGACGGTCCCAATTGTCGCACGCTGGCACATATAGGTTGGGCTGCATTAAGAATAATCGCATACGCACCGCGTGAGCACAAACAGGAAGACGCCACCGCCGGAGGGGAGCTCGACGGTGGCGTTGCTAAACGGTGTGCAGGCTAGCACTTCTGTGGGTGCCGTCCCGTGCGTTAAAGGCCAAAGGCGTCTATGAGCGCTTGCGGCTCACCACGGCGCCTGCGGCGATGGCGGCTGTTCCCGCAAGGGCGGCTGCCACGATGGCTGCGCTCGAGGCGTCGCCGGTTGCCACAAGCTTGCCGGTGGTCTTGGCTCCCGTGGCTGCAACTGCAACGGTCTTGATCGTCTTTGTACCCTCGGACTTGGAACCCTTGGGCTTGGTCTCGCCGGGCTTCTCCTCGGGCTTGGTCTCCTCGGACGGTGCGATGACCGTGCTCTTGGCAACAGCTTCGTTATAGGGGGAGTCGACTACGGCATCGCCCGTGCCGATGGTTTGGCCTGCCTCGTACATGATGCCTTCACTGAGCTCTTCTTTGTTGCGATAGTCAATGACCTTGCCGCCTTCAGGCGTCAGGATGCTGGCGCCTTCGATTTCGATGGTGCCGATCGCCTTGCCGTCCGCACTCATGGCAAGGGCGAAGATCGCTGCCGTGTCTCCCTCGGCCGTGACCTTGCTGCGGACGATGGAGATGGTCGCGGGCATAATACCCTCGCTGGTCTGAGCAAAGATGCCGATGTTCACGCCCCTGTGCTCAGGGGTGATCTCGCCATCCTGGTCTGTACTGTAGCAATCGGGGCCATCGCCACCGGTCTCGACATAGCGGGCTATAGCCTTAACAACGGAGTCGCTGATGTAGATGTGACCGCCAGCGACGTTTGGCTGGTGGTTTCTGGTAGAGATTGCAACCGAGAATTTGCCTTCCGCGAACGCGTCCACGATGGAACCATTCTTGATGACGATGTCGTCCCCGTCAGTGATGAGGGCGATGGCCTGGCCGCCGCTCGCGCTTGTGCGGACCGTCACGGTCGCGTGATCGAGCGTAACGCCCTTGTAGGCATAGATACCATATTCAACACCGCTTGCGTCAAGGGAGGCGTTCGTGACCGCGAGACTGCCCTCAGCGTCGACGGCAAGATCTCCCTGGGAGCTTGCCTCGACCTGGCTGCCGCCCGAGATGTCGATGTTGCCGTCAGCCCAAATCGCCGCTTCTTCTATCGAGCTTGCTTCTACCTTGCCACCGCCTTTGATGATGATGTCACTGCCCGCGGCGACGCCGTAACCTTCGCCTCCTTTAGCGATCACTGTGCCAGAGGAATCGATGGTGGTCTTGCCCTTGGATTGGATACCTTCGGTACCGCCCGTTGCATTCACGGTGCCCGAGCCCGTGATAGAGAGGTCGCCCTTTGCCTCAATTCCGTCGGAAGTAGTGCTTGTGGTGTTCACGGTGCCTGGGCCAGAAATGGAGAGGTCGCCTGTGGATTTAATTGCATCGGCCTCGGCTGTCACATTGAGCTCATCCGTGCTATTCGAGCTCGTTATGTTCAACTCCGCTTTCTGGTTAGTGCCATCCTGCGCTTTGATGGCGGCTCCGGTGTAATCGGGCTCGGTTTTCACGGTGTTCTTGCCCTCGTACGCAATGTTGAGCTTGCCTGCAGCCTTGATTGCACCGCCGCCATAGCCGTTGAGCTTCATGTCGTCGGCGCCGTCCCAGGCCCAGGTGCCCGCCTCGTCGCCTACCGCGGCGCCAGCTTCATACCAGGTGTCGCCGACGTTGACCCGCTCGGCCGCGAGCGAGACGCTCGGCATGAGCAGCGAGCTCACCGTAAGCGCGCATACGGCGCCTACAACGATGCGGCGCGTCACGCGACGCCAACTGCCGTGTGCGAGCAGCGTGCGACGGCGCACGTCGGGCTCGACAAAATGGGCTCCAGAGGTTTTGTCATTGCGCTTGGGGGTCGTGAACAAGGCGGCCATGGTTACTCCCATCCTCATAGGGCCTATGCGACTACATTCAGCATATCTGCAGGATGTAGTCGTCGGTAGTGCCGTTTGGAGGGCAAAATGTCCAAAACTTGGGAAGCAATACGTCGCGCGTCCGTGCGTTGCCCGGCTTTAAAAGAAAAGCGCGGAGCCGCTCGATGCGACTCCGCGCTTTGGTGTTCTGCTTTGGCAGCTTTGCCGCTACGCTACAAAGAAGTAGACGAGGAAGGCGAGGGCTGCGATCCACATGAGCGGCTTGATCTTGGAGGCCTCGCCCTTAAAGAGTGCGACGATCACGTAGGCGATAAAGCCCAGACCGATGCCGGCAGAGATGGAGTAGGTGAAGGGCACGCCGGCGACAATCATGAACGCCGGGAAACCCTGCGACACGTCGGACCAGTCGATCTCGGAGGCCTCGCTCATCATGAGGTAGCCGACGTAGACCAGAGCACCGCAGGTGGCGGCGCTGGAAACGATGGTGACGATGGGGGAGAAGAACGCGGCGAGAATGAACAGCACACCGGTGGTGACGGAGGTGAGACCCGTGCGGCCACCGTCGGCAGCGCCAGAGGTGGACTCGACGAAGGTGGTGATGGAGGAGACGCCCATGAAACCGCCCACAGCGGCGGCGACGGAGTCGACGATTAGGATCTCCTTGATATTCTCGACGTTGCCGTCGTCGGTGAGGAACTCGCCCTGCTTGGCTACGGCCATCGCGGTGCCCATGGTGTCGAAGAAGTCACTCATGAGCAGCGAGAACGAGATGACGAGGAGCGTGGGGTCGGTAAGGACCTTGACGATGGCGGGCACGCCGCCGGCGTCGGCGATGGGGCCACCGATGCTCGAGAAGTCGAGCGGGGCGATGATACCGGTCGGAGCCTGGGTCACACCTAGGGGGATACCGGCGATGACGGCGACGACGATGCCGATGAGCAGCGAGCCGGGGACGTTGCGGCAGGCGAGGGCGACTGTCACCAGGATGGAGATGATGCCGACGATGAAGGTGGGGGAGGTGATGTCGCCCAGACCGACGAGTGTACCGGCGCCAGCGGTGATAATGCCGGCATCGCACAGGCCAATCATGGCGATGAACAGGCCCAGACCCACCGAGATGGCGTGACGCAGGACAACCGGGATGGCGTCCATGATGGCCTCGCGCAGGCCACAAAGCACGAGCAGCAAGATGACGATACCCTCGAGGAAGATAACGCTCATGGCCACGTGCCAGTCACCGCCGCAGACGGTGGTGGCGATTCCAGCGATCATCGCGTTGACGCCTAAGCCCGACGCGCAGGCGAGCGGGCGGTTGGCGAAGATGCCCATGCAGATGGTCATGATGCCGGCGCCCAGGCAGGTGGCGCAGGCGAGCGCTCCTGCATCGATGCCGGCGCCCGAGAGCACCGCGGGGTTGACGGCAATGATGTAGGCCATTGCCAGGAACGTTGTCAGTCCAGCGCGAAGTTCGGTCCCGATTGTGGACTTGCGCTCGCTGACGTGAAATAGTTCGTCCATGCATACCCTTTCCTTGTTCGGCCCCGAGTTTAGGCCGATTGACACGAACTCACCCACTATAGCCCCTTTACGACGCTGTTGTTCCTCGCATGTTGATGTTCGGCGCTTTGTAGCAGACGGACGGTATTTTTCGCATGAAAATGTGTGGGTACCGTATACTTAAGCGGTTACAACGACCCCTATGGAGGAACGTATGATTAAAGAGCTCTGCCACGACGAGGCTATTCTGTCCCAGCGTTGCGAGGTCGCGACCGTCGAAGACGAGTCGGTCGCACAGGACCTGATCGATACCATCAAGTCGCTCGACGATGCCGGCTGCCTTGCCGCCAACCAGATCGGCATCACCAAGAAGGTCTGCGTCTACCTGGACGATGCCGGCGAGCCCCATGTGCTCTACAACCCCCGTCTGGTGTTTGGCCTGGGTGCCAGCAAGATGGAGGAGAGCTGCCTGACGCACGAGGAGATCACCAAGTCCACGCGCTATATCAAGTGCAAGGTCGCTTATGACGTGATCGCCGACGGCAAGATGCGCGAGCGCAAGCAGGACTTTGTGGGCTTCGAGGCACAGATGATCCAGCATATGATCGACCACTGCCTCGGCAAGTTGGTCTAAGGGGATCAAAGCACCGCACCTTGCCGCTCAATCGTCGCTCGCGTACCTTAAGTACGCTTCGCTCCTCTTTCGTGGCAATCTGCGGCACTTTGACCCCTTAGACGACCTGCGGGGTTAACTTGGTTGAGTTTATCCTGCTTGAATAGCCCGGGCGTGACATTGTTGTCATGTCCGGGCTTTTGTGTTTAGCGCCTTTCTGTTTGGAGACAATGAGATTAGCAAGAACGTGAAGCTAGGAGGCGCTATGTGTACGAGCATTCGATTTACCGATAATTCCGGCCACATGTATCTAGGCCGCAACCTCGACTGGAGCTTTGACTATGGCCAACAGGTTCGCGTGATGCCTCGCGGGTTTCACATTCCGTATTCGTTTATCGACGACGCGACAGCGGCACACGCGGTGATCGGTATGTGCATCGATTACAAGAACTATCCCATGTTCTTCGACTGCGGCAACGATGCGGGCCTCGCCGTGGCGGGTCTCAATTTCCCGGGTTATGCCGAGTATGCCGAGGACCCTGTCGACGGCAAGACCAATATCGCAGCCTATGAGTTTCCCCTGTGGGTGGCAGCGACGTTCTCGACGGTCGATGAGGTCGAGGCCGCGCTGCGCGACACGGTGATTGTCGCCAAATCTGCCGGAGAGGGGCTGGGCGTGTCGCTGCTCCATTGGATTATCGGCGACAGCCAGCGTAGCATCGTGGTCGAGATGATGGCTGACGGCCTGCATGTATACGACGATCCGGTCGACACCCTTGCCAATCAGCCCACCTTCCCGTGGCACATGGAAAACCTGCGCACCTATATCACGGCCACAAGCGATTTTCCGCAGACGGCGACATGGCGTGGCGCCGAGCTCAAGCCCTATGGTGCGGGTGCCGGCATGCGCGGTATTCCGGGTGACTGCTATTCGCCGAGCCGTTTTGTAAAGGCGGCGTACCTCAATGCCAATTACCCGCAAAAGGAGAGCGAGACCGAAAACGTCGTCCGCATGTTCCGCTCGCTCGAGGGCGTGGTGATGATCGAGGGGGCGTCCAGGATGGGCGATGGCAAGTTCGAGAAGACTATCTACACCGGATGCTTTAGCGCGCGCACGGGCAATTATTACTACGCGATGTATGGGGATCCGTCGATTCGCTACGTGAGCCTGATGGATGCCGAGGGCGCGAGCCCCGATAGGCTCGTGGTTCCCGAGCCGCGTCGTTCGTAGCTCACCGGTCCGTTGCGACATAAAACGGCTCCGCACCTTTTATGAGATGCGGAGCCGTTGTCGTCAATGGCTGGTGGCGTGTTAGAAGTTGGCGTCGTTGAGCTGGGTGCTCTCGAGTCCGTCGAGTTGCTGTTGCTCGGGCGTATCGGCGACGCTCTCGAGCAGCTCGGTGGGATCGACGTTCATACTCTTGCCGGCCTCGTTGCCGTTGACCAAGTCGTCCGAGAAGATATCGACTTCCATTTCCTCGGCCTCTTCGATCTGAACCTCGAGCGGCACCTGGGTGCGCACGAGCTTAACGGCCGGGCGCATGCGGGCAAACAGTGGCACGTACTCGATGATGATGGCCGAGTTCTCGAGACCATACCAACGTGCCGGGCTTCCGCAGGCGCGGCGGACGGCGTACTTGATGGCCATGACGCGATGGTCGTTGCGGTTGATGTCCGTTTCGGGGGCGAGCATCTTGCGCAGCATGCAAAAACGGAAGTCGCCCACGTTGCCGCGCGTCTCGTAGATGGAGTAGGTGTGGTGCTGCGGTGGCAGCTCTCCCGAGGCCATCAGGTCGCCAACGATCTGGCGCAGGTAGGCGTTGATGCGCTGGTTGACCTTAAAACCCAGGTCCAAGCGCACGCGGAACAGGAAGTCTGTGCCAAAGGTCTCAACGGAATACTCGTGCGTATAGGGCTCGTCGGTAACGTGTACGTTGATGAACCAATATGCCTTGGCACGCTTGGGGTGCTTGTCCAAGATGGAGTAGAGCACGTCGCGGTCGAGCGTGAGCGGGTCGGGACTGTTGGTAAGGAACACCAGATTGTCGGCGAGCACGGGGTAGGTCTCGTCGTTGCGCAGGCGGCCGAGCTGGTCAATGTACTTGGAGACGGGCAGCAGGATCGTCTGCGTGCGCTCGATGGCGGTGCCGCGGCGCCACACGTACATAAGGCCAAACAGCAGCGCGGCCAGGAAGATCATGACGTAGCCGCCGTCAAAGAACATGGTGAGGCACGAAGCGAAGAAGCACAGCTCAATGGCACCAAAGAGCAGGGCGAAGACGCAGGCGCCCAGCTTGTGCTTGAGGATGCCGGCGATGTAGCTCGTCAAAAGCGTCGTGGTCATGAGCATGGTCACGGTAATGGCGAGGCCGTAGGCGCTCTCCATGCGCTCGGAGTTTTGGAACAGCAGCACGATGAAGATACAGCCGACCCACATGATGTTGTTGACGAGCGGAATATAGAGTTGGCCCTTGGTGTCGCTGGGGTAGTGGATGCGCAGATGCGGCATGAGATTGAGACGGGTTGCCTCGGATACCAGCGAGAACGAGCCGGTGATGAGCGCCTGCGAGGCGATGATGGCCGCTACGGCCGAAAGCACGATGGCAAAGGGGCGCAGGGGCTCGGGGAGCATCATATAGAACGGGTTGACGATATCCATCGCGAGCATCTGGGGGTTGGAGTTATTGGCGAGCAGCCAAGCTCCTTGACCCAGATAGTTGAGGATAAGGGCCGCCTTAACAAACGGCCAGGATGCATAGATGTTAGCCTTGCCCACGTGACCCATGTCCGAATAGAGCGCCTCGGCGCCGGTCGTCGACAGGAAGACGAAGCCGAGCACCATGATGCCCGAGTGGTTGATGGGCGAGAACAGGAACATGATGCCGCGGATGGGGTTGAGCGCGCGTAGGATGGACAGGTTGCCGAGCATGTTGAACAGGCCGGCGCCAGCCAAGAACAGGAACCACAGCGTCATGAGCGGCCCGAACAGCTTGCCGATCGACGAGGTGCCGGCGCGCTGCATGGCAAACAGGCCACAGATAATGATGATGGTGATGATGATGACGTTGGTCTGGCCGTCACCCAAAAGCGCATGGCCCCACTCGATAGTGCGCAAGCCCTCGATGGCCGTGGTAACCGTGACGGCGGGGGTGAGGATGCCGTCGGCGAGCAGCGCCGCGCCGCCGATCATGGCGGGAAGGATCAGCCACGGCGCCACTTTGCGCACCAAGCTAAACAGGGCGAAGATGCCGCCCTCGTTGTGGTTATCGGCCTTCATGGCGATAACCACGTACTTGACCGTGGTCACGAGCGTCATGGTCCAGATGACGAGCGAAAGCGCGCCCAGGATCATGTCCTCGCTGACGGTACCGATGCCGCCGTTGTTGGCAACGATTGATTTCATGGTGTACATGGGGCTCGTGCCGATGTCACCGTAGACGACGCCGAGCGTTACGAGCAGCATGCCAGCGGAGAGGGGAATGGCTCCATGCCCGCCTTGACCACGCTGGTCTTGGGGGCTTGCCTCCAGTTTGTTGTGTGCCACGTGGACTCCCTTAGACATCCGGCCCCTGCAAAGGGCAGCAGACCTTTATGCCATCTTTATACATATAAGAGCAGTTTGGCACATCGGGGTGTTTTAGACAATAATCCCCATCTGGGGAGTAGCTGTTTGCGCAGATAACATTTCAAAGCAGGGGCACTTCCGGCTGTGTGGTTTGCTGCAACGTGATAACCGCGGATGCGTCCCTGCTTTGAGCTGAAGAGGGGCTGTTAGGCGCGTGCCGCTTGAGCGATGCTTGCTTTGGTGTCTGCGCGTTTGCCGGCGAGTTCGCAAAAAATCGCGCCGCCGATGATAAGCGCGGCGCCCATCAGACGGACCGGTGTTATGGCTTCGCCTAAAAGGACGGCCGAGAACACGACGGCCGAAAGCGGCTCGAGGTAGCCGACGACGGCGACGGTCTGGACGGGCAGCTTGGCGACGGCACTAAAGTAGAGCAGGCAACCAATGCCGGTGTTGACGACGCCGAGCATGGCGACGGCGCGCCAATCGATGCCTGCGGCGATGCCGGGGGAGAAAAACGTGGGGGCGCCTTGGGTGACGAGCGTGAGGACCAGCGCGGTCACAAAGGCGGCACTCACCTGGAGCGCGGAGTTTTCGAGGCCCTCGATGTGCGGCGCACCCTTGCTGGCGATGACCATCAGCGCATAGCAAAATGCCGAGGCGATGCCGCAGACGATGCCCGTAATGGGCATACTGCCGCCTAGACCTTGCGCTGCAATGAGAAAAGCGCCGCAGGCGACGGCGATAAACCCGGCGATTTTGCCGCCGGTCAGTTTTTCGCCAAAGATGAGCGGGGAGAGGGCCATGACGATGATGGGGCCGCAGTAGTACAGCAGCGAGGAAACGCCGACGCCGATCGTCTGGTAGGCTCGGAACAGAAAAATCCAGCTGGCGCCCAGCGCGGCTCCCGAGAGGAGGAGGGCTGCGGCTTCGCGGGGGCGAGATGGCGCCTGCAACTTATGGCGTTGGGTGATGGCGAGGATGGTGACAAGCGAGAGTGCGCCCAAAAACGTGCGCAGGAGTACGATATCGGAGCTCGGGAGCGCGATGGCGGCGGCGATGATGCCGTTGGAGCCAAACAACAGCAATGCTGCTAAGTACGTAAACAGTCCGTTGTTCATACGCTGACATCCCCTCTATATCCGAGCATGTTTACTATGGGTGAACTGGCTTTAGAAGAAAAGCGAATATAATGCATGGATAGCATGAGAAAAACTCATGCAAAGGTGGAGGGGTGCCGTGGAAACGAATATTCAAAAGATGCAGGTGCTGCTTGAGACCGTGCGCGCCGGAAGTTTTACGCGCGCCGCCGAGCGGCTGAGCTATTCGCAGTCGGGCGTGAGCCGTATGGTGGCCGATCTCGAGGCCGACTGGGGCTTTAAAGTGCTCGATAGAAGCCACGAGGGCGTAGTGCTTTCTGCCGATGGGCGGCAAGTTATGCCGGCGGTCGAGGCGTTGTGCGAGGAATTTGTTCGTTTGCAGCGACGGGTGGATGAGATGCGTGGGCTCATGCGCGGCAAAATCTGCATCGGTACGTTTTCGAGTGTGGCGACCCACGTGCTGCCGCCGGTGATTGCGCACTTTCGCGCCGATCACCCGGACATCGATTACGAGCTGCTGATGGGTGATTACTCCGAGATTGAGCAATGGGTGGCGGAAGGCCGCTGCGACCTGGGCTTTATTCCGCGCGAACCACGCGGCGCCGGCATGGCGTCGCGGCCGTTGGTGCAAGACGAGCTGATGGCCGTGGTGCCAGCGGACTCCTCGCTTGCCGCGGCGGAGGTCGTCTCTCTTGCCGATTTGGCCAACGAGCAGTTTATTCTGCTGGAACGCGGTAGCGACGACGAGATTACGCCGCTGTTTCGTCGCGCGGGTCTGGCGGTGCGCTCTAAGCTGTCGACCTGGGATGACTATGCGATTATGGCTATGGTCGAGGACGGCCTGGGCGTGAGCATTCTTCCGGCGCTCATCTTGCGCCGCTGCCAGTTCGATGTTGCCGTGCGCCCACTCGAGGGACATCCTCATCGGCAGATCAATGCGATATATCGCACGGCTGACGTTTCGCTTGCGGCGGCTCGTCTCCTTGAATATCTCTAAAGGCGCGTACCTGTTGTCCACTTTGGGACAATCCTCGGGGTTCGGTACATTTTCTTATGAAATTGAACTTTGGAATGAGGTGCCGCGTTATACTGCTGCCTAAATTGAACTCCGGTTCAATTCGTGTTCTATAAATTGAACTTTGCCAGCAAGGAGGTTCTAGTGGCCCAAGAGACGTTTAGCGATCGCCTGCGACAGACTATGTCCGATCGCGACGTTCGCCAGTCGGACGTAATCCGCGCATCGGAGATGCTCGGCAAAAAACTCGGCAAGAGTCAGATGAGCCAATATGTGAGCGGCAAGACGATTCCGCGGCGCGATGTGGCAGAGCTGCTCGCCCGCATTTTGGAGGTCGATGTTACCTGGCTGCTTGCCGGTGACGCCGATCAAGGCGAGGCATCATCGCCCCGTAACGTTTCCAAGCCCGAACCTCATCCCTCAGCTCAAATTCCAAGGAGCACCACCATGCGTACTTTTTCTAAATCCACCAAGCTTGATAACGTCCTGTATGACGTGCGCGGTCCCGTCGTCGACGAGGCCGCCCGTATGGAGGACGAGGGCGAGCGCATCCTCAAGCTCAATATCGGCAACCCGGCGCCCTTCGGTTTCCGCACGCCCGACGAGGTCATCAAGGACATGCGCCAGCAGCTGCCCGACTGCGAAGGCTATTCCAACTCGCGCGGTCTGTTCTCTGCGCGCAAGGCGATTATGCAGTACTCGCAGATCAAGGGCCTGCCCAACGTTCAGATGGAGCACATCTACACGGGCAACGGCGTGTCCGAGCTCATTCAGCTTTCGATGAACGCGCTGCTCGACAACGGCGATGAGATCCTGATCCCCAGCCCCGACTACCCGCTCTGGACGGCGTGCGCGACCCTTGCCGGCGGCCATCCTGTGCACTACCTGTGCGACGAGCAGGCCGATTGGTATCCCGATCTGCAGGATATGGAGTCCAAGATCACGAGCGCGACCAAGGCCCTCGTCATCATCAACCCCAACAACCCCACGGGCTCCGTTTACCCGCGTGAGGTGCTCGAGGGCATCGTTGAGGTTGCGCGCAGGCACCAGCTCATGATTTTTGCAGACGAGATCTACGACCGCCTGTGCATGGACGGCTATGAGCACGTCTCGATTGCCTCGCTCGCTCCCGATCTGCCCTGTGTCACCTTTAGCGGCCTTTCCAAGTCGCACATGATCGCGGGCTATCGCATTGGCTGGATGGTGCTTTCGGGCAACCAGCGCTGCATGAGCGACTTCATCATGGGCATCAACATGCTCTCCAACATGCGCCTGTGCTCCAACGTGCCGGCCCAGTCAATCGTCCAGACGGCGCTCGGTGGCCATCAGTCGGTCAACGACTATATCCGTCCCGGCGGTCGTGTCTACGAGCAGCGCAACTTTGTGTATGAGGCGCTCAACAAGATCGACGGCATCTCGGTGGTCAAGCCGCGCGCGGCGTTCTACATCTTCCCCAAGATGGATGTTAAGAAGTTCAACATCACCGATGACGAGCAGTTCGCTCTCGACCTGCTGCACGAGAAGAAGATCCTGATCACGCGCGGCGGCGGCTTCAACTGGGCTGAGCCCGACCACTTCCGCATCGTGTATCTGCCGCGCATGGAAGTGCTCAAAGAGTCGCTCGAAGACCTCGCCGACTTCTTCGATCACTACCGCCAAGCGTAGGGAGTTAGGTATCTGCCGCCGCAAGAATCGAGGCGTCGCAGGATAGACATACGACAGCGAGCGAGCCGCATTTGCGCCAAGGTGACGTGAAATGAGAGGGCGCTGACCTTCTGGTCGCGCCCTCGAAATTGAACGTCAGATTGGCGTGAATGCGGCTCGCGTAGCGTCAAGTGGTCCGCCGTTCGGTAGAACGGCGGAACTAGATCACGACGCCGTTGCAGTGGTCGATTTCGTGTTGGATGATCTCGGCGGTGTAGTCCGAGAAGTTTTTGATGCGGTGGACGAAGTTCTCGTCCAAATACTCAACCTTAATGCGGCGATAGCGGGTACATGGACGCTCGCCGATTAGCGAGAGGCATCCTTCGCTTGTCTGATAGGCATTGACCTGCTCAAGAATTTGAGGGTTGTACATGAGCAGCGACTTGCTGCCGTCCTTTACGCAGATGATGCGTTTGCGCACGCCGATCATGTTGGCGGCGAGGCCCACGCACTCGTGCTCATGCTCGTGGAGCGTATCCAGGAGGTCCTGCCCGGTCGCGGCATCGTCGGGTCCCGCGTCTTCGGAAGGCAGGCGCAAAAAGAACTCGGATTTCATGATGGGCTTAATCATGGCGGGCTCCTCATGTCTTATGCTTTCGTGGACTTTTAATAATAGCGCGGAAGGAAAGCTGCGCGTCCGCGTTACAATCTTTCGACGTTGGACCATGTTGCCAGATTCGTCGTGTACGGCGTCTGGTGTAAGTCTAGGGCTCATTTTCGCCCTGGACTGTTCCTCTGGGGCGATGCGATTGTCGTTCTAAGAGGAAGGAATTTCATGGGGACCAAATCCCAAAAGCAAACTCAATCACCGTCGACAGCCTCGGCGATTCTCGTCGTAATGTATGTTGCAGCCTTTGTTGCCGCGTTTAACGAGAACATCATTAACGTGGCGTTGCACGACATTATGGCGGCCTTTTCGGTGAGTGCCACCACGGCGCAGTGGCTCGTTTCGGGCTACATGATCGTGACGTCGATCTTTACGGCCATCATGGCCTTTCTGTCCGGCCGTTTCTCGACGCGCAAGCTGCTGTTTTTCGCATGCGGATGCATGGTCGCCGGCGAAGTCCTGTGTCTGATCGCTCCGTCGTTTAGCGTTTTGCTGCCAAGTCGTATTTTGCAGGCTGCGGGATCGGGCATCTTGTTCCCGCTCATGATGAACGTGGTGCTGTCTTGCGCCCCGCGCGAGAAGCTCGGTCTGTATCTGAGCCTGGGCGGTGCCTGCATTACGCTGGGGCCGGCGTTTGGACCCGTGATCAGCGGTCTAATGTGCACGTTGTTTGGCTGGAGAGCGGTGTTCGTAGTGCCGCTGGTGGGCGGCATTGTGGTCGCTGCGGCGGGCGTAAAGCATGTTCAGAATGTCGGAGAGCGCTCGAACACCACGCTTGATAGTCTGTCGGTTGTTTTGCTCGCTGCCGGTATTACGGCATTTGTGTATTCCGTAGGCGAGTTCTCGACCAATTTGATTGCCGGTGTCGTGGCGCTTTTCGCCGCCGTTGTGCTGCTCGGCCTGTTTGCGGCCCGTCAGCTCAAGCTCGAGCATCCGGTGCTTAACGTGCGTCCCATGGCGAGTGTTCGTTTTTGGCCTGCGTGCTTGCTTGTGGTGGTATCGATGATGACGACGTTCTCGATGAGCGTTTTGTTGCCGCTCTATTTTGAGGGCGCATACGGCATGACCGCACTTGTTGCGGGCTTGCTCATTTTGCCGGCAATTGCCTGCAACGCCGTGACCTCGATTGTGGGCGGACGCGTGATGGACGCCCGTGGCGCATGGCCGCTGCTGCCGGTCGGCTTTGCCCTGATTGCCGTGGGGCAGACTGCCATCTCGGTGACGGCGGTGAGCATGAACATCGGCGTCGTCGTGGCGCTGACCGTTGTGGTGTATGCCGGAGTCGGTTTGGTGCTGAGCCCCTCGCAAACGGCCGGCTTGGAGACGCTGCCTGGCGCTGAGCATCCTCACGGAACGGCATTGCTCAACACGTGGAACATGATTGCCGCATCGTTTGGCCCGTCGCTGTTTATCAGCCTGCTCTCGAGTTCTGCGGCGACTGCCGGCGCCGCTGGCGTTGCGACCGACGTTGCCCAGGCGATTGGATTTGCGGCGGCCGTGCGTGTGGCGGCTGTAATTGCCGTGGTCGGGTTCGTGGCGTCGCTGGTGTACGCTCGTCGCGAGTCGCACATGTCGCATTAATGTGTGCACATAGATTCTGCAGCTAGATTAGCGAGCGACACCATAAACTAATGGACGTTTTGCCGAGAGGCATGAATGTTTAAAGCGCAAAGAGTGCGCGACGGGCCCCGCGAATGGGGCGATGATGCCCGAGAGGGCCAAGAAGGAGTCTCATGTCTGAGAACGAAGAGATCATGAACGAGACCGAGAACGAGACCATGGCTGCCGAGGTTGAGGCAGTCGAGACCGTGGAGACCGAAGCTGCCGAGGTTGAGGCTGCTGACGAGGTTTCCGCCGAGGAGGAGGCCGAGGTTGTCGAGGCCGCCGTTGATTACGATGACGAAGAGCTGATGGACAAGATGCAGAAGGCCGCCCGCCTGCTGCGTAGCCGTCGCTTTGCTATTTCCAAGGAGGAGGAGGCCAAGGCCGAGCGCATGGCGAACATCGAGCGCGCCATCAAGCTTCTTGACCTCAAGCCCAAGATGGAGCAGAAGGAAATGTCCGACCTGCTGGGCATGCGCCTTCGTGAGCTCGATGGCCTGATGGCCGAGGCCGAGGCTGCCGATCTGGTCGGCCGCATCGACGACGCCGAGGGCGATATGCGCAAGATCGTCGTCTTCGCTGCCGAGGATGCCGCTGAGGGCCTGGTCGAGCTTGCCAACAAGAAGGAGAAGCTCCTGCCCGAGCTTTCTTATGAGGGGGCCACCGAGCTGATGGCCGCTCTCGATAAGGTTATCGCCCCGCTCGTCGCCATGGGCCTGGACGAGGACCGCGGTCCTCGCGGCGGCCGTGACGACCGTGGCGGCCGTGGCGGCGACCGTGGCGGTCGCGGCGGCTTTGGTGATCGCGGTGGCCGTGGCGGCGACCGTGGCGGTCGCGGTGGCGATCGCGGTGGTCGCGGCGGCTTTGGTGACCGTGGCGGCGACCGTGGCGGTCGCGGCGGCTTTGGTGGCAACCGTGGTGGCTATGGCGATCGCGGTGGCAACCGTGGCGGCTTCGGCGGCAACCGTGGTAACGACCGCGGCGGTCGCGGCGGCGACCGTGGCGGCCGCAACGGCGGCGGCTTCCGCGGCAACCGTTTTTAGTTACGGCGTTTTACCAAACGCCGTAACCGGCCGACGCTGCGCGGGCCGCATTTGGACAATCTGACGTTCAACTTCAAGGGCGCGACCAGAAGGTCAGCGCCCTTTCGTTTCACGCCACCTTGTCACAAATGCGACCCGCTCGCTGACTTATGCTCAACCTATGGCGTCATCTCGCCCCAAAAGGGCCTCCCTCGCTCTGGCGGGTTTTCGCTGTCGGTAGCAAAATATCGGCGTTGCCTTGATCCAAACCTACCAAAAGGGGGACAAGTTTATTTTGGTCGGTTTTATCTGGGCAAACGTGGTCGTCTATCGCAATGTAGTCATTGGGGATGTTCTTGTTGGACTAGTCGTTTAAGAACGTCCAACGACTGCATAGCATGAGAGTGGAAATCTACGCTCGTTCGTTTTTGCCTACATTTGGAGGAAGAGCTCGTGGAGGCGGGCGTCGTCGTCGAGCTCGGGGTGGAAGGTGACGCCGAGCTGGTTGTCTTGACGGGCGGCGACGATGCGGCCATCGACTTCGGACAGGGCCTTGGCATTGCCGTGCACCTTGACGATGCGGGGTGCACGGATAAATGTCAGCGGCACTTCACCGTCGATACCGTCTACCCGCCCCTTGGTGCGAAAGCTGCCGAGCTGTCTGCCATAGGCATTACGCTCAACGAGCACATCCATGGTTGCCAGGCGCGGCGTCCCCTTATCGTCGTGGGCGGCAAGGTCGCGCGCCAGCAGAATCAAGCCGGCGCAAGTCCCCAATACAGGCATGCCTTCAACAATGCGGATGCGAAGCCCCTCGAGCATACCGAGTTCGGCAAGTAGCTTGCCCTGAACGGTGGACTCGCCGCCGGGGAGGACCAGGCGGTCAAAGTTCTGCTGCAAATCGGCCGCCTGCCTCAGCTCAATACAGTGCGCGCCCAGCTCAGATAGTCTTGCCTCGTGCTCGGCAAAAGCGCCTTGGACCGCCAGCACGGCGACCGTTTGGTCTGCATAATCGCTCATGTGCGATCCTTTCTGCTGGACTAGCGCCCGCGCTCCTCCATGATGATCTCGATCTCGTCGGCGTTGATGCCCACCATGGCCTCGCCCAGGTCCTCCGAAAGCTCGGCAATGAGCTTGGCGTCGGTGAAGTTTGCCACAGCCTTAACGATGGCGGCGGCGCGCTTGGCGGGGTCGCCACTCTTAAAGATGCCCGAGCCGACAAAGACACCCTCGGCGCCCAGCTGCATCATCAGCGCGGCGTCGGCGGGGGTCGCTACGCCGCCGGCGGCAAAGTTCACCACGGGAAGCTTGCCCGTGGCATGAACCTCGCGTACCAGCTCGACCGGAACCTGCAGTTGCTTGGCTGCCTCAAAGAGCTCATCATTGCGCAGGGCGACAACGTCGAAGATCTGCTTTTGGATCTTACGCATGTGGCGTACGGCTTGGACGACGTCGCCCGTGCCCGGCTCGCCCTTGGTACGAATCATCGTGGCGCCCTCGGCAACGCGGCGCAGTGCCTCGCCCAGATCGCGGGCGCCGCAGACAAACGGCACGTCAAACTGGGTCTTATCGATGTGATAGACGTCATCGGCGGGGGAGAGAACCTCGGACTCGTCGATGTAATCGATCTCGATGGCCTGCAGGACCTGCGCCTCGACAATGTGGCCGATGCGGCACTTGGCCATAACGGGGATGGAGACTGCCTCTTGGATGCCCTTGATCATCTTGGGGTCGCTCATGCGCGAGACGCCGCCTGCGGCGCGGATGTCGGCCGGAATGCGCTCGAGTGCCATGACGGCGCAGGCGCCCGCCTCCTCGGCGATGCGTGCCTGCTCGGGCGTGGTGACGTCCATGATGACGCCGCCCTTGAGCATCTGCGCGAGCTCGCGATTGAGTTTGACGCGATCGGCCTTGCTGGTCTGTTCTGCCATGGTTGCTCCCTTGATTGGCATGTGCATTGCTTGACGGAACATCCTATCGGGGAGCTGGGTATGGCAAAATACTCAGTTTTCGAGATAATAACAAGGTCAGACTAATACCAGACTGAACAGCTCGATAAGGTCAGGTGGTAAACTCATGCTTGACTACAATTTGGAAAAACGTGGCGAAGCATCGCTCTATGAGTATGTTTACCAGCAAATTCGAGATGATATCGTAGCTGGACGCATTGCGGCGGGGGAGCATCTTCCGTCTAAGCGCGCCTTTGCCAGTCATCTGGGAATCAGTGTCATTACCATCGAGAATGCATATAGCCAGTTACTTGCCGAGGGTTATATTTGCTCAAAGCCGCGGCGTGGCTACTACGCTTGCGAGCTTCCTGATGCACCGGTTTTGCCTTTGGCTACAGGGAACATCGACCGAGATGCCGTCTCTGTGGGTCCTAGCGCGCATGATGCCAACGGACAGGTCGAGCGATTCGATGCGCTCTCTCCTTCCGCTTTGGAGGCGGCGCGGCTTTGGCAAAGCGCACTGCGGGCGACGCTGGCATCCGAAGACGAGCGCGAAATCTTCTCGCCCGCGCCCGCGCAGGGCACCGCTCGGCTACGACGCGCAATTGCTCACCATCTGCGCGGGACAAGGGGTATGAATGTCGACCCCGACAACATCGTTATCGGTGCAGGCGCCCAGCTGCTCGATACCATGTTGGTTCAGTTGCTTGGCGCGGACAAGGTGTATGCCGTTGAGGACCCGGGCTATTTGCGCCTGACGCGCATCTATCAGGCTATGGGTTGCAAAGTTCGGCATATCCCGTTGGATGATGACGGCGTGGACCTGAGTGCTCTGCAGAAAACCGGGACCGATGTCCTTCACCTGATGCCATCCCATCAGTATCCGACCGGCCTTGTGACGAGCATTGCGCGTCGCTATGCGCTGTTGAGCTGGGCTGCCGAGCGACCAGGTCGGTATCTCATCGAAGATGACTTTGATTGTGAGTTTCGCCTTGCCGGCAAGCCGATTCCCGCGCTCGCGTCGATCGATGCCTCCCAGTCGGTTATCTACACCAACACGTTTTCGAAGAGCCTGTCATCGGCGTTGCGTCTAGCGTACATGGTGTTGCCCGATGAACTGATGGAGCGGTTTAGGCGCAACCTTGGTTTCTACGCCTCGTCGGTGAGTTCTGTTGACCAGGTCGCTTTGGCACGTTTGCTGGAATCGGGTGATTACGAGCGGCATGTGAACCGCGTGCGTGTTCGTGCTCGCGAGGCGCGTGATGGCCTGGCGGCGCTTGTACGGAAAGCGTTTCCGGCAGGGGAGGTCTCGATCGAGCATGCGGACGCGGGCCTTTACTGCACTGTTGTTGCGGAGCGCGGAACGGGTGGAAGCTCTTTTGCGCGGGCTCTCACGCGCTCGGGTATTCCGTTTATCGATATCAGTGACTGTTATTGGTGTGCCGATGGTGCATTTGTCCCTGAAAACTCAAGTCAAATTCTTGTTCAGTATGACGATCTGAATCCAAAAGTGCTAACTACCTTGGAATTGCAGCTAATGGGGGGGGGCGCTCTGCAATCTAAGTGAGTAGACTTTTGGCATTTTGGCGACCAAGCCGTTTTACCACAAGCTATCTACCTGCGACTTTATAAAGCAATTTGGCTGGTCTGCACGGCAAGTTCGAAAAAGTCTACTCACTTGCCGCGCAAAGCTTCTGCATGAGAAAAAAAATGGGGTTTTCAACAGTGCTTCGTCCAGCTCTCGGCAAGCTTTTGGTCAGTTGGGGAGGGCTGTTGAAAACTTAGCAGTCCGTTCGGTGCCATTTTTGTTGCGTTCGCGCCAATGCGAGACCGATTGGGTTGAAATCCGTGTTTTCCTGTGCCTATGAAGGATCTACTTTGTGACATATCGGCTTTTAGGTACTGGCGTTTGCCTCCTCAAGTCCGCGCTTTGTGTCCGCCGTTTCCACGACCGGAAGAAGACCGGCAGCGATATGATCTCGCCCGCAACCCGACGGCTGCAGTCGCGCTCGGTTTTCCGTTGTATACATTGGTTCGGACGAGAAACAAACGGACCTGCCCTGTCAGCATTAGGCAGCGGCTGTTCCTTGGTGAGCTCCCCAGGGAATCTGTGTTGGAAACGGAGCATGGATTTTTGGTCACGTCTCCTCTACTGACGGCATTTATCATGTCTCGACATCTGACGGATCTCCAGCTTCTTTTTGTGTTGGCGGAGATGTGTGGCTTGTTTGCGGTGTGTGCTCTGCCGGTGGCGCTTGAGGCGGAGCTTTCGCGTGCAATTGATTCGGGCGCGATTTCGACAACGTTCGGTTGGGTGCGCTGCCCGTCCGAGGACGGCATCACTTCAAGTTTATGGCGTCGAGACGCTTTGGTTTTGGGCAGAGACCTTGACCGTTTTTGTTCAGATGTTTGCGGGATGCGTTACGGCAATAGATTTATGGCGGTATCGCAACTCGTTCCATTGGGTGCCGCGTCGCCTTTTGAGGTCGAGGCGTATTTGTTGCTTGGACTGCCGCGAGCCCTGGGAGGCGAAGGGTTTTTGCGGCATAGAGCTCAATGTCGAAGTGACGCTAAGCACAAGTGCTCGAGCGATTGTGGGAAAGTCCCGTGTATATATCGACCTACTTCTCTCTTCGCCGGACGGCAAGCGACAGGTGGCCATTGAATGTCAGGGAAAGGCCTCGCACGGACGCGCAGGGGATGGCTTGCGTGACGCTGACCGCATGACAGCCCTTCAGGCCATGGGCTACGATGTACTTCTCCTGACACACAGACAGATATCCGATGAGGATAGATTCCGCGCGATCGTTAAGGCCGTATGCAGGATGCTCGATGCTGAATATCGTGATAAAAGCTCAGATGAGCAAAGGGCTGAGACATTACTCCGGTCTGAACTATTCGTTGACTGGACAAAATTGGGAGTAATCGACGAAAAGATGCCCGTTAGACACAAAATAGCTCGATCGTGGACGGCTGCGAAACTAAGTGAGTAGACTTTTGGCTTGATGGCGACCAGGCCGTTTTTGCAACAAGTCATTTACCTGCGACTTTATAAAGCAATATGGATGGCCTGCTCGGCAAGTTCCAAAAAGTCTACTCACTTATTTTTTGACGAGAATCCGATGCCTAAGGTGGTCCTATTTCAGGGAGTTAACAAGTTCGTGAGGCACGAAAAAGGCCCGAACCATGCGGTCCGGGCCTTATCGAGCTAAAGATTGTCTCTCAGGCGGTTGGCTTAGCCAAAGTAGCGCTTGAGCAGGCCGGCGAAAGCCTTGCCGTGGCGGGCCTCGTCGCGAGCCATCTCGTGCACGGTGTCGTGGATGGCATCGAGGCCGGCGGCCTTGGCGCGCTTGGCAAGATCGGTCTTGCCGGCGGTGGCGCCGTTCTCGGCCTCAACGCGCATCTCGAGGTTCTTCTTGGTGGAGTCGGTCACGACCTCGCCCAGGAGCTCAGCGAACTTTGCGGCGTGCTCGGCCTCCTCGTGAGCAGCCTTCTCCCAGTACAGGCCGATCTCGGGGTAGCCCTCGCGATGAGCGACGCGAGCCATGGCCAGGTACATACCGACCTCGGAGCACTCGCCCTCAAAGTTGGCGCGCAGGTCGGCAACGATGTCCTCGGAGACGCCCTCCATCTTGGCGACACCCACGACGTGCTCGGCAGCCCACTCGAGCTGGCCCTCCTCCTGCTTCAGGAAACGAGAACCGGGAACGCCGCACTGGGGGCATTTAAAATCCTCGGGCAGCTGGTCGCCGTCGAACTCTTCCACATAACCGCAAACGGGGCAAACAAACTTCATGATTCGATCCTTTCGATCGATGGCGATTGCGCGCTCGTCCGGTCCCGTAAGGGCCCTCTCCGGACGTGCGTCTTGACGAGTTCTATTATCCATAAATGCGACCAAATGTGAAGCCTATTAGGAATGATTTTTAATAAAAAAATTATAAGATATGAAGATGTTGATTGATTAACGATTGGCAGGCCGTCTTTGACCGCCGCTGAGTACAATCGGTCGAGCAAATGTTGACCAATCAACAAATGAGGGAGTTTCCTTTATGCATCTAGCCCGCCGCGCCTGGTGCCGAACGTATCGAACGGTTTTTCGCATCGCATTGCCGGTGCTGCCCTATACCGAGCCACGCATTCTGGAGCATGCTGAGGATGCGCCCGCGGTGCTTCAAAAGCGCTCGATCCAGAAGGTCCTTATCGTGACAGACCCTGGTATTGCACGTTTGGGGCTCACGGCATCACTCGAGCGTGCGCTTACGGCTCAGGGGATTGGCGTTACGGTCTATGCCGAAACGCGTGCGAACCCCACGGTCTCAAACGTGGAAGAAGCGGCGTCCCTGTATCGAGAGCGCGCCTGCCAGGCCATTATCGGCTTTGGCGGTGGCTCGGCCATGGACTGTGCCAAGGGCGTGGGAGCACGTATCGCGCAGCCAAACAAGCCCATCAACAAGATGCGCGGGCTGCTGCGGATTCATCGTCGTCTGCCGCTGCTCATCGCCGTTCCCACCACGGCAGGCACGGGAAGCGAGGTCACGCTTGCGGCGGTAATTACCGATGACGAGACGCACTACAAGTACCCCATTAACGACTTTGTGCTTACCCCGCGCTTTGCGGTGCACGACCCCGAGTTTACGCGCGGTCTGCCCGCCTCCATTACGGGGCAGACGGGCATGGACGCCCTGACGCATGCCGTCGAGGCGTTTATCGGGCGAAGTACTACGCCCTATACGCGCAAGATGGCGCGACGGGCGGTGCAGCTCATCCACGACAATTTGCTCGAGGCCTATGAACATGGCGACGACATGCGTGCGCGTCGGAATATGCTTTCGGCGGCGTATAAGGCGGGTGTTGCCTTTACGCGCTCCTATGTTGGATACGTTCATGCCATCGCACACAGCCTGGGCGGGCGTTACGGGATTCCGCACGGCTTGGCTAACGCTATCATCCTGCCGCATATGCTTCGCGCCTATGGCGAAGCTGCTGCTCCTAAGCTCGCCGATCTCGCCCGCATGGCCGGCATCGCGCCGGTGACCGCGCAGGACAGCCTGGCGGCCGAGGCCTTTATCGATTGGGTCGATCGAATGAACGCCGCCTTGGACATTCCCAAATATGTGGCGGGCATTCGCCGCTCCGACATTCCCGAAATGGCGGCACATGCCGATGCCGAGGCCAATCCGCTGTACCCCGTTCCGCTTTTGATGGCCCGCTCGGAGCTCGAGCATATGTACGAGGTCGTCGCGGGTGGTATGTTTGAGGACGAGAACTAGGAGGGTGCCATGAACACCGAGGAAATTGCGTGCATCGTCGGCGAGCAGCGCGCCTACTTTAAGACGCACGCTACGTTTGATGTCGATGCTCGCCGCCGCGCACTGGTGCGCCTGCGCGATGCGGTTCGTGCGCACGAGGGCGATATCGCCCATGCGCTCAAGACCGATTTGGGAAAGTCGCATGACGAGGCATATATGTGCGAGATCGGCACGTCGCTTTCCGAGATTCGCCATCAGATTGCGCATGTGGCCCGATGGAGCCGCCCACGCCTGCGCCCCTGCGACCTCGCCAATGCCATTAGTGTGTGCAAGACGCAAGCCGTGCCCTATGGCGTCACGCTCATCATGGCTCCGTGGAACTACCCGTTTTTGCTGACGCTCGAGCCACTCGCCGGTGCCCTTGCCGCGGGCAATACTGTGGTCATCAAGCCGAGCGCCTATGCTCCGGCATCGAGCGCGGTGCTCAGGCAGATTTGCGAAGAAGCATTTGATTCGCGCCTGGTGACGGTCGTCGAAGGCGGGCGTGCCGAGAATAAGGCGCTGCTCGATGAATGTTGGGACAAAATCTTCTTTACCGGTAGTGTTCCGGTCGGCAAGCTCGTCATGGAGCGCGCGAGCAAAAACCTCACGCCCGTGACGCTTGAGTTGGGCGGCAAGAGCCCCTGCATCGTGGATGCGACGGCAAACTTGAAGGTCGCGGCGCGGCGTATCGCCTTTGGCAAATGGCTCAACGTGGGGCAGACCTGCGTGGCGCCCGACTACCTGCTGGTCGATGCGCGCGTGCACGACGAGCTGCTGGGCCTCATCAAGGAGGAGGTCCGCCGTATGTTTGGCGAGCATCCGCTCGATAACGAGGACTACGGGCATATCGTCAACGCCAAGCATTTTGCGCGCGTGTGCGGGCTGATCGATCCCGATAAGGTCGTGCTTGGAGGTACCGCGCGCGAGGCTTCGCTCAAGATCGAGCCGACGATTTTGGACGGCGTGTCCCCCGATGACGCCGTGATGCAGGAGGAAATCTTCGGCCCCATCTTGCCAGTGCTGACGTTTGAGAGCCTTGACGAGGCCGAGACGTTTATTACGGATCGCCCGACGCCGCTGGCTCTGTATATCTTTAGCCAGGACCGTGCGGCTCAGCGGCGCTTTGTGCGCTACGTGCCCTTTGGCGGAGGCTGCGTCAACGACACGATCATGCACTTGGCTACGAGCCATATGGGCTTTGGCGGCATGGGTGCGAGCGGTATGGGCCAGTACCATGGCCGCGAGAGTTTCGATGCGTTTAGTCACAAGAAGAGCATCGTGAACAAGGCAACCTGGCTGGACGTGCCATTCCGCTATGCGCCCTACGCAAGCTGGAAGCACAAATTCGTGCGCATGTTTGTACACTAGAATGGGATAGAAGATAGGGATAAAAGTGGCCGTCCCCGCGTAAGCGAAGACGGCCACTTCTCACGATGAATACGTGTATCGGAGTTGACAAGACCCGCTGCCACGGGTGCCATCCGCGTATTCCTATCTTATTTGCAAGCGCTCTGTCATGTGAGCGTTGCGACAAATGAGCAAAAGGCATGGGCGGGTGAATCTGTGTCCGCACGAGTTCGTAGACTTCTCAATAAGGTTAAGCGCCGGTTTATCCGGCCGTTAGAGGAGCTGCCATGTACGAGCCTTCACGTGTTCTTCTGTCGTTTCATATTGCGGGATTTCAGTATGCCGACGGTGCCTTGGTCCTGGGGGATCTTAAGGTTGGCGATAAGCTGCCACTGTGTGCCGAGCGCGATAACCCCCATGATCCCGAGGCGGTTGCAATCTACTACGGCAAGACCAAGCTCGGCTATGTTCCGGGAAACGAGGTCGGCCCGCTGTCCTTGATGATGTATTACGGCCACGAGGACGTGTTTGAGGCCCGCGTGCAACAGGTTGCCCCCGAGCGCAGCCCGTGGCATCAGGTGCGCGTTGGCCTTTATGTGGTGGATGCTCGCTAGTCGGCAATGGAGGCGGCCATGTTTGACGACGATGGTCTGTTTGATCTGACGGATGACCCGTTTGAATGGGATATGCTGCTCGACGATGATGAGCTGGAGCAGGACCGTAAGAAGCGGCAGAACAAGAAAACTCAGGGTGACGCTTCGAACAAGCAGGACAAGCGCCGCCGCGGACTGTTCGGCGGGCTCTTTGGATAACCGCCGCATCGCTGCGTCTGTATACTTAGCACGAGTTGAACACGTTGCGAAATGAGGACAGAGACGATGATGTGGTTTACCGCCGACCTGCACCTGGGCGACACGAATATCCTGCACGACATGGATCGACCGTTTGATTTGGTCGAGGAGATGAACCGTAAGGTCGTCGATGCCATCAATGAGTGCGTGGCGGCGGACGACCGCCTCTATATCCTGGGAGACTTTACGTATCGCTTGCCCATGGCGGAGGCGGTGCGCCTGCGCGAGCGCATCGAATGCCAGAACGTGACACTCATCCGTGGCAACCATGATGGCGACTGGGAAGATTCCGGCGCACCGCAGATTTGGGAAGACGTGCGCGATTACCTGGAGATTGCTCCCAGCTATGCCAAGGGCCATCGTCTGGTTATGAGCCACTACCCCATGCTCAGCTGGAATGGTAAGGCGCGTGGCGCCATCATGCTACACGGGCATATCCACAGCAGAGGAGACCGCACCAACGTGCGCAACCGCGATCGCGAGCGCCCCATCTTTCGTTACGATGTCGGTCTCGATGCCAACGACTACAAGCCCGTAAGCCGAGACCAGATCTTGAGCTTCTTTGGACTGTAGCTGCAAGTGCAGGTAGAATGAACGCGCCGTGTGGATGGTCTGCACGGCGTGTTTTAGTAGGAGCGATGATTCCATGAGGGCTGTCCAGCGCATTAACCACAACGCTGCCATCTGCGAAGACGGCGCGGGGCGCCAGCTCATCGCGTTGGGTCGCGGTATCGGCTTTGGCGATATGCCGCACGATGTCGATTTGGATGTCGTCACCCGCACCTTTTACGGTATCGATTCCAAGTACCTGGCGTTTATCGACGAAGTTGATCCCGAGGTGCTGGAGTTTTCCGCCCAGCTGGCCGATATCGCAACTGGGCAACTTTCGTACGAATTGAGTCCTAATCTGCCCATTACGCTGGCAGATCATATCCAGTTTGCCATTAAGCGCGCCCGCGAACATATGGTGGTGTCGTTGCCGCTCAAGCGCGATCTGGAGCAGCTGCATCCTATTGAGTATCGATTGGGCGAGCTAGCCGTTCGCGGCATTAAGAAAACTTTTGCCATTCGCATGCCCCAGAGTGAGGCCGCGGGCATTGCCATGTCGATTATCAATGCGGCGATTAAGCCGAGTGAGCGGCGCGTGCTTGCCGAACAGCACGAGGAGCATCTGCTCGACATGACGGTTGCAATTATTCAAGAAGAGTTGGGTGTGACGGTCGACCGCTCGTCGTTTGCCTTTACTCGCTTTGCCACCCATGTGCGCTATCTGCTCGACCGCGTGGCAAAGAAAGAGCCGATTGATACCGAGAACTCAGGTCTCTACGACGTGCTCGTGGAGCAGTATCCGGCGGCATCGCGCTGTGCTCATCGTATCGACGATCTGATTCAAGAGGCCTTTGGCGAGCCATTGGCCCAAGAAGAGCTCGTCTATCTGATCATGCACGTGAATCGCGTGGCTCCCACCAGCCTGGATAGATAGGGGGTCTCTGGCGCCCCCTTTCCGTTATGGCGACCGTTTGCGGGCCGTTTGCTACCGTTCATCGGTAATCTGAGCCGCAGCGAACGCATCTGCCGCATATACTCGCCGTGTGTTGGGTGTTACTCACGGCGCAGCTCCGAGAGGCACTACCGATTCTGCCGAGGCCATTATTGGGTCTCTGTCGGTTGTGCGCGGGGCTTTTTTCATGTCGATCCACCCGGGAATCACATGCAATGAAATCTCTTGCCAACGGATATCGCGTGCTGCGCAGGCACGAGCGGAATCGTGCGTCTTGATGCTGTGAAGGCCCACAGACCTTTAGTTGGAAGAGAAGGGATTCGACATGGCTGTCGATAACAAGAAGATTGCCGAGGACGTGCTTGCTGCCGTCGGCGGCGCCTCCAATGTGACGAACGCGACGCACTGCATGACCCGTCTGCGTCTGAACCTTAAGGATCAGTCCATCCCCAATGACGATGAAGTTAAGAAGATCAAGGGTGTTCTGGGTGCCCAGTGGTCTGGCGGCCAGTATCAGGTCATCATCGGTCAGAACGTACCGAAGGTCTACGACGCCGCCATTGCGCTGGGAGTTAAGGGCGAAGGCTCCATTGACGAGAACCTCGATGGCGGCACCAAGGAGCCGCTGACGCTCAAGACTGCGGGCAACAAGATCCTCAACTATCTCTCCAAGACCATGGTCATGACGATCCCCATCATCATGGGTGCTGCCATGTTCCGTACCATCGCTGTGGTTTGCGGTGACGGCATGCTCGGTATTTGGTCTGCCGACTCCGACATCTACAACTTCTTCTACAGCTGGATTTATAACGCTGGCTATTATTTCCTTCCCGTTTATTTGGGTTGGGCTGCTGCGAAGCAGCTTGGCTGCAGCCAGCCACTCGGCATGATGCTCGGCGGTGTGCTCATTGCTCCTGAGTTCATGACGTTGGTCAACGCTGCGGCGGATTCGGGCGTAACGACCACCATGGTCTACGGCGTGCTGCCGGCCCAGCTGAACAACTATTCCTCCACCGTGCTTCCCATGGTTCTGTCCATGCCGGTGCTTATGGTCGTCGAGAAGTTCATGAAGAAGGTCGTTCCCGACATGCTCTCTACGGTGTTTGTACCCGTGGGCACCATGGCCGTTATGATCCCCGTTTCGTTGTGCGTGCTGGCTCCGATCGGCTCCATCCTGGGCAGCATGGTCGGCAACTTTATGTTCGGTCTCGGTAACGCCGGCGGCATTGTCACCATTCTCTCCCTCGTCGTCATTGCCGCACTTTGGGAGTTCCTGGTTATGACCGGTATGCACCAGGTCCTGCTTGCCCTTGGTATTGTGCAGCTGCTCACCCTGGGCTCCGACTCCTGCGTTATGGTCGCGGCCGGTATCTCTCAGTTCGCTACGTGGGGCATGGCCTTCGGTGCCTTCCTGCGCCTTAAGGAGACCGACGAGAAGGGCGCCATGCTCGGCTTCTCGCTCTCCGGTATCGTGGGCGGCGTGACGGAGCCCGCATTGTATGGCTGTGGCTTTAAGTACACTCGCTGCCTGGGCGCCATGGTTGCCGGCGGTGCTATCGGCGGTTTGATCGCAGCCCTCACCAATGTGACAACGTATGTTCTGGGCGCGACCAATATTCTGGGCGTCACCGGCTTTGTTGCCGGCGGAACGGCTAATCTCGTCTGGGGTTGCGTTGCATCGGGCGCTGCATTTGTTGCCGCCGCTGCCATCGCCTACCTCTTTGGCTTTAGCAAGGATCAGCTCGAGGAAGATGTTGATGCCGCTAAGGCTTAAGACATCTGTTTAGGTAGGATAATTACCTGGGGCACTTGGCTACAC
Source organism: Collinsella sp. CM84Y_54 (assembly GCF_036317945.1). Lineage (NCBI taxonomy): Bacteria > Bacillati > Actinomycetota > Coriobacteriia > Coriobacteriales > Coriobacteriaceae > Collinsella > Collinsella sp. CM84Y_54. The sequence continues at coordinate 364,961 of NZ_JAWQCX010000003.1, forward strand.
TCCAAGTGCCCGTTTCCATAGATTGGAGTCGTTGTGAAGCAATTGCTTATTCGTGCCGATGATCTTGGTTATTCGTACGCCGTTGACTTGGGGATCGCCCGTAGCGTCAACGAGGGCTTGGTGCGCTCAGCGGGCCTTATGCCAAATATGCCCGAGGCCGAGCGTGGGTGGTCGCTCGTGGCGGATGCCGATATTGCAGTGGGCCAGCATACCAACGTGTGCCTGGGCAAGCCGTGTGCCGACCCGGCGCTCATCCCGAGCATGCTCAACGAGAACGGCGAGTTCCATAGCAGCCGTACCTTCCGCGAGCATTTTAAGCGCGGCGAGGAGCTGATAGACTTCGACGAGGCCTGCATCGAGATTCGTGCGCAGCACGACCGCCTTGTCGAGATTGTGTGCCGCGAGCCCGATTACTTTGAGGCCCATGCCGTCATGAGCAAAAATCTTAACCGAGCGATCTCGACGGTTGCTCAGGAGCTGGGCCTTAAGGAGCAAAAGGCAAGCTTCGACCCGACGGCGGTGGTGCGTTGCGGAGATACCGACCTGCGCATGGTGATGCGCTCGATGGAACCGGGCTACGAGCCCAAAGAGGCAATCATGCAGACAGTTCGCGAGATGTCCGACGGCGAGACGGTCGTCTTTGTGTGTCACCCGGGCTATCTCGATCGTTTTATCCTTGAGAACAGCTCGCTTACGGTCGATCGTGCCAAGGAAGTCGATGCGTTGACCGATCCTGAGCTGCGCGCTTGGCTCGAGTCTCAACCCGATCTTCGCCTGATCGACTACCGCGACCTGTAAAGACCCAAACCACTACAAGGGAACAGGCACTTTTGTGGTGGTTCTGGCGCCGTTGCCATTATGGCGGCGGCGCTTTTTTTGTCCCTGCGGCGCGGTAGAGTATAGTCGGTTGAAATTTGCGTCCATCGAGGAGCTGCCATGAATGAGATCAGGTGCCCGCATTGTGGCGAAGTTTTTAAGGTCGATGCGTCCGGCTATGCGGATATCGTCAAGCAAGTACGCGATGCCGAGTTTTCGCGCGATCTGGATGAGCGTGTGAGGGCAGTCCAGCGCGAGGGCGAGCAGGCGCTGGAGCTTGAGCGCTCGCGTTCGACGGCTGCTTTGCAGGAGGCAGAGTCTCAGCGCAACGCTCAGCTCGTTGAGCAGAAGAACGCGGCGGCTCAGCAGCTGGCACAAGAGGTCGCCAAGCGCGATGCCGAGCTTGCCGAGTTGCGCGCCAAGCTCGAGGGCGCTGTCGCAGAGCGCGAGAGCGCAAGTCAGCGTGCGGCGGTTGAGGCCCGTGCCGATGCTCAGAAGGAGAATGCCGAGCTTCAGCGCGAGATCGACAATTTGCGTGCGCAGCTGGGACGCAAAGATGACGAAGCCAAGCTTGCCGAGTCGGCGGCGCGCAACGCTGCTCAAAACGACTTAGCTGCACGTGATGCTCAGATTGCCAAGCTGCAGGCCAGGCTTGCAGCGGCTGACAAGGCCCAGGAGATGGCGCTTGCCGCTGCCGCGGCAGAGTCGCAGCGTGAGCTCGATGCCGCTCGCAGCGAGGCCGAGCGCGTGCTTGCTGACTACCGCGCGACGGTACAAGAGAAGTTTTCCGCTGCAAAGGCTCAGTCCGAGCAAGAGGCCGAGGGCCTGCGTGCCCAACTGCGCGAGCAGGAACTGATGGCAAAAATGAACCTGTCAGAGGCGGTCGCCGCGGCGGAACGAGAGCGCGATGAGGCACGTGCCAAGCTGACGAGCGAGCTAGCGGTGCGCGATTCTCGCGAGGAGCAAGCCAAGGCGGCACACGAGCTCGAGCTTGCGCAGGCCAAGCGCGCGAGCGATGATCTGATTCGCTACAAGGATGAAGAGATTGAGCGCCTTAAGGACATGAAGGTCCGCCTGTCCACCAAGATGGTGGGCGAGTCGCTCGAGCAGCACTGCGAGACCGAGTTTAACCGTCTGCGCATGACGGCATTTCCTAACGCGTACTTCGAGAAGGATAACGATGCGTCCGAGGGCACCAAGGGCGACTTTATCTTCCGCGAGTGCGACGCGAGCGGCAACGAGGTCATTTCGATTATGTTCGAGATGAAAAACGAGAACGATGAGACCGCGACCAAACATAAAAACGAGGACTTCTTTAAGAAACTCGATCACGATCGTCGCCAAAAGGGCTGTGAGTACGCGGTGCTCTGCACGCTGCTCGAGCCCGAGAGCGAGCTCTATAATGCAGGGATAGTCGACGTGAGCTATCGCTACGAGAAGATGTACGTGATCCGTCCGCAGTTCTTCATTCCCATGATTACGCTTCTTCGCAACGCCGCCATGGGTTCGCTGCGCTATAAGCAGGAACTGGCGGAGTACAAGCAGCAGAACATCGACGTTACGAACTTCGAAGCCAAGATGGAAAAGTTCAAGAATGATTTCGGCCGCAACTACGAGATTGCGAGTCGCAAGTTCCAAACGGCAATCGATGAGATCGACAAGACGATTAGCCATCTGCAGAAAACCAAGGAGGCATTGCTGTCCTCCGAGAACAACCTGCGCCTAGCCAACAAGAAGGCCGACGATCTTACCATTCGCAAGCTCACGTGGGGCAACAAGACCATGAAGGCGGCGTTTGACGAGGCGCGCGGGGCTGCGCCAGAGACAAACGATGAGCCCGCCGAGGCGGATTCGTATGAGGTCGAGGATGCCGAGTAAGGCATAGCGTATAGTGCAAAAGCGGGGCCGTTGGCAATATTGCGAACGGCCCCGCTTCGTTTTGTTCCAGTATGTTCGGCTAGCCCTCGAGCAGGTCCTCGATAAAGCCGACGCGGTAGTTTTTGAAGATGACCTCGCCGCCGTCTTGCGTGGCGTCCAGATCGACATCGCCCATGATGCCAAAGTCGTGGTCGCCATCCTCGTCGGCAAAGATCTGGTGCACGTGCCACACGTGTGCGGTCTTCTCATCGGATTCGTCGATGGAAAACATCGCGGCGCTGCGGGCATCTCCGTCGGTGAGGATCTCCTCGTGCTGCTCATGGTAGGCGTCGAGCGCCTTTTGCCAGCGGATCTCGCTCATGCCCCAGTCGTCGTCGAGCTCGCCCAGGTCGCGAACGTGCTCGCGGGCGGCAAGGGTCACGCGGCGGAAGAGTGCGTTGCGAACCAACAGCGTGCAGCCTCGGCGGTCCGCCACGACCTCGTTGATGCCTTGTGGCGGCGCGGCATCGAGGGCTGCCGGGTTGCCGGCGTTCTCCCACTCGTCCACCAGGCTCGAGTCCACCGAGCGCACCACAAAGCCCAGCCACGAGATAATGTCGCGCAGGCGCTCGTCGCGCTTCTCGATGGGTACGGTGCGGTCGAGAGAACGGTAGGCCTCTGCCAGGTAGCGCAGCAAAATGCCCTCGGAGCGAGCGATGCCGAGCTTTTGAATGTAGCCCTTAAAATCGCTCGCGCTTTCTAACATATCGCGCAGAACGCTCTTGGGAGAGAGCTGGTAGTCGTTTGCCCAGGGTACTTCCTGGCAGTACTTGTCAAAAGCGGCGTCGAGCAAATCCTCGAGCGGCTTTTCGTACGTGACGTCCTGAATGCGCTCCAAGCGCTCCTCATATTCGATGCCGTCGGCCTTCATCTCGGCCATGGCGCGATCGCGTGCGGCACGCTCCTGTGCGCGCAGCACCTGTTTGGGATCCTCGAGCGTTGCCTCGACCATTGAGATTAGATCCATGGTATAGGTCTCGCTCTCGGGATCGAGCAGCTCCAGCGCGGCAAGCAGGAACGGCGAGAGCGGCTGATCGAGCGCGAAGTCCTCGGGCAGATCGACCGTCAGCGCATAGTCGATGTCTGGTGCAGCGTCAGCTGGGGCGTCAGGCGCGGGTGGCACCTCGGTGCGGACGACGACGCCGGAATCGATGAGTGTGGCGAAGATTTCGTCGGCGCGAACCTCGAGCTTAGCCTTTTCCTCGGGAGTCTGTAGGCTCGTCTCGATGAGGTTGTGTACGCGGGCTCGGGCATCGCCGCCCTGCTCGACCACGCTAATCACCATGGAGTGCGTGATGCGCAGGCGCGGCTTGAGTGTCTCGGGCTGCGTCTCGATCAGGCGCTCAAAGGTCTGCTTGTTCCAGGTGACAAAGCCCTCGGGGGCCTTTTTCTTTTTAATCTTACGGAGTTTTTTGGGGTCGTCGCCCGCTTTGGCCATAAGCTTGGCATTCTCGATCTCGTGCTCGGGCGCCTCGGCAATCACCATACCCTCGGTATCGAAGCCCGAGCGGCCGGCGCGACCGGCAATCTGATGGAACTCGCGGGCGCGCAGACGACGCATCTTGTAGCCATCGAACTTGGTGAGCGCGGTGAGCACCACAGTGTGGATGGGTACGTTAATGCCGACGCCGAGTGTGTCGGTGCCGCAAATGACGGGCAGCAGGCCCTGCTGCGCCAGGCGCTCGACCAGGAGGCGATAGCGCGGCAGCATGCCGGCGTGGTGCACGCCGACGCCGCAGCCGAGCAAGCGCTTGAGGATCTTGCCGAAGGCCGTCGAGAAGCTCGTGCCTTTGGCAGCTTCCTTAATGGCCTCGCGCTGTTCCTTGCTAGCGATGCCAAAATTGGCGAGCGACTGTGCCGTCGCAAGGGCGGCATCCTGGCTAAAGTGCACGATATAGAGTGGGGCCTCGCCACGGCGCATGGCGAGCTCGACCGTGCCCTCGAGGGAGGTCGTCACATAGTCGTAGCTCAGCGGAACAGGACGCGGGGCGTCGACAACCAGGTCGCAAGCAGCGCCGGTGTGCTCCTCGAGTGAGGCTGCGATGGCAGTGACATCGCCGAGCGTGGCGCTCATGAGCATAAACTGCGTGTGGGGCAGGGTGAGCAGCGGTACCTGCCAGGCCCAGCCGCGGTCGGGGTCGGCAAAGTAGTGGAACTCGTCCATGGCCACGCAGCCCACGTCGGCGCCCTCGCCCTCGCGCAGTGCATCGTTGGCAAGGATTTCGGCCGTGCAGCAGATGACGGGCGCCTTGGTATTGATATGCGTATCGCCGGTGATCATGCCGACGTTATCGCGGCCGAGCACCTGTACCAGATCGAAGAACTTTTCGCTGACCAAAGCCTTGATAGGGGCCGTGTAATAACAGCGCTTGCCCTGCGCCATGCCCATAAAGAGCATGCCCAGCGCGACGAGCGATTTACCCGATCCGGTCGGTGTGCCCAAAATGACGTGATCACCGGCAGCCAGGTCCATGAGGGCCTCTTCTTGGTGATCCCACAGTTCAATGCCGCGATCGCCCGTCCATTCAAAGAAGCGCTCGAAGGCTTGATCGGGCGTGAGCCATGGTTCGGGCTCGCTGCCGTCCTCGGGCTCCCACCAGGTGGGGGAGAGCGCGCCGAGCGAGCCAAACTCGGCTTCGGTTCCCGTGCCGCCCGAGAATGAGCTGGCGCCGCCGGCGCCGGAGACGGTGCTGGCGGCGGTATCTGTCGTGGTCTGTGCCATGTGTTTGCTTTCTCTCGCGATTGTCCGCCAACTATTATGGCGTAGCGGCGGCGTGGGGCGCCAGCGCGCGAGAAAATGCAGGAAATGGGCGCGTGAAGTTAGTGCTCTTGCGGCAGGCGCTTCTTGCCTTTGCGGGCGCGGTTTCTAAAGTTCTCGACGGCTTCTTCCATGCCCAGAGGTACATAGGTGAGCTCATCGAGGTTATCGGGCAGGTAGCAGGCGAGGCTCTGCTCCTGCGCGCGGCCCGCCGCGAGCTGTTCATCGCTGGGCTGCACACCGGGTGTGGCGCAAATGCCATAGACGGCGGCGCCCATCTCGCGCGTGCGGCATTCATATTCGGTCTCGGGATGCTCGGGATGGTCGCGGCGGACGTCGTCACTTACCCAAAGTGTGTCGTAGCCTGCCGCGGCAAACTGCCCCAGGGCGTAGTCGCGCAATGGCTTGCTGTCGGTTCGCAGTGTGACGGTGGCGCCGGCTGCAAGGAGCGGGCGGTAGAGCATCAAATGGTCGACATGGACGAGTCGTTTTTTTGCGTACTTGGCCTTGGGCTGCGGCGTGGGAAAGTTGATGGTGATGGCATCGAGCTCGCCTGCGACAAACAGCCGTGGCAGCGATGCGGCGTCTTGGGGCAGGACGAGTGCGTTGGATAGCCCCTGTTCGCAGATTTTCTGCGCGGCATAGGCGATGCAGATGGGCTCCTGGTCCATACCGATAAAGAGGGTGTCGGGCTCGCGGTGGGCGCGCTCGACCAGATAGGTTCCCTTGCCACAGCCAAGATCCAGGTGAAGGTGTTCGAAGGGCTTGCTGCCAGCTGGCGCGCAAGCCTCGCGCCAATCTCCGGCATAAGCCTCGGGGTTCGTCTCAATCGCATCGGCGTAGCGCTCCAGGCGCTCCTCGAGCACAAAGTTCTTAGGCGTGCGAACGTGGACGGCTCCCATGAGGCTCCTTGGTCATAAGTGTGGAACGCATGGTTGCACGTTCCGTCAATGGGTTGAAAAAAGGGTGGGCATAGTTTGCCCGAAAGATGCGATGCGGCTCGAAGGCGAGTCGTCGGTGCCTACAGACGCTTGAGAATCACATAGCGGTTGAGCTCGCCGCTGCGACCGTCGGCATGGAAGCGCTCAAGCTCGCGCACGGGGACCTCGCCGCTCTTGTAGAACGTACGGACGCCGCGCACCAGGTCGGTGATCTGCTGATCGTCAAAGTGATGGCAATAGCGGTAGGCGTGGCGGTCGTTTTGCCAGCCGATGAGGTGGTCGCCGGCTTCAAACTGCGCTGAATCGTAACCCTCAAACGGCGGGGTGAGCTCGGCGCGGGCCTCGGCTCGAACGGCCTTGCGCGCCATGCGCTCGTCGTTCATGAACTCCCAAAAGCTGATGGCGATGATGCCGCCTGGGCGCGTCTGCCGCACCAGGGCGTCGAGCACGCGCACGCGGTACTCGCATGACGGTACGTGGTGCATAAAGCCAAAGCAGACCGAGATGTCGGCGAGTGGGGCGTCGAAAAGCACGTCGGGCGTCTCGGCGGGGTTGAGCTTCATGAGAGCGTCGAGCACGTCGAGTTCCTGGAAGTGCAGGTTGGGAATGCGCAGGGCGTGGCCGCGTGCATCGATAGCCAAATCCTGACACGAGTCGACACCATAGAACTCAAACGGGCAGCTGGCATCCGCCGAGGGGTTTGCGCCGTCGACGCCCTTGGCGGCAAGTGCGCCGCCGGCGGCAAAGTTCTCGAATCGCATATTGCCGCAGGCAAGATCGAAGACGCGGACGGGATGCTCGATCGTGGCGACGTCGAGCTGCCCGAGTGCGATATCCATGGTGCGCACCCAGCCGGGCCACGGGGCCTGGCGCGTATCGGAGAAGGAGGCGGAGTGCTCGCGATAGAACGTATTGTTGAGCTGGATGAGCGATGAGGCGAAATCGCGGTTCACGGCGCGGAACTCCCTCCGTTGGCGGTGCGGAATTAACAGTACGACCATACTACCGTTAACGCTGCAACGGGGACAACCAAGCTACGGGTCATTGCTTTGTTTGGACACATTTCCGCAGCTCATATGCACCCGCAACCGCCGGTTGTCAAAAATCTCACTAGAATAGGTGGCATGCTTTTGGCGGTGGCGGATACATTTTTAACTGTGCAAGGCGCCTTAAGAACAAAAACGGTCCGGCGGCACGGCTGGCATCACATAGGAGGAACCATGAATGTAGAAACTGCGCAGCGGCTCGCCGACCTTCGTCGCAGCAAGGGTTTTAGCCAAGAAGGGCTTGCACGAAAGCTGGGACTGTCGCGCCAGGCGGTCAGTAAATGGGAGCGTGCGGAGAGCTCGCCCGATACCGAGAATCTGATCTCGCTTGCCAAACTCTATGGCGTGAGTTTGGACGAGCTCCTCAATCCGAGCGATGAGATCGAGGACGATATCGAGTTTGAGAACGAGGACCGCGCCCGTCAGCGCGAGGCCGAGGCGGCGGAGCGCGCCCGCACCCATGAGGCGGCGGCACGCGCCACGGAGGCAGCTACGCAGGCAAGTGATGCCGCGGCCAAGGCGGCGCAGGCGGCAAGCTGGAGTGCGCAGGCCGCCAATGCCGCTACGGCGCAGGCGACGAGTGGCACCGCGGTTGGCTCGACTCCGGTGAAGGGCCCGTTCCAGTCGTTCCCGTATTGGGCCGTGTGCTGGCTGCTGTTCTTTTTGCTGATGTTCCTGTTTGGCGCCGGCCCCTTTGCCGCGCTGATCTTCTTTACGATTCCCATCTATCACTGGGTGGCGCGTGCGCTCGATGGTGATTGGGCGCGCGGGGATATCCAGGTTGGTCCGGCGCCGGCGGTCGCTAGGACTAAGGGGGAGGACGTTTCCACAGCGGTTGACGCTGACATGGCTGCCGCGACCACCGCTGAGTCGAGCGCCAAAGAAGGTGATGAATGATGAAGCTCTCGCATGAGTCTAAGAGGCGCTTGGGCATTGGCATCGGAGCGTTTGTGCTCATCATCGGGCTTGTCGTCGGCACTTCGCGGACTTTGATTCATTTTGATGGACCGTGGAATCTCAACGATGTTGTATCCGGCTTGTCTGGTATGGACGATGCGTTTGACGAGGACGATGTTTTTGATGACGGTATTTACTCCGCTCAGTCTCAAAAGCTTTCGAGTGAAACCTTCGATGCCGACTCATTCCAGTCCCTTGACCTGGATGTGACGTCGGGTACGGTCGATATTAAGTACGTTTCCGATGGACCGGTGCGTGTCATCGAGAGTGGTCGCGTTGCAAAAGGAGTAACTGCTTACGATGCTGCCACGCAAAATCTGGCCGAGATTAGGGGCTCTACGCTCAGGATTAACCAGTTCGACTGCGATGACGAGCGTGCGCTTGACCGTACGGTCACCATCGAGCTGCCGCGCGAGCTTGCCGATAACATGATGGACATTTCGGCGAATGTGGGGTCGGGGGATCTGACGATTACGGACATTGCGTGCCACGACTTCGATTTGACGTTGGACTCGGGAGACGTCGAGTTTACGGGTACCGTGACCGATACCCTGAATGCCGAGGTCGGTTCGGGCGATGTGACGTTCGAGCTCTACCAGGCCCCCGCGAAGTCGATGGACGTGAGCGTGGGCTCGGGCGATGTGGAGATGACGGTTCCGAACTCGACGGGCTTTAAGGCGAGCCTCACCTTGGGCGGCGGCGACTTCGAGAGCGATTTCCTTCCGCTTGGCTACGACGGCGAGACCGTTTTGAATCTTGAATTCGATAACGGCGATAAGTCTGCCACGTATCGTTTTGAGGTCGGTTCGGGCGACATGTCGTTTGATTCGGAGTAGTGAGGCAGACGAAAGCCTAGGCGAAGATATAGACGCGCTGTTTGATGAAGGCGCCGAAGCCGAGATTGGCTTCGGCGCCTTTGCCTTTACAATGGGGGCATGGAACAGATTATCTTGAACATACTCGAGGCTCTGCGTCGCGGCGAGACCGTGGACGACAAAGCGCTCGTCAAACTGATACATGCCGAGGCACGCCGTGAGGGTGCCGACAAGCGCGATCTGGCCAAGCGTCGCCTGCTGCCGTTTTACCAGCGGGTGAAGCGCGAGGAGCCGGCTCGTTGGACGGTATGGAATGTCGACGCCGAGCTAGAGCGTCAACTGCTGCAGGTGCTACGCATGAAGCCTCGTCGCACGGCTTCGGGCGTAGCGACCATTACCGTCATCACCAAGCCGTGGCCGTGCTCGGGCGATTGCCTGTTTTGCCCCAACGATCTGCGCATGCCCAAAAGCTATCTGCACGCCGAGCCGGCGTGCGCCCGTGCAGAGCAAAACTGCTTCGATCCATATCTGCAGGTGAGCGCCCGTTTGACGGCGCTTTCGCAGATGGGGCATGCGACCGATAAGATAGAGCTCATCGTGCTCGGTGGCACCTGGAGCGACTATCCGCAAGGGTATCAGGCATGGTTTATGTCGGAGCTTTTCCGTGCGCTCAATGACGATGCCGTCGCCGGCGTGGCGGCAAACCCCATGTTGGCGCGTCCGGGCATCAGTCGTGCCGAGGCGGGGCGCCTGCTCGATGACGCTCCCGCCGATGCCCTGCCGCCGGTGGTAGCGGAGCGTCGCGAGCGCTATCGGGCAGCCGGCATTGCGACAGACGAGGTCGAGCTTGCTGCCGGCGTTGCCGACGACCAGTGGCGTGTGGATGCTGCCGTGGGCGGCTACAACCGTGCGGTGCGTCGTCTGTACGGCCCCGGTACGCCGTGGGGCGAAGTCACCGAGTGGCAGACGGCAACGATGGAGGAGCTTGAACGTCAACAGCGCATCAACGAGACGGCGAAGCATCGCGTGGTGGGGCTCGTTATCGAGACGCGTCCCGATGCCGTAACGCCGCAGGCCCTCACGCTCATCCGCCGCCTGGGCTGCACCAAGATTCAGATGGGTATCCAGAGCCTCGACCAGCACCTGCTCGATATCAACGAGCGTCGCATTTCGGTGACGCAGATCGAGCGGGCGTTTTCGCTTGCGCGCCTGTTTGGCTTTAAGATCCATGCGCATTTTATGCTTAACCTGCTGGGCGCCACGCCCGAGGGGGACAAGCGCGACTACGAGCGCTTTATGACCGAAGGGGCCTTTATGCCCGACGAGGTCAAGGTCTACCCGTGTGCGCTCATCGAGGGCTCGCGTCTGGTGGGCTGCTATGAGCGTGGCGAGTGGCGCCCCTATACCGAGGATGAGCTGCTCGATGTGCTGACCGATGACATCGTGGTGACGCCGGCGTTCTGCCGCATCAGCCGCATGATTCGCGACTTTAGCTCCGACGACATCATGGTGGGCAACAAGAAACCCAACCTGCGCCAGCTCGTTGAGAACCGCCTGGCTGCTCGGGGGGAAGGCGCGACGGTGCGCGAGATTCGCTATCGCGAGATCAGTACGGCGGGTGCCGACTTGGGTGAGCTGTCCCTTGATGAGGTCGCGTACGAGACGCCGGTGACGAGCGAGCGTTTTTTGCAATGGGTGACGCCCGAGGGCAAGATTGTTGGTTTTTTGCGCCTGTCTCTGCCCGTTCGCGCTTTTGTTGCCGCGCATGCGGACGAGTTGCCGACGACGCCGGACGAGGCGATGATCCGCGAGGTGCACGTGTATGGCATGGCGGCGCGCGTGGGGGATCAAGGCCAGGCGGCCCAGCACCATGGGTTGGGGCGTCTGCTCGTAGAGCGTGCGTGCGAGATTGCCCGGGATGCGGGTTATACGCGCATCAACGTGATCAGCGCGATTGGTACGCGCGAGTACTATCGCCATTTGGGTTTTTATGACCATGGCCTTTATCTGCAAAAGGAGCTCTAGATGAACAAGCCGAGTGTTTCTGCCGGCGTCGTTGCCGGCGTTGCTCTGGGGGCCGCGGCGCTTGGTGCGGCCGCCGTCGCTGTTCGTGCTGCCTGTCTGCAGGTTGCGCGAACCCGCAATGGGTTGGCGCGTGTGAAACGCGTGCACGATGAGGGCGGCGATGAAGTCCGCGTATTGGTGCAAGGCGGTGTCTACCAAAGTGCGAGTTACGTTGGCGAGCGCTGGGCGGAGCCCGTCTTTGCGTACTATCGCGCGTTTGACGACGTGTTTGAGGCCGAGGATGCGATGCGCGACGTTTATGGTCACGGTATCAGCCGTATGCTCATGCTGGGCGGCGGCGGGTTTGCCTATCCCAAGTTCGCGCTGATGTCGCACGAGAGCTTGCGCATGGACGTCATTGAGTACGATGCCGAGATTACGCGCCTGGCGCGCCGCTGGTTCTACCTAGACGAGCTGGAGCGCGCGGCGGGCGACCGCTTGCGGGTGATTACCGCTGAGGCTCGCTCGTATCTGGGCGTGACGAGCGTGGGCCATCGTCGCTACGACGTGGTCGTGAGCGATTGCTTTGGCGGCGCCGAACCCGTACGCGAGCTGGCGACGGTTGGGGCGTTGCGTTTAGTGCGAGGCAGCCTAAATGCCGGTGGCGTCTACGTTGCCAATATCGTGAGCGCAAACGAGGGGAGCGATGTGACGTTCCTGCGCGACTGCGCCGCCACGGCACTCGAGGTGTTCGCCCACGCCTGGGTGGTCCCATGTGGCGATACGGAGTTCGGCGGCGAGGAAAACTACCTGCTCATCGCCAGCGACGGCGACTATGCCTTTGCCGAAGCTGTGCCCTTCGACACCGACTTCCTCGGCGCTGCTCTCCACGACTAGCGCGTCTCCCTGCGACCAGTCTGTTTGTGGTGGGGCTCTTTTAGCTACTTCATGGTCATGCCCAAAGTAGCTCAACAAGCCCCGTCCCAAAAAGGACTGGTCTTAGGCGTGGTCGCCCCAGCCGAGAACGCGCTGCTTCATGCCCTCTATGTCGAGCACGCCTTCGGCAAAGCCCTTGCGCACGAGCTCCTCGGGAACGTACTCGTCGTAGCGATCAAAATAAGGCACCTCGCCGGGATAGACGAGCTCGATGGGATCAAAGTCCTTCTCGGCCTCGGCGGCGAGCACCCCAAAGAACGTCTCCTCGTCGGCCTTCATCTTAAATTGCATAAAGTACGGGCGCGACGGGTCGAGTCCGCGAAGGCCCAGCTCCGCGGCACATTTAATCTTGAGCATGCGCTCGAGGGCCAAAAAGGCGTAGCTGCCCAGCCAGGGGAAGAGCACCCAGGTGTCGCCACCCAGGTTAATGAGCGGCTTGGTTCCCGCGCCCGAAATCTCGGCCGTATGGCGAGCCTGCGCCAAGCGGGCCCGCGCGTTACCCATAAGGTACGGATACGCGGCATGTTCGTTGAGCGCTTTACGCATGCGCTCGAGCACATGCGTGTTGATGTCGCCGGGGCAATCGCCAAAGTAAGCCGGCACACGGCCCTTGACCTGAGTGGCAAAGACGGTATGACGCTTCCAGTCCACTTCCTCGACAATCCAGCAGTGTCCGGCGATGGCGATGCGCTCGCCGGGCGGTGGGGGATTGACGATCGTGCCCAACTCGGCCGACTCGCTGCGAACGGTGAACTCCTCGTTTTCCTGGAACACGGCGTAGAACTTAAAGTTGTTAATGATGCGTTCGCCCGCGAGGCCCACAATGAGCCCACCGCCCTCGGTGACCTGGATATGGTCGATTTTGATGAGGTGGCGCAGCAACACGCGATAGTCATCGGCCGAGACTCGATGGAAATAACTGAGCGTGAGTACGCGCTGGGCAAGCTCTGCCGGCGTGAGTTCGCCGGTGCTGGCAAGCGTCGACATGGTCTGGTGATAGAGCAGACTGTAGGGGAGTCGATCGAGCTCAGGCGGCTCGACCCACTTTTCCTCGCGATAGAGCTGTACGAGCGCGATGCCCTGCAGGAGCTTCCACGGAATGGTCTCGGGCATCATCGTGCGCGGCTCGGGCTCTTCCTCGCGCATGACAAACCACATCTCGGGCGGAAGATCGCGGCGTCCCGTGCGGCCCATACGCTGCAAAAAGGAGCTGACGGTAAACGGCGCATCGATCTGGAACGCACGTTCCAGACGGCCGATATCGATGCCGAGTTCCAGCGTGGAGGTGGTGACGGTTGTCTGCGCCTGCTCCTCATCGCGCATGAGTTCCTCGGCCGTCTCGCGCAGCGATGCCGAAAGATTGCCGTGGTGGATGAGAAAGCGGTCGGGCTCGTGTCGGCTCTCGCAGTAGCTGCGCAGCATGGAGCATACGGCCTCTGCCTCTTCGCGCGAGTTGGCAAAGACCAGGCACTTGCGGCCGCGGGTGTGTTCGAAGATATAGCCCATGCCGGGGTCGGCGTTGTCTGGTGCTGTGTCGGTGGGGTTGAGAAGCGCCTGCTCGGTTGCTCGTGGGATGTCGACTTCGCCCTCGGGGGCCGAGGAAGTTTGGCGGTCCTTGGGAGCGGCCTTGCCCCGTGCCCGCCCACGACGTTGACGGCGCTCCTCTTGTGTGAGCTGTCCGCTGTGACGCATGTCTTGGGCGCCGGCGGGCAGTGCCGCGGATGCCGCCGCCTCGATGCGCTCGCACGCAAGCACTTCGGCCTCTTGAGGACCCGTGCTCTCGAATCCCCGCTGCTGTGCCTGGGGACCCGAGTTGTAGAAGTGCTCCATGGAGATGCGCCACACGTGGCGCGGTTCTTCAAAGCGGGGGATAACGCAGTCGCGCCCCGTTCCCTGTGAGAGGAAGGTACCCGTGCGCTCGGGGTCGCCGATGGTGGCCGAAAGGCCAATGCGGCGAGGCTGCACGCCGGCCATGCGCGAGAGTCGCTCGATAAGGCAGAGCGTCTGCCCGCCACGGTCGCCGCGCATGAGCGAGTGGACCTCATCGATGACCACATAGCGCAGGTCGCAAAACATGCGCGGGATCGCCATATGCTTATGGATCAGGAGCGCTTCGAGTGACTCGGGTGTAATCTGCAAGATGCCGCTCGGTTTTTTGATGAGCTTGGCCTTGTGTGATTGTGAGACATCGCCATGCCAGTGCCAGACGGGGATATCGGCTTCTTCGCAGAGGTCGTTGAGGCGGACGAATTGGTCGTTGATGAGTGCCTTGAGGGGGCCGATGTAGAGGGCGCCCACGCTCGCGGGCGGGTTCTCCCAAAACTCGGTCAGGATGGGAAAGAAGGCTGCCTCGGTTTTGCCGGAAGCCGTGGATGCCGTCAGGAGCACATTATCTTGCGTGTTAAAGATGGCATCAGCTGCTGCAACCTGGATAGAGCGTAGGCTTTCCCAATCGTGGGAGTAGATGAAGTCTTGGATAAACGGAGCATATCGGTCAAAGGCGTTCACGGGGCCTCCCCTCAAATGCGAACCTCTCAACGCGGCTGGCAATGGTTTGCTGCATTGCTGTCTCAGCGTTTGCCCAGATAAAACCTGCCAAAATAAACCTGTCCCTTTTTGGCAGGTTAGATGGTGAATTCGGCGAAGTTACGGTCGCCGCCTGCGGTGCCGGTGTCACCTGTTGCGGCTGCCGGCGCCAGCGTGTCGCCGCCGACGCTTTGCAGCAGCTCGGCCACATTTGCATTGGGGTTCTGACACAGGATATCGAGCAGTTCGATAAAGTCACGAATGACCTCACGGGGCGTTAAGTGCGTATCGGCTCCCACGCGACCGAACTCGATCTTGAGAAAGTCCACCAAGTCGTTCTCGGTAAGCGTGGGCGTCCAACCAAAGTATCCGGCATGGATCTGCATAAGTTTTTCGATCAGCACCAGCAGCTCCTCATAGGTGAGTGGCTGCAGGCGGATGATGGGCGCGAGCATGTCCTTAAGGTCCTCGCGTGCAAAGCGGCCTTGAGCGAGTCGGCTGCGCAGGGCTTCGTAGGAGAACACGCCGCGGCGGCGGTCTTCGATGGAGGTTGGCGTGCCGCCCATGATCATGCCCAGGTGCTGCGCCTTGCCCTGGAGCGTGTCGTTGTACATGGTCAGGATTTTCTCGTAGTTGTACTGGCGCGTGATGGCGTTGGGAATCTTATACAGATTCACGAGTTCGTCGATGAGCACCAACATGCCCTTGTAGCCGCTGCAGACCAAAAAGCGCGCAATGAGCTTAACGTAGTCGTACCAGTCGTCATCGCTGATGATGGTCGAGGAGCCCAGCTCGGCGCGTGCCTCACTCTTGGTGCGGTACTCGCCGCGAATCCATTTGGTCACGCGGCTCATAGCTTCTTCGTCGCCCTCGGATACGGCCGCGCGGTAGCGGCGGAGCATGCGGGCGAAGTCGAAGCCGTGGACCATTTCCTCGAGCGGGGCCAGTTGGGCATTGACGGCAGACTCATCGGCATCGGCACACGAGGCGACCCAGCGATCGAGGATTAGGTTGAGCGCACCGCCCTCGGGGCGCGTTTTAGTCGATATGTTGCGGATGAGCTCACGGTAGGTGGCAAGGCCCTGTCCCTGGCCGCCCTGTAGGCGGCGCTCGGGCGACAGGTCGGCATCGGCGACGACGAATCCCTCGCCCATGGCGTGCGTGCGGATGGTCTGGAGCAAAAAGCTCTTGCCGGCTCCGTAGCGACCGACCAGAAAGCGGAAGCTCGCGCCGCCGTCGGCGATGAGACTCAGGTCGGTGAGCAGGGCGCGGATTTCGACCTCGCGCCCTACGGTGATGTAGGGAAGGCCGATGCGCGGGACCACGCCGCCCTTGAGCGAGTTGAGAATGACGGCGGCGACGCGCTTGGGCACGCGGGGTGCTGCGGATGCGGTATCACTCATAGTCTAGGTATCCTCTCACGTCTGCTTCGTAGTCCTCGATAATTTGCGGTCCTGCCGCGCCAAATTCAATTACGGTGTCACCCACCAGGTCAAAGAGCGCCTCATTGATGCTATCGACGAGCATGTCCTCGCTCTGACCCGACCTCTCCACTGCCGATTCCGTCTGTGCCGTGTCCTGCTCGAGCAGCGCGCGGAGATAGGCGTCTGCGGCAGGCGTGAGTTCGTTCGTGGCGTCAGCGGGCGCAGCAGCTGCGAACACGGGCGTCGGCGCGAGAAGCGGTGCCACGACACCAAACTGTTCGGTGGAAATGGTTGGCTCGTCGGCTTCGTTGCGCTCCGTGGGCGCCGCGATCGGCTCGACCATCACGTCGGCCGCGGGTTCGGTTTCCGGCTTCTCGGAGCCCTCCGTATCGACCTCTGCGAGAACATCGTCCTCGCGCTCCTCATCGATCAAAAGCGCTTCGCGCGTTTGCGCGGCGGCGCTCCGAATGTGTCCCAGCTGGCTCAGATCGATATCGATCTTTATGGGCTGGTGTGCGGCATCCCACGAAAGCCATGCCACGATCTCGTCATCGATGATCTTGGCCAGATATTTGGGGACCTTCTCCTCCTTCAGGGGATGGGTGGGGTCTAGGGCCAGGCGCAGGCGTTGGTCGCAGGCGCGCATCATCTCACCGAGCTTGCTACTTTTTTGTCTGCTGCCATGGATGCGCATGCATTCCCAAAAGCCATTTTGGCAGCGGTAGATGTGAATGGGGTCCAGATGATATTCGCAGTCCTCGTGGCGCTCGGGCGCAAAGAACACGGCCGAGGCAAACATGGTGTAGGGCATGGCCGTCTCCTCCCCAAACAAGCTCGCTACGATGCCAGTCTTTCGGTGCGTGTCATAGTAGCGCGCCATACGGACATACACGGCGCATGCCACGTGGCGCAGGTCGCGATGGTGGCAGCGATCGAGTCTTGAGTTATTGAGGTTATACGTGGAGAGGGCATTGATAGCGGCCATGAGTCGCTCCTCGCCCGCCTCGTCGGGCGGAAGGGGGAGTGTGGGCTCGGAGGTCTTGCGACGCGCAGGCGCCAGGTCTGACGAGGCTGGCACGAACGCAAGGTCTCGCGCTGCGCGCCGCAGCTCGATAAGGGCGTTATCGAACATGACGGTTTTAGAGTCGCGAAGCAGCTTGGGGTCGAGCCCATGGAATACGGCGTAATCCTGCAACCACACGCGTGCAAACCGATCGATGCCGGGCTCGAAGGCGCGATAGGCATCCCAAAAGGCCTTGATTTTATTAAAACCATCGAGTGGGTCATCTACGCCAATGCCGCAGATCAGCTCATAGAGATATAGGAATGCAAAGGACGTAGACGTTTCCTCGACGGTTCCGCGGCGCACTTGGGCGCGCCAAGTAAAATAGCCGCGTAGTTGCCGATCGCTCATGGCGTTGTAGGTGGGAAAGTACGACTTGAATGTGCCGTTGTAGGGGCAGTCGTCCTCAAAGTCGGCCATCAGCAGGCCTTGGCGGTAGAAAAGCTCGGCTTCCGAAAGCCAACGTCCCGCGCCGCCCTTGGGGTCATCCTGCCAGCGCGATATCTCGCGCATCTTGCGGTACTGGTCGGGAAGGAAATTCTGCATCTGACGACCGGTTTTGAGAATCGGCTCGTCAGCATAGACTTCGTTTGAGAAGCGGGCGGACTGATGGGTCCGGGCCTCGGCCATAATGCGCTCGATGAGCATCTTGATGTCCTGGTCGGCCACCGTCTCTCCTCTCCTAACGCAGCTTCGGTGACCTCATATCATAGCACAGCATCAAACAGGTGTTCGAGATACCGCTGCGTAGATAGATTTAGAACAGGAGGGCGTAGATGACGGCTATGACAACGGAGGGGAGCATATTGGCCGTGCGGAAGGTCTGAGGACGGATGAGGTTGACGCCGACGCAGAAGATGAGCATAGAGCCCACGAGCGATAAGCTGTCGAGGGCGGCGGCAGTCATGATGGGGGAGAGCGCGCCGGCAAACAGCGTAATCGATCCCTGGAATACGGCAACGGGCAGGGCGGAGAAGATGCAGCCGCGGCCGAGCGAAGCCGTCATAGTGCAGACGATGATGCAGTCCAGCGCGCCCTTGAGGGCGAGCGTGGACCAGTCGCCGAGCAGGCCGTCTTGGATTGATCCCACGATAGCCATGGCACCGATGCAGACGGTTAGCGATGTCGAGACAAAGGCATTGGTGAACTCGTTGTCTCCCTCGCTGCCGGTTTTGCGCTTGAGCCATTCGCCCAGGGTTTCGATGCCGGCTTCCAGGTTTATGGCCTCGCCGATGAGCGAGCCAAGGGCAAACGAGACGATGAGCATGGTGGTGCCGGTGGTCGCTAGCGTTTTCCCGTCAACGACGAGCATCTTTTGCATGGTGCCACCCAGTCCGATAAACAAAACGCACAGCCCCGATGCCTTCATGAGCGTGTCTTGGATGCGGGGCGTGATAAAACGTCCGCCTATAAGGCCCAGCAGTCCGCCCGCAATCAAAAGTGCGACGTTGATGATCGTTCCCAAACCCGGCATGAGCCCTCCCATATTGACGCCAACCTGGCAATCGTAACAGAACGGGCTGCAGGGTGCGTCACGACTCATCCTATACGTTATATAAGGGGTATTAATGGCGGCATTTGGTGCCCAAGTCTCAGCCCCCCATCACGACATAGGGGCTGAAATCGAAGCGCAGCGTCATGAGCCGCTGCGGGGACTCAATGGCCGCGGCGATGATATCGGCATCTCGAGCTCGGTCAAATCCCTCGAGCTCAATTTGATACGAGACGTCTTCCATTCTATGGAGTATTCGGTTACTCAGGAGATTCTCACCGTCGAATTCCTCGGTTTTGCCTCCGTTCGAGGTTACGGCATACAGGTGCAGTTTTGCGGTGGTCACAGGGTCGGCGACCGTGAGGTTGTCGATTTGGTTGGCGGTGCCCTTTGCCCCAAGCAAGGTGAGCAGGGTGGGGGCTACGACCTCGCCTGATGGCAGAAAAACAACTTCGACGGTTTTAGGGAATGCGATAATGGCTGCTTTGCGGACGGGCCTATCGGCGGCGACGACTTCAATGCTCGCGGCGTCGACGGTTTCCGTGCGGTCGAGCGCGACCATCATGCAACAATTGCCCTCGTCGATGTTCGCCGGCATGGGATACCCCAAGTTTTCGCCAGCTTGCGTGCCGTCGGCATCGGCGGCCGTTTCGCTTGGCTCGCCGTAAGTGGCTGAAGGACCGCTCGATGGCGGTGTTATGTCGCCTGGCGTGCCATTGTCCCCAGGCGCCATTTCACCGCTGTTCTCGCTGGAGTCGCTTGCGATGTCACCTGTCGAGGGAGCGATTCCGACCGCTCCCGCTCCGTTCCATTCCATCTCGAGGAGTGCCGGATCGGCAAAGACGTGATGCGCATCTTGTGTTTGGGTGCTGATATCGACAGGACCGGGGTTTGCCCCTCGCGTCAGGCTGAGCGATCCGGTTCGCTGTTTGCCCCGAGTCTTCTGGCTTTCTGTGTCGCTCGCGTAGAACATCAGAGGGATCTCGCCATTTGCTGTGGCGTCGGTGCCCGCTTTGGTCATTTTCAGCGATGCGGTGAATGAGATAGCGGGCTGCGTGCCATCTGCGCTCGAGGGGACGCAGCCCAGGCATACACCTCCTCCGTCTTCGAAAAATGTGTTGTCGAAGGCGACTGTTGCCCCGTCCGCCGAGTCATCGGACAGGGCGATGTCGAGGCGCAGCTCCACGTCGCAGGAATCGCCATCGGCATCAGTTGCAGCCGCGCGCCATGTGAAGATAGCGCATCCCGTTAGGGGGCCGTCCGCTTCGCGCGAGTGCTCGGTATCCACGACTATCGAGCTATTTGCGCGGCGACGGAGGCACCCCGAGGTCGAAATGCTTGCCTGTGCAAGGGAGAGGCGTTGGCGCACGATGGTGCTCATCTGGTTTGTGGCGAGACAGCTGACGGCAGGTAAGGGGACGTCCACGGCGGGTGTCGCTAGAGCGGCGACGGGCATGCCGGTGGCAAGCGCACTGCAGAGCGCGGCAACGGGCAAAAGATTCTTTGATGCCATGGGTTCTCCCTACCTGTTCTGGACGGTTTCGATTTTCGTGGCTACTGGCTGCGTTTGATGCGCAGGCCAAGGCCGATGGCGCTTGCGCCTGCCGCGGCGATTCCTGCTGCCAGGAACTGTCGCGTGTCGCCCGTTTGCGCTAGGGGCTCGTGTTGGCCGCTGCGTTCGAGCTCCGATAGATCGACAGTCACCTGTGTGGCAGCTTGCGCCTGCTCTTGTTGGGCAAAGGCGGCGATCGGGGCAAACGCTACAACGCTGATGATGACGGCAAGGACCATCGCCTTAGGCCGTGTGCGCACCGGGCTCGACCGTCCACGTAATGCTCGCGACCTGGTCGCCCGTGCCGGTCACATGGAAGATGTCACGCGTGACGCGGGCGACATTGCCGCTCGTCTTGAGCTCAATCTTGTCTGTACCATCGGCGATGCCCTGATAACCCATGTCGAAGAATGCATTTTTGGAAAGGTCGAGGCCCGCTTCCTGCGTTGCGGCATGAGCGTCTTGGAGTGCCTTGTCGGGGCCAACCTTAAAATCGATGGAGTTCTGGGCGGTTCCCGTCTTGGCGTCGGCGACGATGCTCCAGGAGTTCTGGGCGGCAATCTTCATGTTGGTAACGTGGATGCCATAGGCCGAAAGATTGTCAATGGTGATTGCGTCCTTGGAAGCGCCCTGGAGCGTGCCGTCTGCCTTTGCGACAAACGGAATGACGGTCGGAGCCTTAAACGTGATGTTGTCGATTTCGGTCCTGATGGTCACGTCGGTGGTTCCAACGCGTCCCTCCGCCAGGGCGGTGGTCGGCGCGGCGCCCATTGCGAGCGCGAGCGCCAGCCCTGCGCCCACGACGAGCGCCCTGGTCCCACTCAAGTTCCTGGTGATGTCCATAATCGTTCCTTTCTATTCGTCACGGACCGTTTCCGTGATGGTTAGACGAAAGCGGCGCGGGTGCGAATTTTCGCAACAGGCGGCAGGTTTAGTCTTCTGCCTGCGCAACCCGCACCTTGACGCGCGTGGGATTGCCATGGGCGTCGTAGGTCTTGGCGTCGAGTGCCTGGATCTCGATGTACGCCTCGCCTTCTTTGATGTCGCCTGCGGGGCAGGTCTCAACGGTCTTGCCGGTCTCGACCACGCCCGATTCATAGATGGTCTCGTCGTTTTGGATCACGCGGAAACGCTGGGGAAACTTGTTGTCCTGGACGTTTTGCACGTTGACGCGCAGCTTGCCGCCTTTCTGTAGCTGGGCGACCGGTGCGACCGAGATCGTCATCATGTTGTCGCGGACGATGGCATCGAGTTCGTCCTGGATTTCCTGGCGCGACTTACCCTCTGCCGTTGTGACCGAGGTGCCCGTCTCGGCGACGGGCTTTGACTGCCAAGCGTAAAGGCCGACGGCGATAAGGGCGCAGGCGATGGCCAGGCAGATCACGCCGAGCCTTTTTCGATGCTTTGACCCCAGGGGGCTCGACCGCTTCCGTGCGTTCATGCGGCATCCTTAGTGGTATAGACGCGCGCGAACGTGGACGGATCGGCTCCAAAGAGCATGTGGAGCATGAGACGTCGTGAGTAGACAAGCTCCTCGAAGTCGGGAGGGAGCTTGATGTCATGGATGTGGGCGATGTGGTGGGCGAGTGCCAAGAATGACTCGGGATCGCAAATTACGTCGGTGGTGACATGGTAGACCGCCGTATCGGGGAATGCCTCCTCGTCGAAGGGCAGAAGATACGGGTCGTCGTCAACTTCGATAGCGACGCCGTACTGGGGCCAGTAATATGCCATGGGAACCTCCCTGCTTTTGGGCCAAACCTTCTATTGGTTTTGGCTGTCGATGCCGACCGTATCAGCCGTAACTTGACCGATTTCTGACCAAATGCTTGACGGGTTTACATCGCCGCAGGTGAGAGACGCTAAAAAATATCTCAAGTTTTTTCGAGCGCCAATTGTGCGCGTGGCTGCGATGGGAGGGAGCGCGTTAAATAGAGCGTCTGCCGAGAAAACGTCGCCGTTCGCCGAATTGCGCAAACGTAAAATTCGCCAATTATGGAGACGGTCTCAGTCACGTCGACGAAACGATGCGGTAACATCTCCCTGCAAACACTGTAGTTAACTAAAGGGGGAGTTCGCGTGTCTGCAGCCATCAAACCCTTCAGCGACGAGTTCGAAGAATATGGTCGCGATGAATCTCGCACATCGGGCGAGGCGTCGAGTATCTCGTTTCCGACAACGGAGGACGAAGTCCGCGCCATTCTGCGAAAGCTCCATGCCGAGCATGTTCCGATAACGGTCCAGGGCGCTCGAACCGGTCTGGCTGCCGGCGCCGTGCCCCACGGCGGCCATATCCTCAACACTTCTCGTATGGATCGCTACCTGGGTCTTCGCCGCGACGAGCAAGGCCGTTTTCTGCTGCGCGTGGAGCCTGGCGTCGTGCTTTCGGAGTTACGCAAGCAGCTGGGTAAGAAGGCATTGCCGACCGTTGGCTGGGATCAGGCATCGCTTGAGGCCTATGAGGAGTTCCAGGCAGCTCCCGAGCAGTTCTTTCCCACCGATCCCACCGAGGCATCTGCCTGCTTGGGCGGTATGGCGGCGTGCAATGCCTCCGGTGCCCGCAGCTACGCCTATGGTCCCATGCGCCCGCACGTTACGGGGCTTCACGTGGCACTGGCGGACGGCGATTTGCTCGAGCTTCATCGAGGTCGGGCGCACGCTGACGCACGCCACTTGTCGCTCGTGACGGCAGGGGGTCGCGCGCTCGAGCTTGGTCTTCCCGGCTATACCATGCCCAAGACCAAAAACGCGTCGGGTTATTTCGTTTCGGACGATATGGACGCCATCGATCTTTTTATCGGTGCGTGCGGCACACTCGGCGTCATTACCGAGCTCGAGATCGCCTTGCAGGCGGCACCTTCGGTCGTATGGGGCGTGAGCTGCTTTTTCGACAGCGAGGACAAGGCGGTGTCCTTTACCGATTCCGTGCGTCCCGTGCTGTCCCATGCGGCTGCCATCGAATATTTCGACGCGGGCGCCCTGGATATCCTGCGTCGTCAGCGTGAGCAGTCGACCGCGTTCGCCTCGCTGCCGGCGCTCGACAAAGACGCCAAGGTTTGTGTCTACGTGGAGCTTGACTGCGACGACGAGGCCCAGGCGACTGAGGAGCTGTATCACTTGGGGTGGGTACTAGAGCTTGCGGGCGGCAGCGACGATGCGACATGGGTCGCGCGCACCGAGGTCGATCGCGAGTGTCAGCGATTCTTCCGCCATGCGGTGCCCGAGAGCGTCAACATGCTCATCGACGAGCGTCGCCGCACGGATCCCACCATCACCAAACTGGGCTCGGACATGTCGGTGCCCAACGCATGCTTGGCCGACGTCATCGCCCTTTATCGCCGCACGTTGGCCGAAAGTGGGCTTGAATCTGCCGCCTGGGGGCACATCGGTAACAACCATCTGCATGTGAACATTCTGCCGCGCGATGCGCAGGATTACCGTCGCGGCGGAGAGCTCTTTGCCCAGTGGGCTTCCAAGGTCACGGCCATGGGCGGCGCCGTCTCCGCCGAACACGGCGTTGGCAAGATCAAGGCGGGCTTCTTGGAGACGATGTACGGTCACGAGGCCATGGTCGAGTCGGCGCGGCTCAAGCTCCAGCTCGATCCTGCCGGGCAGCTGGGTCGCGATAACCTGTTTTCGGAGAAGCTCTTGGATGAGCTCGTCCAGAAAGGGGGCGCGTGAAGATGAGCGATTTTCATATGGTGGTGTGCGTCAAGGCGGTGCCGGGAAGCACCGAGGTCAAGATGGACCCCAAAACCAATACCATCGTGCGTGATGGCAAGCAGGCGGTCATTAATCCCTTCGATGCAAGTGCCCTCGAATGCGCTCTGGCGCTCAAGGACGACTTTATCGGCTTTGGCATGGATGCACGTGTGACGGTGGTGTCGATGGGCATCCCTGCAACCGAATCGCTGCTGCGCGACTGCATTGCCCGCGGCGCCGACGATGCATTGCTGCTCACCGACCGTGCTTTTGCGGGCGCGGACACGTTGGCGACCACCTATGCTCTCAAATGCGGCATCGAGGCGCTCGACGAGGACTTCGACCTGCTCATCTGCGGCAAGATGGCGGTGGATGGCGATACTGCTCAGATTGGCCCCGAGCTGGCCGGCGCCTTCGAGATTCCCTGCGTGACCGATGTGAGCTGCGTGCAGAGCGCGGGCTTTACGACGTGCGGTGCACTTTCGCTTGTTCACGGCTGCGATGCCGGCGAGGAGACGGTCTATCTTGAGATGCCGTGCGCGATGACGACTGCCAAGGAGATTGGCCAGTTGCGTATGCCGAGTATTGCCGGTATTCGCGCGGCAGAGGAGGCGGACGCGCGCGTGGTCAGTGCCGCCGACGTGAACGCCGACCCCGCGCGTTGCGGCCTCGCCGGGTCGCCGACACAGGTCGTGCGCTCGTTTGTGCCCGACCGTGACCAAACGTGCGAGACCGTTGAGGGGACGGCGTCCGAGCAGGCGGCAAAGCTTGCCAAGATTATCGAGGGGATGGCATAGATGAGCGGACTGATTATCGATAGCGAAGCCTGTATCGGCTGCGGTCGCTGCGTTCGCGCCTGTGCCTCGGGTGGCGTTGTGGTGGAGGGCGAGCGCCCCAACCGCTGCGCCCATGTGACCGACGGCTGCATCTTGTGCGGTGGGTGCGTCGACGCTTGCCCCGTCAATGCCATTTCGATCGAGCGCGACGAGGCCGCTGGCGCGGTGGACCTTGATGCATATCGAGACATT
This sequence comes from Collinsella sp. CM84Y_54, assembly GCF_036317945.1. NCBI lineage: Bacteria > Bacillati > Actinomycetota > Coriobacteriia > Coriobacteriales > Coriobacteriaceae > Collinsella > Collinsella sp. CM84Y_54. Next base: position 389,938 of record NZ_JAWQCX010000003.1, read on the forward strand.
TGGGTCTTCGTGCAGACTGACGAGCACGACGCCGTGGCTCCCGTGGCCTACGAGCTCATGGGCAAGGGACGCGAGCTTGCCGATGCTCGTGGTTGCCGTCTGGTGGCATTGGCCGGCATGAGCCCCGAGAGCTCGCTCAAGGACCTGGAGCATCTGGTTTGCGCCGGTGCAGACGAGGTCCTGGTCTGTCGCGACGAGCGTCTGCGCCAGAACGATGCGGAGGTCTACGCCCGGCTGATCTGCGATTTGGTAGCCGAGCGCAGGCCCGAGGCCATTCTGTACGGTGCGACCGCCTTTGGCCGCGAACTGGCACCCGGCGTTGCCGTGCGCTTGCAGACGGGCCTTACGGCTGACTGCACCGTACTTTCGATGGATACGGAGACGGGGCTGCTGCAACAGACACGTCCGGCGTTTGGCGGCAACCTGATGGCCACCATCGTCTGCCCCAATCATCGTCCCCAGATGGCAACGGTGCGTCCCGGCATCTTTGGGGCGCCCGAGTTTGACTACAGCCACTCTGGCACAATTACCCAGGTATTCCTTGCGGAAGACGCCAAGGCTCGTGTCGAGATTTCGATTCCCGCCGAGGAACGGGGCCAGCAGGCTTCGATTGCCGATGCCGAGCGTCTGGTCGTGGTGGGCCGCGGCATTGGTTCCAAGAAAAACCTGCCGCTGATGCGAAGGCTCGCCGAGGCTCTGGGAGCCGAGCTTGGCTGCACGCGACCTGTCGTGGAGGCCGGCTGGTTGGAGTATCGCCATCAGATTGGCCAGACAGGCGTATCGGTTTCGCCCAAGCTTCTCGTAAGTATCGGTGTTTCGGGCGCCATCCAGCATCTTGCCGGCATCGGTGGGGCGGAGTGCATTATCGCCATTAACGAGGACCCGGATGCCCCCATCTTTGGTGCTGCCCAGTACAAGGTTGTCGGCGATGCCGTCGAGGTCGTCGAGGAGCTGCTGGCCCAGCTTGAGCGCTAGGCGCGCGCCAGCCAGTCGCGCATCTCGTCCTTTAGGCGCTCCCAGGTCGCTTGCGTGGCGGGATCGGTAAAGGGGCGCACAATGCCAAAGGGCGCGTCGAGCAGGCGGTAGATATTGCCCTGTTCGCGCGCCAGCGCGCGGCTTGCCGGATAGACGAGCTCAAACATAAAGCAGATGAGCCCTACCAGGTAGTCGGCGGCCTCATCGCGTTCGTCGCGTGCAACGCAGCGGCGCTCGTCAAAGGCGGCGAGCGCCGGTGTCGAGAACCGGCTGGCGAGAAATGTGTCCTCATCCACTTTGAGGATGGTGTCGACGGTACTGTCGGCGATGGTGCGCATGATGTCGATCTTGTCGCCATCGCGCACAATATCGCAGAAGCGCCGCGTGCGCTCGTCGAGCTGCGCGGGTAGGCGGAAATCGCTGTGATAGGCAATGCTTGTGCGAATCAACTCGTCTTCTGCCGGGTTGTCGATAAAGTCGCGGATACTTGTTGCCGCGGGCGCGCCTGCAGGCGTTTCGCCAAAGAGGACCTCGACGCCCAACGCCGCATGGCTCATGCTTTCGGCATCCTTAAACGTATCCCAGCGTCGCAGCTGCTCAAAGCGGCCCATATCGTGCAGCAGGCCGCAAAGCCACGCCAAGTCAATGTCCTGCGGTGACCAGCCCTGTTCGCGTGCCACGGCATCGCATGCCTCGGCAACGTGGTACGTATGCTCGATTTTGAGCGCGATACGCGGATTGGCGGCATCGTAGGCATCGGTGTAGGTCTTGAAGGCCGCGGCAGCCCGCGTTCGATCGATAGCTGTCATAATGACTTCCTAAAAAAGTTGTGTCTTTCTGTGTCTTTCGATCCGGTGGCAATTGTAGGCGAACTCGGTTGCCATCGGGCGATGGTTCTGCCGCGTCGTTGAATGCGGCTCGGAAATCTTGTCGGGACGAGGAACGCTATGGTGCTCAAAATCGTTAAAACCGTCTGGCCGGTGATGCTTACCTATGTTGCGATAGCCGCGCCGTGCGGAATGATTATGGCGCAGACGGGAATGGAACCCTGGATGGTTTTTGCTCTGAGCAGCACGTTCGTGACGGGCAGCGGGCAGTTTATGGTCTGCAATCTGTGGCTGGCAGGTGTGCCTGCGGCGTCGATCGTCGCGAGCGTCGCCGCAATCTCCTCGCGCTTTGCGCTTTACTCGGCATCGATCGCACCGCATCTGACGGGTGCCTCGAAGCGTCAGACGCTGGCTGTTGCCGCGACACTTACCGAGGAGGCATACGGCATCTCGCTTGCCAAGCTGATTGAGGGGGAGGATTGGGGTCCGCGCGAGTCCTTCGTGCTCAACGCGATCCTTATCGCAACATGGGGCGTTTCGTGCACGATGGGCGCTGCTGTCGGCGCCGTTGTCGACGTTCCCACCGCTATTGCGGGTTTTGTCTGCACATCGCTCTTTATCTGTCTACTCTTTTCGCAGCGACTGTCGAACGGCAATGTCGTAGCTGCCAGTTTGGCTGCGGTGTCCGTCGCCATATGCAAGTTCTTGGGGTGGACGAATATCGCCGTGCCGGTAAGCGTGCTTGTCGGCGTTGTCGCTGCGCTTGCGCGCGATGTTCTCGCCGAAGGAAGGGGTGCTCGCGATGCCCGTTAACGAGTTTTTGGTCCTGTGGCTGTCGTCGTGGGCGGCCATCGCATTTTTCCGCATTGCCCCGGCGTTCGCCTTGCGCGGGAGAACGCTGTCGTCCCGCGTTACCGAGGCCTTGGGTTATATTCCGCCCGCCGCCTTCGCGGCACTGGTTGCTAACGATTTGATAAGCCCTGGCGCTTTTGACGTCGGTTTGTGGCAGGGCTTGATTCCCTGGATTGCGGCTGCCGGCGTCGTGGCGGTGGCAATCAAGACAAAGTCGATGCTATGGTGCTGCGTCTCGGGCATCGTGCTCTATATCGTTTTGAGCCTCGTATAAGAGCGGGACGCGTTATCATCCCGGCTAACGAATCCAATTTCTCACCGAGGCGGTCTGCTTCTTCTGGTACCATGGTCAAACTTTACTGTAGCAAAGCATGACGTGGGCTTTTGTTCCGCGTCAGCGGAAATGGGGGCTTCATGGCACAGGAGGCGACCGCCAACGAGCAAAAGAAATTCAAAGTGCCGCGCATCCCGGGTGACATCATGATCTACCCGATAATCGTCGGTCTTTTGCTCAATACCTTCTGCCCGCAGGTTTTCGAGATCGGCGGCTTCTTTACGGCTGCCTGCCGCGGCGGCTCCAACACCATCGTTGCCGCGATCTTGCTGTTTGTGGGTGCCGGCATCAGCTTTAAGTCCACGCCGGGTGCCATCAAGACCGGCATCGTCGTGCTGATTCCTAAGCTTGTGGTGGCAGCCGCGCTGGGTCTGGGCGTTGCGTATTTCTTTAACGACAGCCTTTTGGGCCTGAGCTCGGTTTCCATCATCGGCGGCATTACGTTTTGCAACATGGCGCTCTACACGGGCATCATGGGCGAGTTCGGCGATGAGTCCGAGCAGGGCGCTGTCGGTATCCTGTTCTTTACGGCCGGCCCCGCCGTCACCATGATCATCTTGGGCGTTTCGGGTCTTGCTAATATCCCGCTGGGCACCATCGTCGGCTCCATCCTGCCGCTTGTTATCGGCATGGTTCTGGGCAACCTCTTCCCGTTCATCAAGAACCTGCTGGTCCCCGGCGCCAATCCCGCGATCGCCGTCATCGGATTTCAGCTCGGTGCGTCCATGAGCCTTTCGAGCTTTATCGCCGGCGGTATTTCCGGCATCTTGCTGGGGCTTGTCACGCTGTTTGTCGTCGGTCCCATCACCTTTGTGTTCGAGCGCCTGTGCGGCGGTAACGGCAAGGCTGCCGTGGCTTGCTCCACCATTGCCGGCACGGCTATGACCACGCCGGTTGCTCTTGCCGAGGTCGCGCCGCGCTATGCCGAGCTTGCACCCACTGCGTACGCTCAGATCGCCACCGCCGTTATCATCACGGCGATCATGGCTCCGATTCTGACCGGCTGGGTCGACAAGAAGTTCTGCCAAGGCAAGGAGGATCTGTTGCCTGCCGGTGTCGAGGCCATCGAGGAAGCCGTCGCGACCGACATCGATGGCGAGTAGCAATCGGTACCCATCAATGATGCCGGCGTGCAACTCGCGCCGTTTGAGCGCCCGAACGAAAGCTGTCTTGCAGTGACGTTCGGGCGCTCTGCTATTATTCCCCTTATCCCTGCGGAGTAGGGGGTGTTTGTTGCCCAGATTCGAATTGGGCGATTCTGGCCACTTAGATATTGAAGGGATGGCGCTAGTGGTTAAGGCACTCAAGATAGAGATATTCGTGCTATGCATGATTGTTCTTATCGGGCTTGCCGCATGAAGCCGCCGCTCCTTGTTCTCGAGCACCCAGCAGCTCTTGTTTAGCATGCTCGGCTACACCTCCGCTGCCTACATTTTCTTCGATATGATCTGGACGCTCTCGGACGGCGTGAGCACTCCTGTAGGCATCACGGCCAACTGGATTTCCAACGCGGTCTCGTTTTCGCTGTTGGCCATCGCGTGCCTCATTTGGTTTTTGTATTCCGAGACAGTGCAGGGCTCTCGCCTTTTGTCCGCGCGCTATAGGGTGGTGCTTGTAGCGTTACCTACGGCTCTGGTGGTCGTGCTGGCGTTTGCCAGTTACTGGACGCACGCCCTGTTCTATATCGATTCGCAGGGCGTGTATCGTCGCGGAGCGCTTTATATGATTCAACCTATCGTTAGCTACTGCTACGTTATATATACGTCCTTGCATGCCTTTATTCAGGCTCGAAAAGTCGAAAGTCTGCAAAAGAAGGCCATTTATCGCACCCTCGCCTTTTTTGCGGTTCCCGCTCTGGTGGGCGGTACCTTCCAGGTTTTGTTTTCGGTACCGGGCCTTTGTGTCGGTATAACGCTGAGCATCCTGCTGCTCTACATCATCTACCAGGAGCAGCTGATCTCGACCGACCCGTTGACTGGCCTTAACAATCGCAACCGTTTTGAGACCTATATGCTGCCGCTCTTTTCAAATGTGGATCAGGCCGAAGATGTATATCTGCTTATGATGGACGCCGACGGCTTTAAGCAGATTAACGATCGCTATGGGCATGTGGAGGGCGACCATGCTCTTCAGGTCATATCTGCTGCGCTCAAAGAGGTCTGCTCGGCGTCAGGTGGCTTTATCGCGCGTTATGGCGGCGATGAGTTCGTGGTGCTCCAGAAGGCTGCGGCGGAACAGGACATCATAGACCTGTGTTCGGCGATTAACGACGAGCTCGCTCGTGCCGAGGTGCCGTATGCATTGCGGATGTCCATCGGTTACGCGCGGGTCGGCGATAGTGTTGATACCTGGCAAGACTTACTTCGCGCTTCCGATGCGGAGCTCTACCGCGTCAAGGCCGAGAAAAAGAAAGCCGGCGTCCAGATACGCTAGAAAAAAAGGGGCGCACGCTTGCGTGCGTGGCGGCCCTCAGCTCACCGATGTGCTCCATTAAGCTAAAGTACATGAATCCCCTCTGCTAAATAAGGGCAGTTCGTTAGGCTTTTTTGGGTTTGTTGACGATGATGATGCCGCCGCAGACCAACAGCAGGGCAACGATGACGGTAACGGGGCTCGTGTCAGCGCCCTCGCCGAGCAGCAGCGCGCTCAGCAGCACACCAAAGACGGGGTTCATAAAACCAAAGACCGAGACGCGGCTGACGGGGTTGACGGCAAGTAGGCGCGACCACAGCGAGTAGGCGACCGCGGAGATAAGCGCCATGTAGATGATGAGCGCGACGGCAGGGGCAATCGCCGTGGGGGAGAGCGCGCCACCCATCAAAGAGCCGATGGCGGTGAGGACCAGGCCGCCGACCAAGAACTGCCACCCGGCAAGCAAAACGCCGTCGTGCTCGCGCGAGAAGATGCCGATCAGGCAGGTCGAAAGGGCACCCGCGACGGTGGAGGCCAGGATGAAGCCCTCGCCGTCGAGCGTAAAGCCAAAGGTGCCGTCCGCGCCCGAAAGGTTGACGAGTGCGACGCCGGCAAAGCCCAGTACGCAGCCGAGCACCTTGGCCGTATTGAGCTTTTCGGTGCGAAACGCCAGAGCGGCAAAGAGGATAGCCAAGAAGTTGGCGCTGGCCTCGATGATGGAGCTTGACATAGCGCTTGCACGGGAGAGACCAAGGTAGAAAAAGAAGTACTGGCCAATGGTCTGGAAGAGCGACAAGATGCAGATGGGCTTGATATCACGGGCTTGCGGAACGAGCGGTCGGCGCTGGGCCACGCTCATGCCAACAATGACCAGCATGCCGGCAAGGGTGAAGCGCAGACCCGCGAAGAGCAGCTGCGAGGCGCTGTCGTGCGCGGGAATGCCAAAGAGGCCGTAGCCGATCTTGATGCAGGGGAAGGCGGAGCCCCAGAGCGCGCAGCAAACGAGACAGCCCAGGATGAGTCCGGGCAGGGTGGCGAGATACGGCTTGCGGCTTTCCATGATGTCCTTTCTACATGCGCGAAGCAAAAAAGAACCCGCCACCGGATGTGTCGGTGGCGGGTGATACTACCCGAAGGGATTGTACCCGATGGGATAGGTTTAGGCGAAGTAGGCTACGCCGCTCTCAAAGATCGGCATGAACTTGTCGCCGGGGACATGCTCGGGCACGTTACGGTACAGGTTGTCGCCGCGACGCTCAGCATGGCCCATCTTGCCCAGGACGCGGCCGTCGGGGCTCGTGATGCCCTCGATGGCGAGTGCGGAGCCGTTGGGGTTGACGGAGAGGTCCATGCTGGGCTTTCCGTCCTCGCCCACGTACTGCGTGGCGACCTGGCCATTGGCGATGAGCTGGGCGAGTACCTCGTCGTTGGCGACAAAGCGGCCCTCGCCGTGGCTGATGGCGACGGTGTAGGGGTCGTCGAGGCTGCACTGCGACAGCCACGGGGACAGGTTGGACGAGATGCGGGTGCGCACCAGGCGGCTCTGATGGCGACCGATGGTGTTGAACGTCAGCGTGGGCGCATCGGGCGTGGCGTCGACGATGTCGCCGTAGGGCACCAGGCCGAGCTTGACCAGGGCCTGGAAGCCGTTGCAGATGCCCAGCATCAGGCCATCGCGGGCCTTGAGCAGGTCGCGGACTGCCTCGGTGACCTCGGGAGCGCGGAAGAACGCCGTAATGAACTTGGCAGAGCCGTCGGGCTCGTCGCCGCCCGAGAAGCCGCCGGGGATCATGACGATCTGGCTTGCACGGATGCGGCGGGCAAGCTCGTGGGTGCTCTCGGCGACCGCCTCGGGCGTGAGGTTGTTGATCACGAAGGTGTCGGCCTCGGCACCGGCGGCACGGAAGGCGCGGGCGCTGTCGTACTCGCAGTTGTTGCCGGGGAACACGGGGATGATCACGCGCGGGCGGGCGATCTTGGCGCCGCCGTACACGTGGATGTCCTTGGCGCGGAAGTCGATGGTCTCGACCTCGGGGGTCTCGCCGGCGCTGCGGTAGGCGAAGACGCCCTCGATGCCGCTCTCCCAGGCCTCCTGGAGCTCGGAGAGCTCGATGATCTCGGAGCCGGTGTCGATGACATAGCCCTCGACGGTGGTACCAAGGGGCTCGACGACAACGCCGTCGGCGACCTCGGGCAGCTCGGCATCCTCGGCGAGCTCGACGATAAAGCTGCCGTAGAGCGGGGTGAAGAGGCTCTCCACGTCTACATCCTCGGCAAGCTCGATACCGATCTGGTTGCCGACGCACATCTTAAAGAGGCTCTCGGCGCCGCAGCCGTAGCCGGGCGTGGAGACGGCCAGGGCTGCGCCGGTGGCGGTGAGCGCCTCGACGGCGTCAAACGCGGCGAGCAGCTGATGGGCGTCGGGGCGGTAGTCCTCGCCATAGGTGGCGGGGGCGATGCGGACGACGCGGTGCGTGAGGCCCTTGAACTCAGGGGAGACGGCGCGGGCGGCCTTACCCACAGCGACAGCGAAGCTGATCAGGGTCGGCGGAACGTTGAGCTCGCCGGCTTCGTCCTCAAACGAGCCACTCATGGAGTCCTTGCCGCCGATGGCGCCGGCACCCAGGTCGACCTGAGCCATAAGGGCGCCCAGGACGGCAGCCATGGGCTTGCCCCAGCGCTCGGCCTCGGTGCGCAGGCGCTCGAAGTACTCCTGGAAGGAGAGGTAGGCGCGCTTGTGCTCAAAGCCAGCGGCCACGAGCTTGGCGATGGATTCGACCACGGACAGATAGGCGCCCGCAAACTGGTCGGCCTCCATCAGATAGGGGTTGAAGCCCCATGCCATGGCACTCGCCGTGGTGGTCTCGCCGTCCACGGGGAACTTGGCGACCATGGCCGAGCTGGGGGTGAGCTGCGTCTTGCCGCCAAAAGGCATGAGCACGGTTGCGGCACCGATGGTGGAGTCGAAGCGCTCGGAAAGGCCCTTGTTGGAGGCGACGTTGAGGTCGGTGACAAGCGAGGTCATGCGCTCGACAAGTGTGGTGCCGGCCCAGCTGGGCTGCCACACGCTGCGGGCGCACACGTGGGCGACCTGGTGCTTGGGCGCGCCGTTGGAGTTGAGGAACTCGCGGGATAGGTCGACGATGGCGACACCGTTCCAGGCCATGCGCATGCGCGGCTCGGCGGTAACCTCGGCGATAACGGTCGCCTCCAGGTTCTCCTCGGCGGCGTAGCCCATGAACTCCTCGACGTCGCCGTCGGCGACGGCGCAGGCCATGCGCTCCTGGGACTCGGAGATAGCGAGCTCGGTGCCGTCCAGGCCGTCGTACTTTTTGGTCACGGTGTCCAGGTCGACATACAGGCCGTCGGCAAGCTCGCCCACGGCGACCGAGACGCCGCCGGCGCCAAAGTCGTTGCAGCGCTTGATCAGACGGCAGGCGTCGCCGCGGCGGAACAGACGCTGCAGCTTGCGCTCGACCGGGGCGTTGCCCTTCTGGACCTCGGCGCCCGAGGTCTCGATGGACTCGGTGTTCTGGGTCTTGGAGGAGCCGGTGGCGCCACCGATGCCGTCACGGCCGGTGCGGCCACCCAGCAGGATGATCTTGTCGGTGGGGGCGGGGCACTCGCGACGAACGTGGTTTGCCGGGGTAGCGCCCACGACGGCGCCGACCTCCATGCGCTTGGCCACGTAACCGGGGTGATAGAGCTCGTTGACCTGACCGGTGGCAAGGCCGATCTGGTTGCCGTAGCTGGAGTAGCCGGCGGCAGCGGTGGTCACGAGCTTGCGCTGCGGCAGCTTGCCCTCGAGGGTCTCAGACACGGGGACGGTGGGGTCGCCGGCGCCGGTGACACGCATGGCCTGGTACACGTAGCTGCGGCCCGAGAGCGGGTCGCGGATGGCGCCGCCCACGCAGGTGGCGGCACCGCCGAAGGGCTCGATCTCGGTCGGGTGGTTGTGGGTCTCGTTCTTAAACAGGAACAGCCAGTCCTGGTCCTCGCCGTCGACATCGACCTTCACCTTGACGGTGCAGGCGTTGATCTCCTCGGACTCATCGACATCGGTCATGACGCCGGTCTTCTTAAGGTACTTGGCGCCGATGGTGCCCATGTCCATGAGGCAGACGGGCTTGGCGTCGCGACCGAGCTCGTGGCGCATCTCCATGTAGCGGTCGAAGGCCTGCTGCACCACGGCGTCGTCGATCGTCACGTCGTCCAGGACGGTGCCGAAGGTGGTGTGACGGCAGTGATCGGACCAGTAGGTGTCGATCACGCGGATTTCGGTGATGGTGGGGTCGCGGTCCTCATCGCGGAAGTACTGCTGGCAGAAGGCGATGTCCGCCTCGTCCATGGCAAGGCCGCGCTCGGCGATAAAGGCGGCAAGGCCGGCCTCGTCGAGCTCGCGGAAACCGTCGAGCACTTCGACAGGCTGCGGCTCGGGTGTCTTCATGTACAGCGTTTCGGGCAGGTCGAGCGAGGCGATGCGCGCTTCGACGGGGTTCACCACGTAGTGCTTGATGGCTTCGATGGCGGCCTCGTCCAGGGCGCCCAAGATCATATAGACCTTGGCGGAGCGCACGGCGGGGCGCTCGCCCTGGCTGATGAGCTGCACGCACTCGCTGGCGGAGTCGGCGCGCTGGTCAAACTGGCCAGGCAGGAATTCGACGGCAAAGACGGCGCCATCGCTTGCGGGGAGCTCGTCGTAGGTCACATCGACCTGGGGCTCGCTAAAGACGGTCGGCACGCAGGAGCGGAAAAGCTCCTCGTCGATGCCCTCGACGTCGTAGCGGTTGATGATCCTCAGGGCCTCGATGCCCTTGATGCCGAGAATTTCGGTCAGCTCGCCCTTGAGCTGCTGAGCCTCGACGTCGAACCCGGGTTTCTTCTCCACGTAGATACGAGAGACCATTGGTTCCTGCCTTCCTGATCGGTTGGGCGTACGGTACGGTATGCGGCAGCGGTCGGTTTGCGGGGTCTGCCCTGCGGTCGCCTTGAGCCACATGTTTGTAAACCTCACTATGATACGACAGCTCGCGGCGCGTTGAGGACGGCGAGGGTGCTACAGTGAAGCGCAAACAAGAGAAAGGCATCACATGGCATTCGTTTCGCTCGCCATCATCGCACTCGTGGCCTTCGCAAGCCCCTTCATCGCCTCGGCGATTCCCGGAAAACCCGTTCCCGAGACCGTCTTTTTGCTCGTGCTCGGCGCGGTGCTGGGACCCCATATGCTCGGCGTCATCCATGTAGATGCCGAGGTCTCGCTTGTGTCCGAGCTCGGCCTGGCCTTTTTGTTCCTGCTTGCCGGCTTTGAGATCGACCCCAAGAGCATTACGGGCGTCGAGGGGCGCTACGGCTTGGCGACGTGGGTCGTCACGTTTGGTATCGCCTGGCTTGCCGTGCGCTTTACCCCGTGGTTCTCGGTCAGTCATTTCGACGGCATCGCCGTGACGCTTGCCCTCACTTCTACGGCGCTCGGCACGCTCGTGCCCATCATGCGTGAGCGCTCGCTCATCGGCACGCGTGTGGGCGACTCGATTCTCGCGTATGGCACTTGGGGCGAGCTCGGTCCCGTGCTCGCCATGTCGGTGCTGCTGTCTGCTCGCACTGGCATCCAAACGCTCGTAATCCTTGGCTTGTTTGCGGTGGTTTGCGTGTTGCTGGCCGTGGTCCCAAGCCGCTCCAAGCGCGTCGGCAGCCGCTTCTTTGCGTTTGTCGAGGAGCGTGCCGATACCACGTCGCAGACCTTCGTGCGCCTGACGGTGCTCATCCTGGTCACGCTCGTGGCGTTCTCGGCCGTCTTTGATCTCGACATCGTGTTGGGTTCTTTTGCCGCCGGCTTTGTCCTGCGCTATATCATCCCCGAGGGCAACCATACGCTCGAGACCAAGCTCGACGGCCTGGCCTACGGCTTTTTGATTCCGGTGTTCTTTACCGTATCGGGCGCAAAGATCGACCTGACGGCCGTGGCGTCACGCCCCGGGCTGCTCGCGGGCTTTATCGTGGCGTTGCTTATCATTCGCGCCGTGCCCATTCTCATCTCTATGAGCATTTGTCCTGCGACGCGCGATGTGTCGGCGTATGGTCGCATTACCGTGGCCCTGTACTGCACCACGGCCCTGCCGATCATCGTTGCCGTGACGAGCGTTGCCGTCAACGCGGGCGCGCTGTCGCAAGATATTGCGTCGGTCATGGTTGCCGCCGGTGCCATCACGGTGTTCTTGATGCCATTGCTCGCGCAGCTCTTCTACCGCGTGGTCGATGCCGCGCCGGTCGCCGCCGTGGCAGAGGTTGCCGAGCATCCATCCGATGCGCTCGATATCCTGCGCGCTCATCACGATTTGGCGAGTCTGCTCGCACGAGAGCACGAGCTGCTGACCTCGCATGGACATGGTCGCGTATTCGAGGGCCTGCCTACGCTCGATACGATTGCCGAGCGTCTTTCCGCCGAGGCGGCGAGCGGCCACATCGATGCCCGCATTGTGGACGCGGCGCGCCTGCTTGCCGATAAGACCTATGGTGATGAGGTTGACCCGTCCGAGCTGACTCCGCGTGAGCGCCGCCGCCTGGAGCGCGCCAAGCTCGCCGTGCGCGAATACCGCCGCCGCATGCTGGAGCTCTATGCAAGAGAAGAAGCCGAGGACGACGACGGCAAGTAGCAAGGAATGTCGGGATACGGGTTCCGTCCAAATAATAGAAGGCGCGCTGTCTGCGGTTGATGCAGACAGCGCGCCTTTTGCGTTGGGCCTCGTTGAGGTTCGAAGTCGTGGCTTGCGACCTTTAGGAGCGGGCGGCTCCGTCGACGGGGAGCACGGCGCCCGTGACATAGGATGACATGTCGCTCGCTAGGAAAACGAAGGCGTTGGCGACGTCCTCGGGCTCGCCCATGCGGCCGAGTGGGATGGTGGCGATGATGGGCTTGATGACCTCTTCGGGCAGGTTGGCGACCATGTCGGTCTTGGTTACGCCTGGGGCGACGGCGTTGACGCGAATGCCCATGGGGGCGAGCTCGCGAGAGAGCGACTGGACCATGCCGTTGACGGCAAACTTGGACGTGGGGTAGCCGACGCCAGAGGGCTGACCGTACTTGGCGACCATCGAGCTCGTGGTGGTGATGGTGCCGCCGTGGCCGGCCTCGGTCATAATCTTGGCGGCCGCCTGGTGGCCGTTAAAGACGGCGACGACGTTGAGGTCCATGACCTTTGCGAACTCCTCGGCCGTGTAGTCCAAGAGAGGCGAGCGCTGGGAGATACCGGCATTGTTGACGACTGTGTCCAAGCCGCCCATGTCGGCGGCAGCCTGGGTAAAGGCCTCGGTCATGGCTTCGAGCGAGGTGAGGTCGCAGGAGCGGCCCCAGACCTTGGCGTCGGGATAGGCGGCTGCCAGCTTCTCAACGGCCGCATCGGCGGTCTCCTGACGCGAGCCAAAGACGGTGACGGCGGCGCCCTCCTCGATAAAACGGCAGGCGATGGCATAGCCGATACCGCGTGTGCCTCCGGTGATGATTGCTTTCTTGCCCTCGAGCAACATGGTACTTCCTCTCATCGCGGGCGGACATTCGCAGCACAGCGTAGCGGTAGCCGGAATCGGCCGCGTTTGCATATCGGTGAACGGTAGCTCGCGTTACCGATGAGCGGCTCGCGCAGATGTGCTCTGCCGTTGTGCTAGGGCAGGAGACAAAAGGGCTCCCGTCCCATATCGGACGGGAGCCCCTAAAGCGCGTATCGCTAGGCGAGCGTTGGGTTAGTTGGCCATGACGCCTTCGGTCCAAGCCTCAACGTCCTCGATGCGCAGGACGTTGGCGACCTCGGCCACGCAGTACACGCTGGCAAGCTCGGCGGCGGCAGCCTGGACGTCCTTCTCGAGCGCGCGGTGCGTCAGGAAGATGACCGAGCAGGCATCGCTGACGCCCGACTTGCCGTCCTCGACCTGGTTGATGAGCGAGATCGAGATGTTGTGCTTGGCAAAGATGTCGACCGTCTCGGACAGGGCGCCCACGCGGTCGGCGACCTTCAGGCGTACATAGTACTTGGTCGTGAGCTCGTCCATGGGCTTAAAGGCGAGGTTGTGGCCATAGGGCTCAATCTCGGGCAGCGGAGCCACGCCGCGGCTGATCTGCTCGGAGAGCGACAGGATGTCGCCCACGACGGCGCTTGCGGTGGGGAAGGAGCCTGCACCGGCACCGTAGAACATGGTCTCGCCCACGGCGTCGCCTACCACGTAGACAGCGTTCATGGCGCCGTTGACCTTGGCAAGCATGTGGTCGGCGGGGATCAGCGTGGGGTGCACACGAACGTCGACGCCGGCGTCGGTGTTGCGGGCGATGCCCAGCAGCTTGATGGTGTAGCCGAGCTCGCGGGCCTGGGTGATGTCCTCGGCACCGATGGTGCGGATGCCCTGCTGATATACGTCGTCGGTGGTCACGCGGGTGCCAAAGCCGATGGAGGCGAGGATCGCCGTCTTGCTGGCGGCATCGAAGCCGTCGACGTCGGCGGACGGGTCGGCCTCGGCATAGCCCTTAGCCTGTGCGTCGGCGAGCACGTCGGCGTAATCGGCGCCCTCGGCGTCCATGCGCGACAGGATATAGTTGGTGGTGCCGTTGAGAATGCCGGCGATGGTCAGGATCTTGTTGCCCACCAGGTCGTGCTCGAGCGTGCTCACAATGGGGATGCCGCCGCCGCAGCTGGCCTCGCACTTAATCTGCACGCCGCACGCGCGCGCCTTCTCGGCGAGCGTCTCGACGTGACGGCCCAGCAGGGCCTTGTTGGCAGAGACGACGTGCTTGCCGTGCTCAAAGGCAGTGGTGAAGATCTCGGTTGCGGGATGCTCACCACCGATCAGCTCGACGACGATGTCGACGGCGGGGTCGGTGACGACATCGTGCCAGTCGCCCGTAAAGGCCTCACGCTCAATGCCGGCTGCCTCAGCCTGCTCCCAGGCAAGCGCGCAGGCGCGGGTCAGCTTAAGGTCGATGCCGTAGGCTGCCAGGTACTCATCGTGGTGGCTCTTGATCAGACGGGCCACGCCGCCGCCGACGGTTCCCAGACCGATCAGACCGACGTTCACGGTGCGCAGGGGTTCGCTCATAGATAGCTCCTTCGTGCATCTTATGGATGGATTAACCGCTTAAAGGTTGAGTGCATTCTAGCGTGAACCGAGGGCGCGTGCTCGCCAGGCAACAGGAGTCGCACAAAACGGCACCCCCGAAACGCTGCGGAAACATTGGAAACATGCTCGCTACAAACGGAACTCCGTAACAAACTGTCAACGTTTGCGCCATAAGGTTTGCTTCACCGACCCCACCATGGGCGCCAGCGCCGCGAAGTTCTTGGCTGAGAAGTATGCAGACGCCAAGATCGCCCTGTTCTACAACTCCGGCGATACATGCAGCTCGGGCGCTGCCGACGCCTTTGCCGAGCAGGCCAAGGCGTCCAAGCTCGACATCGTCGATACCGAGACCTTTAAGGACGATTCTGCCACGAGCTTTACCAACCAGCTGACCAAGGCCATGCGCAAGATCAAGGTCGAGGGCCTGACGGGCGAGCTGACGTGGAACGACGAGGGCCAGGTCGAGAAGCCCGCTACGGCCTATGTGATTCAGGACGGCAAGTACATCGCCGCCTAAGTGCATATAACGAGACTGGTGGGGCCGTTTTATTCAGGGCAAGGATGCCTGTAACAGAACGGAAACATTACTGTCACACAATAAAGTGGCTAAACTGCATAAACAGACAGGAATACGCAGAACTATGGAAAAATGGACAAAGCAAAAGAAAAGTTGAAATAATCGCCACTTTTCTCAACTAAAGCGTCTACTATTTTGCGAACGCCGAACACGGCGAAGGATGGCCTGTCGGGTTACCGAAACCCGACGAGATTTGAGAGGAGAGCCGCATGTCGAGCCTCACCGGTAAGTCATTGAACCCTGTTATGAATCGCAGGAGCGTTATCGCGAGCGCAGCAGGTCTGGGGGCGATGTCCATTCTAGCTGGCTGCTCCTCCAACGGCGGCGACAGCGGTTCCGCTTCGAGCGACGCTTCGTTCAAGATTGGCACCATCGGCCCGCTGACCGGCGCCAACGCGTCCTACGGCAAGTCCGTTACCCAGGGTGTCGAGCTTGGCTGCAAGGACTTCTCCACCAAGGAGCTGCCGCTTGCCAGCAAGGCCGAGGACGACCAGGCCGACGGTGAGAAGGCCGTCAACGCCTTCAACACCCTGCTCGACTGGGGCATGCAGGCCCTCGTCGGCCCGACCACCACGGGTGCGTCGGTTGCCGTTGCCGCCGAGTGCGGTAACGACCCCAAGACGTTCATGATCACCCCGTCCGCGTCCTCCGAGGACGTCACCGACGGCAAGGATTGCGTCTTCCAGGTTTGCTTCACCGACCCCAACCAGGGTGTCAACGCTGCCAAGTTCCTGGCGCAGAAGTATGCGGACGAGAAGTTCGTGCTGTTCTATAACTCCGGCGACGCCTATTCTTCGGGCATCGCAGATTCCTTTAAGGCCCAGGCCGCTGAGTCCAAGCTCGAGATTGTTGACGAGGAGACCTTTAAGGACGACTCCGCCACGAGCTTTACCAACCAGCTGACCAAGGCCAAGCAGGCCGGCGCCACCATGATCTTTGCGCCGATCTACTACACACCGGCGTCCGTCCTGCTCAAGAACGCCAAGGACATGGGCTACGACGTCAAGATGATGGGCTGCGACGGCATGGACGGCATCCTGGGCGTTGAGGGCTTCGACACCTCTCTTGCCGAGGGTCTGCTGCTCATGACCCCGTTCTCCGCCGACGACGAGAAGAACGCCGACTTCGTCAACGCTTACAAGGATAAGTACGGCGATACCCCCGACCAGTTTGCCGCCGACGCCTACGACGGCGTGCACGCGGTGGCCGAGGCCGTCAAGGAGGCCGGTCTTGGTGTCGACGCCGACCCGACCGAGGTCGCCGAGAAGCTGTCCAAGGCTATGCTCAAGATTACCGTTGACGGTCTGACCGGCAAGCTCACCTGGAACGATAAGGGCCAGGTCCAGAAGGAGCCCACGGCGTACGTCATCACCGACGGCAAGTACGTACAGGCCTAATTGGCCGCCTTACATAGAGCGGTTTTGATCCCAAGCAGGGGAGGTTTTGGCCTTCCCTGCTTGCTTGGTATCTAGGGACGATGTAACGTCCCTGTTTCATACATCAACTGGAAACCTATTCGAAAGGGGGATGTGGAACATGACGGTCTTTATCCAATACCTGGTCAACGGCCTGTCCATGGGCAGCGTCTACGCCATCATCGCGTTGGGCTACACCATGGTCTACGGTATCGCCAAGATGCTGAACTTCGCTCACGGCGACGTCATCATGGTCGGTGCCTATGTCTCGTTCTGCGCCACGTCGTATCTCGGCCTCCCGGGTTGGGCATCTGTAGTTCTCTCTTGTGTGGTCTGTACCGTTCTCGGTGTTCTCATCGAGGGCCTGGCCTATAAGCCGCTGCGCCAAGCAGGCCCGCTGGCCGTTCTGATCACGGCTATCGGCGTGTCTTACTTCCTGCAGAACGCCGCGCAGCTTCTGTGGGGCGCCACGCCCAAGAACTTCACTTCGCTCGTCACCTTCCAGGTGCCGGAGTTCTTGGCCAAGTTCAACGTAAGCGCCGTCTCGCTCGTCACCATCGTCGCCTGCCTGGTTATCATGGCCGGCCTGATGTTCTTTACAGGTAAGACCAAGATGGGTAAGGCCATGCGCGCCGTGTCCGAGGACAAGGCCGCCGCTCAGCTCATGGGCATCAATGTCAACCGCACCATCTCGATGACGTTTGCCATCGGCTCTGCCCTTGCCGCCATCGCCGGCGTGCTGCTGTGCTCCTACTCGCCGGTGCTGCAGCCTACGACAGGCGCCATGCCTGGCATCAAGGCCTTCGACGCCGCCGTCTTCGGTGGCATCGGCTCCATCCCCGGCGCCTTTGTCGGCGGCATTCTCATTGGCATCATCGAGGCGATGGCGCAGGCCTACATTTCCACGAGCCTTGCCAACTCCATCGTCTTTGGTGTTTTGATCATCGTCCTGCTCGTCAAGCCTGCCGGCCTCTTGGGCAAGTACGTCCCCGAGAAGGTGTAGGTGAGCGTTATGAAGTTTCTTAAAGACAAGCAGACGCGTCACGACTTTGTCACGTACGCCATGTGCCTTGTGGCGTTCGCCATCGTGTTCTTTATGCAGTCTAACCACATGATTCCGCGCATGATCGCCGGTCAGCTGGTTCCCATTACGGCCTACATCGTCATGGCCATTTCCCTCAACCTCGTCGTCGGCATCGCAGGCGACCTGTCGCTGGGCCATGCGGGCTTTATGAGTGTCGGTGCCTATACGGGAATCGTCACCGCCGTCGCCCTCGAGAGCGCCGTTCCCTCCGATCCGGTGCGCCTTGTCATCAGCATCGTGGTCGGCGCTATAGCCGCTGCCGTCTTGGGCTTCTTGATCGGTATCCCGGTCCTGCGCCTGAGCGGCGACTATCTGGCCATCGTGACCCTGGCTTTTGGCGAGATCATCAAAGAGATCGTCACCTGCCTTATCGTGGGTGTCGACTCGCGCGGCCTGCACGTGATCTTTAACATCACGGGCAACTCCACGATCGACGATCTGCATTTGCTCGAGGACGGCACCGCCATCATCAAGGGCGCCCAGGGTGCCTCGGGCGTGTCGACGTACTCGACCTTCCTCGCCGGTGCCATCCTGGTCATGGTCGCACTCGTGATCGTGCTCAACCTGGTTCGCAGCCGTACCGGTCGTGCCATTATGGCCGTGCGCGACAACAAGATCGCTGCCGAGTCCGTAGGCATCTCCGTCACCGAGTACCGCATGATCGCCTTCGTGGTTTCCGCTGCCCTCGCCGGTGCTGCCGGAGCTCTCTTCGGCGGTAACTTCTCGCAGCTCTCCGCCACCAAGTTCGACTTCAATACCTCCATTCTCATTCTGGTGTTCGTGGTCCTGGGCGGCCTGGGCAATATGCGCGGCTCCGTTATCGCCGCGGCGCTGCTCACGGTGCTCCCCGAGCTGCTCCGTCAGTTCTCGGACTACCGCATGCTCATCTACGCCATCGTGTTGATTCTGGTCATGATCTTTACCAACAACCCGCAGCTCAAGGCGTTCTTCGGTCGCGTCAAGGACCGCTTTGCTTCCAAGAAGGAGGTGGCAGCCGATGCCCAGTAAGTTTGAGTTCAAGAAGGGCAAGATGGTCCCGTATCCTTCTGGAGCCATCGTTCCCGACCGCGACCTGGGCGAGCGCCCTGCACTCGAGTGCATCCACCTGGGCATTGAGTTCGGTGGCCTTAAGGCAGTCGACGACTTTAGCCTGACTATCGGCAAGACCGAGATCGCCGGTCTGATCGGCCCCAACGGTGCCGGTAAGACCACGGTCTTCAACCTGCTCACCAAGGTGTATCAGCCCACGCACGGCACCATCCTGCTCGACGGCGAGGACACCTCGGGCAAGTCGGTCTACCAGGTCAACCGCATGGGTATTGCCCGTACGTTCCAGAACATTCGCCTGTTCAACACCATGACGGTGGAGGATAACGTTAAGGTCGGCCTGCATAACCAGGAGCGTTACTCCGGCTTTGAGGGCGTGCTGCGCCTGCCGACGTATTGGAAGCACGAGAAGGCCGCCCACGAGCGTGCCATGGAGCTGCTGTCCATCTTTGATATGGAGCATCTGGCAAACGAGCAGGCTGGCTCGCTGCCTTACGGCGCCCAGCGTCGTCTGGAGATCGTCCGCGCGCTTGCCACCAACCCCAAACTGCTGCTGCTCGACGAGCCTGCCGCCGGCATGAACCCGTCCGAGACCGCGGAACTCATGGAGAACATCGTTAAGATTCGCGACACCTTCGGCATTGCCATCATGCTTATCGAGCACGACATGTCGCTCGTCATGAATATTTGCGAGGGCATCTGTGTGCTCAACTTTGGTAAGGTCATCGCCAAGGGCACGGCCGAGGAAATCCAGAACAACGACGCCGTTATCGAGGCGTATCTGGGCAAGCAGGATAAGGGGGAGAACTAAATGGCAGAGCCGATGCTTTCCGTCTACAACATCAACGTCTGGTACGGCGCTATCCACGCCATCAAGGACATCTCCTTTAACGTCAACGAGGGCGAGATCGTGGCTCTGATCGGTGCCAACGGCGCCGGTAAGTCCACGACGCTTAAGACCGTCTCGGGCCTGCTGCGTTCCAAGACCGGCTCCATCAAGTTTATGGGCGAGGACATTACCCATACGCCTGCCGACAAGCTGGTTGGTAAGGGCCTGGCTCAGGTCCCCGAGGGCCGTCGCGCCTTTTTGCAGATGACGGTCGAGGAGAACCTGGAGATGGGCGCTTATACACAGCCCAAGTCCACGGTGGCTCCGGGCCTGGAGCGCGTCTATGAGCAGTTCCCGCGCCTGAAGGAGCGCCGTCGCCAGGTCGCCGGCACCCTTTCGGGCGGCGAGCAGCAGATGCTCGTTATGGGCCGTGCCCTTATGAGTAACCCCAAGCTGCTCATGCTCGACGAGCCTTCCATGGGCCTGGCGCCGATTCTGATCGAACAGATCTTCCAGATTGTTGAGGACCTGCACAAGGCCGGCACCACGGTGCTTCTGGTCGAGCAAAATGCGCAGATGGCTCTTTCCATCGCCACACGCGGCTACGTGCTCGAGACCGGCAAGATCACCATGACCGGCACGGGCCAAGAGCTGCTGCACGACGACAACGTGCGTAAAGCCTACCTCGGAGGCTAACCCACCTAACAAAAGGGGCGCTGACTATCTCAGTCAGCGCCCCTTTTTAGTTGCGGTGGAATAGGGACTAAATGGGAGCCTCAGAGGCCAAAACAGTCCCTATTCCACCGCAACTTCATGGGGGCGTGCGACAATGCCCATCGGAAAACGTTTGTCATCTGGGGGTCTATCTATGCTGTACGAGTTTTGTGCCGAGAACTTTGAGCGAGTGCCGGCGGCTATCGATGCCGGTGCAAGGCGTATCGAACTTTGTGACAACCTTGCCGTCGGTGGTACTACGCCCTCG
Source organism: Collinsella sp. CM84Y_54 (assembly GCF_036317945.1). Classification (NCBI taxonomy): domain Bacteria; kingdom Bacillati; phylum Actinomycetota; class Coriobacteriia; order Coriobacteriales; family Coriobacteriaceae; genus Collinsella; species Collinsella sp. CM84Y_54. Next base: position 410,374 of record NZ_JAWQCX010000003.1, read on the forward strand.
GCTGGCGTTATCAGCGCTACGGTCAGCTATGCTCACGAGCATGACGCGCGAGTGATGTGCATGATCCGTCCGCGTGGCGGCGACTTTCACTACAACCAGGACGAGCTGCGCATGATGGAGGTGGATTTGGGCCTTGCCGTGAGTGCGGGCGTCGACGGCTTGGTCTTTGGCTGCTGCAAACCCTGCGCTGGCGTATGGGCACTCGATGAGCTTACACTCGGCGCCCTCGTGATGGCTGCGGGCTGCGCGACCGAGGAATGCAAGCGTGAGCCCATCGACATCACCTTCCACATGGCCTTTGATCAGCTCTCGCTCGAGGCTCAGCTCGATGCCGTCGACACGCTCGCCGACTGCGGCATCATGCGCATCCTGACGCATGGTGGTGCTGCCGGAACGCCGATCGAGGACAATCTGGAGCACCTATCGCGTCTTGTCGAATATGCGGCCGACCGCCTGACCATCCTTCCCGGCGGCGGCATTTCCACGGCCAACCGTGATGCCGTTGCGGCAGCACTTGGCGTCTCCGAGCTCCATGGCACCAAGATCGTGCCGCTGGAGGCGTAACCCGTGGCGCTGGTATTTGACGTTCGGCAGGCGAGCGGCAAGCCCGACGACAACCGGCGCCCTGGCACCGCGTGCCCCTTTTGCGATACCGAGGGACTCGCCAATATCATCCGGCGCGACGGCGACTGCATCTGGCTCGAGAATAAGTTCAAAACCCTGCGCGCCACCCGTCAAACCGTGCTGATCGAGTCAGCCGATCACGATGCCGACCTGGCGACCTATGAGCCGGATGAACTCCACCATGTGATGAGGTTTGCCCTGGATTGCTGGCAGCAGATGATCGATTCACAGCAGTATCGAAGCGTGCTCATGTACAAGAACAAGGGTCCTCTCTCGGGCGGTAGTCTCGTTCATCCGCACATGCAGATTGTGGGTTTGGAGCAGGAAGACGGCTATGCGGCACTAGCCCCCGCCAACTTCGAAGGCATCAATGTCTGGCAACAGGGGAGAATCTCGGTCAACATCTCAACCGAACCGATCATGGGGTTCTTTGAGATTAACGTTTCAGCCCCACAGGGAATCGCCGCCAGCGATGACATACGAGATCAAGCCGAGGCGGATCTCTTCGCCGATGCGATCCAGGTGGCTCTGCGCTATATCCTGAACGAGCACCACGGTGGTCGCGCAGAGTCGTACAACTTGTTCTTCTATCACCTGGGCGGTCGGACCATTGCCAAGGCGCTGCCGCGTTGGGTGGTTTCGCCCTACTTTGTCGGCTATCGTTTGGCCCAGGTCAATGCCGAGACAACGCTCGATATCGATGCCGAGCGCCTGCGTGCGCATCTGGAAACGCTCGCATAGCAAGACTAACACCCGTGTAATGCGGGCAGTCTAGCGTGCCATGGCGTCGCGGCCGGCCTCGACCCGCTTGCGCTGGGCGGCGCGCTCCTCGCCGGTCAGACGCTCAAAGAGATGCCCGATAAGCGAGGCGAGTATCTGCTGAAATAGCGTTCCGCACATGACGGGAAACACGACTTCGCCTGGAAAGTACTGCGTAGCGATGACGGCGCCCGAAGAGATGTTACGCATGCCGCAGGTAAAGCACATGGTAGTCGTCTCGCTATATGGCAGATGGAGCGCACGGGCGACCAGAAAACCGACGACAAAGCCGCTGATGGCGAAGGTCAAAATAAAGAGGGCGACTTCTAGGCGCACCACGTTCACGTGCAGCACGTACTCGCTCATAGCGGTGGAGTTGGACGCGATGACGCCCATCATCATGAACTTGCAGGCGGGCGAGAGCGCGGGGGAGAGCTTCTCGTGTCCCCATCCACGCGTGAGCTCGTTGATCACGATGCCGCAGACAAGGTTGGGGTTGGAGCCAAAGAACAGCGATCCCATGGCATAAGCTGCTATGGGAATAAGCACCGCCGAGACGAGCAGCGCCAAAATCAGGTGCAGCGGACGGCGGAACACCTCGGCTACCTGGTGGAAGGTGTTACTGAGCGCGCCTTGGAACGTCATAAAGGCGAAGAGAGTGGGAACGATGGGCTTAAGTACGCCGATCTGCTGGGGAAAGAGCACACCGAGCGTTACGCAAATCGGAACGATGACCTGCATATGCCCCGCGAGGAACTTTCCCAGTCCAACCCATTGCTTCATCTGCTCTTGTGACTCCCTTTGCTCGTAAATCCGTTTTGAATGGATATGCTAGACGCTCGCATGCATCCGTGCGTTAGAAACGCTCGATTATTTCGAGGGTATTACCGGCATCGTTTACCGAAACCACGGCGTGCTGCGAGGCTCTGCGTCCGTGCCGCACGGTATAATAAACCCGTTCAACAGATCTGCCTGCCGAAGCGGGCATACACAGAGGACTCATCGCTATGAACCGTGAGAGGTATCGCGGCGACCTGCCCCTATCGGGGGTGGGCGCCTATGTCATCGCTTAAGACGACGCATCGCTGGGCGGTCGCTCAGCAAAATCCCGAGCTCGAAAAGGAGCTTTCGGCTGGTCTGGGCATACCCGGGCTGGTGGCGCGCATTATGGTTGCGCACGGCATTGCCTCGATTGAGGAAGGACAGCTATTTTTGACGCCTTCGCTCGATCGCGACTGGGCCGATCCGCTCGTCATTCCGGGCATGTCGGTTGTTGCCGATCGTGTCGAGCGCGCCATCCGCAACCGCGAACGCATCGCCGTCTTTGGTGATTTTGACGTCGATGGCATTACGTCGACTTGTCTGTTGACCGAGGCGCTGCGAACGTTTGGCGCCAATGTCACACCGTTTATTCCGCACCGCTTTGACGAGGGTTATGGCCTTTCGCGCGCGGCGCTCGACCGCGTTAACGAGCTTGCCCAACCCAATCTGATCGTGACCGTCGATAACGGTATCGCGGCTAAGGAGGAGGTCTCCTATCTGGAGAGCCTGGGAATCGATCTGGTGGTTACGGACCACCATGAGCCGTCCGACCAGGTGCCGCAGGGCGTGCCCCTGACCGACCCTAAGCTCGAGGATGAGGGTCCTTCGCGTGAACTTGCCGGCGCCGGCGTGGCGCTCAAGCTGGTGCAGGTCCTGGGTGAGCGTTTGGGCAAGCCGTCGTATTGGCGTTCGCTGATAGAGGTCGCGGCGCTGGGCACCGTGTCCGACATGATGCCGCTCACGCCCGAGAATCGCGCGCTGGTCGCCGAGGGCATCCAGCAGATGCGCGTGACGGCCCGTCCCGGCTATATCGCGCTTGCCGCACTTGCCAAGGCCGACCTTTCTACCATTACGGCCGACGGCCTGTCGTTTTCGCTCATTCCCCGCTTAAACGCCGCCGGCCGCATGGCCGATCCCAAGCTGGCGCTCGACCTGCTGCTTGCCCGCGATCCTATCGAGGCAAGCGCGCTGGCTGCCGAGCTCGAGGAGATCAACCGTCAGCGTCGCGAGATTGAGGCGGAGCTCACGCGCGATGCCATGGCAAAGGTCGAGGAGACCTATGATGGCGGGCGCGCGATTGTCGTGGGCGGCGAAGGCTGGCACGAGGGCGTTAAGGGCATCGTGGCGAGCCGCCTCACCAACCGATATCACGTGCCGGCGTTGCTCTTCTCTATCGAGGACGGTATAGCACGTGGCTCGGGTCGCTCGGTGGGCAAGGTCAACCTGTTCGAAGCCGTCGAGCGCTGTTCCGACCTGCTGATTCGCCGCGGCGGACATGCCGGTGCGGTGGGCGTGACCGTCGAGGCATCTAAGCTCGATGAGTTTCGTCGACGTCTTTCCGCTGTGTTGTCCGAGCTTCCCGCCGAGGACTTTGAGGATACCGACGAGGTTGCCGCCACGGTTGACCTTTCCGAATTGAATATTGAGACCATCGAGCAGATTTCTCGCCTTGAGCCGTTTGGCCAGGGTAATAAGGTGCCGCTACTGGCTGCCGAGGGCGTGACGATGTGTGACCGCGCCGTGGTGGGTAAGACTGGCGAGCATATGCGCTTCGTGGCGACGGATGGCGCCGCAAGTGTGCCGGCCATCATGTTTCGTGTGCCGCAGATCGACAGGCTTATCAATTGCGACAGCGCCGTCGACTTGGTGTTCGAGGCAGTCGCCGAGCATTGGCAGGGACGTGTAAAGCCCAAGCTCATGATTAAAGATGTCTTGGTGCGCGATACCACGGCGCCCAATATCGACGATCCGGCATGTGAGCTTCGCCGTGGCGTGCAGCCGGCGGACTCCGATCTTCGCCTTGAGTCGCGTAAGCGCGAGACGCTTGCCCAGCTTTCCTATACCGAGCTCACGCGCTCGCTCATTCACAGCTTTATCGGATCGAACCAGCCGCACCGCGCACAGGTCGAGGCGCTTGATGCCCTGGCCGATCACCAAAGTGTTCTGGCCGTTATGGGAACGGGGCGCGGCAAGTCTCTGATTTTCCATGTACATGCCGCACGCGAGGCGGTCCTTCGCGGGCGTGCGAGCATTTTTGTCTATCCGCTGCGTGCGCTCGTTGCCGACCAGGCCTATCACCTCTCGTCGACGATGGCCACGCTCGGCATTGGCGTAGGCGTGCTGACCGGCGAGACCGTGGACGCGGCGCGCGATGACGTGTTTGCCGGCTTGGCTTCGGGCCGCACCGGCATCGTGCTCACGACGCCTGAGTTCCTTTCTATCCATCGCGATCGCTTTGCACGTTCTGGACGTATCGGCTTTGTCGTTATCGATGAGGCGCACCATGCCGGTCTTGCCAAAGGCGGCGACCGGTGTGCATACCTCGACATGCCCGATATCCTCAAAGCCCTGGGCGACCCCGTTGTCATGGCGGCAACGGCTACCGCGACGGCTCCGGTTGTGGCAGAGCTTGCTCGCGTATTGCCGATTACCAGCACGGTGGTCGACGAGACCGTTCGCGAGAACCTACAACTCGAGGACGACCGCGACCTTGCGAGCCGCGAAAATCGTCTGGTGTCGATCGTGGCGACGGGGGAGAAGACCGTTATCTATGTGAACTCGCGCGACCAGTCCGTGGCGCTTGCCAAGACGTTGCGCAAACGCGTGCCCGACTGTGCGACCCATATCGCGTTCTATAACGCTGGGCTTGCGCGCTCCGATCGCCGCCGTATTGAGGAAGCCTTTAGAGACGGAAGTCTCAGCTGCATCGTTTCAACTTCGGCCTTCGGTGAAGGCGTCAACCTGCCCGATATCCGTCATGTCGTGCTCTACCACATGCCGTTTGGCGCGATTGAGTTTAACCAGATGAGTGGCCGTGCCGGCCGCGATGGACAGCCCGCCGTGATTCACCTGCTCTATTCGTCGCGTGACGCTCGTATTAACGAGCGCCTGCTCGACTGCTATGCGCCCGAGCGCGATGAGCTCGTCACGCTCTATCGAGCGCTGCAGACCATGTGGCGCTCTAACCGTGGCAAGACGGGGGACGATTCATTCTGCGCAAGCGATATCGACATTGCGCAGATGTGCCTTGCAATCGACGCGCGCACGCCGGTCGATGAGCGATCGGTGGCAAGCGGCCTGGGAATCTTCGAAGAACTCGGTTTTTGCCGGGTTTCGGGGTTTGACGATACGCGTCGCATCTCAATGGCGGAAAACCCCGGCCGCGTGCAATTGAGCAGGTCAATTCGCTATTTGGAGGGCTTGCGCTCGCGTATGGAGTTCTCGGCTTTCCGGAGTTGGGCGCTCGATTCATGCGCTTCTGATATGCTAGCCAAAGTTAACCGCCCGATCGTACCGCGGGCCTAGGGAAGGGGAGCTCGATGGATGCCGCAGCCCGTACCGCCCATGATTCCACCCTCCAGCCGTTTTCGGAGATGGAGCACTATAAGCATGCCGATGAGCTGCCGCCCGAGATTATGGCGGACAGCTACGACAAGCTGGAGCGTCTGTGCCTCAAATATATGAATGAGGACGACTTCTCCAAGGTGGAGCAAGCCTACTGCTTTGCTGCCGAGAAGCACTGCAACCAAAAGCGGCGCTCGGGTGAGATGTACATCAACCATCCCGTCGAGGTTGCCATCATTTTGGCCGATCTCAAGATGGACTGCGATGTGGTGTGCGCCGCGCTGCTGCACGATACCGTCGAGGATACCGAGACCTCGCTCACCGATGTTTCCGGCCTATTTGGCGATACGGTGGCCGAGCTTGTCGATGGCGTGACCAAGCTCACCAACATCGAAGTCGACAGCATGGACGAGAAGCAGGCGCTTACGCTGCGCAAGATGTTCCTCGCCATGTCCAAGGACATCCGCGTCATCATCGTTAAGCTCGCCGACCGCCTGCATAACATGCGCACGCTTGCCGCCCTGCGCGAGGATCGCCGCCTGTTTAAGGCGCGCGAGACCATGGACGTGTACGCGCCTCTGGCCGACCGCCTGGGCATGAGCTCAATCAAGTGGGAGCTCGAGGACCTGTCCTTTTTCTACTTGGAGCCCGATGCCTACCAGCGCATCTCGCGCATGGTAGCCGAGTCGCGCGAGGTTCGCGAGCGTTATCTGGCCGAGACTATCAAGACGCTCACCGACGAGCTCAACCGCATTGGCCTGGAGGACTTTCAGATCAACGGCCGTTCCAAGCACTATTGGTCCATCTACCAAAAGATGAAGCGCAAGGGCAAGGAATTCTCCGAGATCTACGACCTGGTGGCACTGCGCGTCATCACGCATTCGGTGCGCGATTGCTACTCCGCGCTCGGCGCGGTGCATACGCTGTGGCACCCCATGCCCGGTCGCTTTAAAGACTATATCGCTATGCCCAAGGTCAATAACTACCAGTCGCTCCATACGACGGTTATCGGCCCCACGGCCCGCCCGCTCGAGATTCAGATTCGAACCTATGAGATGCATGAGCAGGCCGAGTACGGCATCGCCGCCCACTGGCTGTACAAGAAGTCGGGCGGATCGTCTGCCTCCAAGACCAACGATGCGCAGCGTCTGGACGATCAGATTAACTGGCTCAAGCACTCACTCGACTGGGCGGCGTCTGACGAGATCACCGATGCCAAGGAATACCTGCACTCACTGAAGGTCGACTTGTTTGACCAGGAGATTTTTGTCTTTACACCCAAGGGTGAGGTCATGGCGCTTCGTGCCGGCTCTACACCGCTCGACTTTGCCTACGCCGTTCATACCGAGGTCGGCAACCACTGCGTCGGCGCCAAGATTAACGGTGCGGTGGCGCCGCTCACGCACGAAATCAAGACGGGTGACCGTGTCGAGATTCTGACTAACAAGAGCTCCAAGCCGTCGCGCGATTGGCTCAAGATCGTCAAGACGCCTTCGGCCAAGTCAAAGATTCGCCGCTACTTCGCCGCCGCGACCAAAGACGATGACGCTGCGGCCGGCCGCGATATACTGGCCAAGGACCTGCGCAAGCGCGGGTATGGCATCTCTACGCCGCGATCCACGCGCGCGCTTAATGCCGTGGCGGAGCAGTTTAACTACAAGCAGCTCGAGGACCTGTTCGCCGCCGTTGGTGCGGGCAAAGTCGCCCCACGTGCCGTGGGCAATAAGGTCGAGCAAATCTTGGACCCCAAACCCGAGGAACAGCTCACCAAGGCCGAAGCCATCGCCGAGGTCGTCAAGCAGCCCGCCCGCGGCTCCAACCGCAAGCCGCAAAAGCGTGGCAAGAGCGCGAGCAACGGCATTATCGTCAAGGGCGAAAGCAACAGCGGCCTGCTGGTTCGTCTAGCGCATTGCTGCAATCCGGTGACGGGCGACGATATTGTTGGCTTTATCACGCGCGGCCGAGGCGTCTCGGTGCATCGTGCCAACTGCCCCAACGTCAAGGGTCTCATGGAGCATCCCGAGCGCATGATTGACGTGGAGTGGGATGGCGCCGCCGATACGCTTTTCCAGGTCGAGATTGTGGTCGAGTGCCTGGATCGTATGGGCCTGCTCAAGGACGTCACCATCGCCATTGGCGATGCGGGCGGCAATATCCTTTCCGCCGCTACCTCGACCAACCGCGAGGGCATTGCGACCCTGCGTTTTATGGTCGAGATTTCGGATGCGAGTGGCCTGGATCCGCTACTGGCATCGATTAGCAGCGTCGACTCGGTCTACGATGCACGCCGCTTGATGCCTGGCGAGGGCGGGGCTCAGCTCAAGCGTCGCGTATAGGCGCGACGAACACGCGACAGTAATGATATTGGCTGCGTTCGAGGCATCGTTTGATGCCTCGACGTTTATAGAAGGAGGGCGCACGCATGGACGCTACGGCTTTGGATTTAACCCCTCGGGGTACGGCTTCGATTGAGACGCTTGTAAACGGCCCCATTCAGACCAACAGCTACGCCGTGATTTCGAGTGGCGAATGCCTGATTATCGATCCCGCTTGGGAAGGTGAGAGCCTCGTTGCGCATATCCGAGCCGAACACCCTGGCGTGCGTGTGCTCGGTTCCGTATGTACGCACGGTCATGCCGATCATGTTGGCGGTGTCGCTGGAGTTTGTGCCGCCGTCGGCGCTAACGCCCTGTACGAGCTATGCGGCAAGGACGCAGCTGTGCCGCATGAGAATATCGAGGAACAGCGAGCGATGTGGGGTATCGATACGCCCGATCCGGGCGAGCCGACGCGGCTGCTTGCCGAGGGCGATACCATTGAGCTAGGCGACATTTATCTGCAGGTTATCGAGGTGCCCGGGCATACGCCGGGCGGCATCGTCCTATTCGCCGCAACAGAGCAGGGAAATATCGCTTTCGTGGGGGACACGCTCTTTCCCGGCAGCCACGGCCGTACCGATCTTTCCGGCGGAGACGAGGCGGCGATTCTGCGCTCGCTTTCCAAGCTCGCCCGGCTTCTCCCGCCCGATACCGTTTGCCTAACCGGCCATGGCGATTCGACCACCATGGCACGCGAGCTCATGCAGAACCCTTTCATGCAGGTGTAGCTTTATAGTCAGCTTCTGAAGCACGAGAAGCGTCCAGACGTCAAGCTATTTTTCCCCAACGGGTCGATTCCGTAGGGCAAACGGTCAAAAAAAGTCTGTTTGGACGATATTCCTGAACAAACGAACGTTTATGCTCGGGTACGCCGTGGTAAAATCTCAGGCGTTATCGGAGCAACCTTACAGGAGGTTTCTTTTATGCTCGTCAACGCAGCAGACATGCTCAAGAAGGCCGAGGCCGGCAAGTACGCTCTCGGTGCCTTCAACACCAACAACCTCGAGTGGACCCTGGCTATTCTCCAGGCCGCCGAGGAGGCCAAGTCTCCGCTGATCCTTCAGTGCACCGCTGGTGCCGCTAAGTGGATGGGCGGTTTCAAGGTCTGCGCCGACATGGTCAAGGCTGCCGTCGAGGCCACGGGCGTTACCGTTCCCGTCGCCCTTCACCTCGATCACGGTTCTTACGAGGACTGCTTCAAGTGCATCGAGGCCGGCTTCACGTCCATCATGTATGACGGCTCTCACGAGGAGACCTTCCAGCTTAACCTCGACCGCACCAAGGAGCTCGTTGAGCTTGCCCACTCCAAGGGCATGTCCATCGAGGCCGAGGTCGGCGGCATCGGCGGCACCGAGGACGGCGTGACCTCCAACGGTGAGCTCGCTGATCCTGCTGAGTGCAAGCAGATCGCTGACCTGGGCGTCGACTTCCTCGCCTGCGGCATCGGCAACATCCACGGCGTGTATCCCGCCGACTGGGCTGGCCTTTCCTTCGAGCGTCTGGGCGAGATCAAGGCTCAGACCGGCGACCTGCCCCTCGTTCTGCACGGTGGTACCGGCATCCCCGAGGATCAGATCAAGAAGGCCATCTCCCTGGGCATCTCCAAGATCAACGTCAACACCGACCTGCAGCTCGTCTTCGCCAAGGGTGTCCGCGAGTACATCGAGGCTGGCAAGGATCAGCAGGGCAAGGGTTTCGACCCCCGCAAGCTTCTTAAGCCTGGTCGCGACAACATCGTTGCTCGCACCAAGGAGCTCATGGAGGAGTTTGGCTCCGTCAACAAGGCGTAAGCGTCGCTAAACTACCCGCCGGAAGCCCCGTCCCCCTACACTGTTTCCTTTGCGCTCACCTGGCTTCGCCAGAAGTCGCGCCAAGGAAACAGTTCCGGGGGACGGGGCTTCCTTTGTTTAACGCCGCAGGGTTACTGGGCTGAATTATTTATTTGACTACCGTTCGGCGGTGTTGATGGCTCCTTTGTTGGGGCTTTCTTTTTATCTCGGTACAATGGGCTTCAAGGGTTCTAGTGACTTGGAGTTTTGGTATGGCTGTAATTAACGTGTCGCCTGCTGATGGGAAGGTTATTGCCGAGGGGCCGGTTGGGTGCTTGGTTGATGTTTGCTGTGATGACTTTCGCCATCTCGATATTGGACTGCCGCCCGAGATCCTGCGTTTAAAGGATGCAGGGTATCTTTCGCAGGCTATTGAGGCTTGCGATCGCCTGCTTGCCCAAGATCTTGATTCCTCGCTTGCTGCCTGCGTTCGCGCCGAGCGGTATCGTATGATCGAGACGCCGCTTCATTTTTCGGTGTCGCGTGATCGGGCTATCGAGATGATCCGCGAGGAGTGGCCTGAGTTTACCGATGAGCAGTTTGACGACCTGATTGAGCGCAAACGTATCGATTGGCGCTTTATCGATGGCGAACTGTTCGTTCTTGACAACTTCCTTGATTCTTTGCGCGTGTATCCCAAGGAGGTTCCGGGCCTGCGTCCCGATTCTGCGGATGGAATTGCACTGCGCAACCAGATGCTCGAGGAGATGGAGTCGCAGGGCGGGCTGTCTCGCACTATTACGCTTAAGGCATCCGTGTCTGTCCCCGGGGCTCTGGAGGGAGAGGCTGTTCGCGCGTGGCTACCCGTTGCCGCCACCTGTCGTCAACAGTCTCATATCGAGGTTCTCGATATGACGTCGGAGGGTACCGTTGCCTCTGAAGACGCTTCGGCTCGTACTGCCTCTTGGACATCTTCGACTAAACATTCATTCTCGGTGACCTATCGCTATCAAATCGATGCCGCTTATCGCGATATCTATGGGGGTGCGCTTCCGGCGCATCCGTGTATGGACGCGCCCCTGCCCGAGGACACCTCCGAGGACCGTCCGCACATTGCGTTTACGCCGTACCTGCGACAGCTGACGGAGCGTGTTATTGACGGGCTCGAGGATCCGCTCGATTGCGCTCGTGCTATCTATGATTACCTGACACAGCATATCGACTATCGCTATCAGCCACCGTACCTGCTTTTGGGATCTATTGCCGATGACTGTGCACACTCGCTCCGCGGCGATTGCGGTGTTATGGCGCTCACGTTTATCACCATGTGCCGCATTGCGGGCGTTCCTGCCCGTTGGCAGAGCGGCCTGTATGTTGCGCCCGATTCGGTGGGGCCGCACGATTGGGCTGAGTTCTATACGCCGCAGACCGGTTGGCTCAACGCCGACGTGTCATTTGGATCTTCTGCTCGCAGGATGGGGGAGGAATGGCGCCGCCGCCACTACTTTGGCAACCTCGATCCGTGGCGCATGGTGGCAAACTGTCGGTTCCAGGCGGGGTTTGAACCTGTCTTTAATGGCATGCGCGAGGACCCCTACGATAACCAGATGGGTGAGGCTTCGGTCGACGGTCGCGGATGTCGTCAGCGCGAGATGCTCCGCACGGTCGAACTCATCGAAATGCTCGAAGTTCCATTTTCGGACTAATCGGCAGAAAGCTGTGATAAACTAACTCACGCATTACGTGCCCGAGTGGCGGAATTGGCAGACGCAGTGGACTCAAAATCCACCGTTGGCAACAACGTGCGAGTTCGAGTCTCGCCTCGGGCACCATACATGCAGCTGAGCGTTCAAGGGGGTCAAGACCCCCTTTTTCGTGTACGTAATGTGATAACGCGCTGCGCGTGTTATTATTCGCAAGGCGTTGTTCCCGCAATGCCCTAAAGAGGAACCCGAGGGTTCCCACCTTTTGGCGCCAATGAGCAGCTGACTGGTCATACAACTTAGATTCCCTTCCTCGTATCGAGGATGTCTATGTGTACGACCTGGTTGCAAAGAAGCGCCGGGTTATTTTTTTATGAATGGAGGTAGGGAAAATAGCTAAGTCTGATGACACCCGCATCAACGACGAGATCACTGCATCTTCGTGCCGTTTGATTGGCGTCGATGGCTCTCAGCTCGGCCTGTTCGCCATCCGCGATGCCCAGCGCGTCGCTGACGATCAGGGTCTCGACCTGGTCGAGATCGCTCCCAACGCGGAGCCGCCGGTTTGCAAGGTCATGGACTACGGTAAGTTCAAGTACCAGCAGGCCATGAAGGCCAAGGCCGCTCGTAAGAACCAGTCTAAGGTCGAGGTCAAGGAAATGAAGTTCCGACCCAAGATCGACGTTGGCGATTACGAGACCAAGAAGGGCCACGTTCTACGTTTCCTCAAGAAGGGCGCACGCGTTAAGATCACCATCATGTTCCGCGGCCGTGAGATGGCTCACCCGGAGCAGGGTCTTAACGTTCTCGAGCGTCTCGCCGAGGATCTCAAGCCTTACGCTACGGTCGAGTCCAAGCCTAAGATGGAAGGCCGTAACATGCTTATGCTGCTCGCCCCGATTAAGGGCGCCTTCGATGAGAATAAAGCGGCAAGCGATACCAAGTAACTAGTGTTCTGTAACCGATTAAGGAGTATTTCATGCCTAAGATGAAGTCCCACAGCGGCACCAAGAAGCGTTTCCGCAAGACTGGTACCGGCAAGCTTATGCGCGCCAAGGCTTTCAAGAGCCACATCCTGAGCAAGAAGTCCACCAAGCGTAAGCGTGGCTTCCGTCAGGAGACCGAGATCGCCGCTGCCGACCGCAAGGTCATCAAGTCGCGTCTCGCCTAAGTTCGCGTTCCCGTTTTTCGTTTAACCGTCTAGGAGTTGATAGAACATGGCACGTATTAAGCGCGCTGTTGCCGCCAAGAAGAAGCGCCGTACCGTTATGCACCGTGCGAAGGGTTACTACGGTGCCGCTTCGCGTACTTACAAGCATGCTAAAGAGCAGGTCCAGCACTCCCTGCAGTATCAGTATCGTGACCGTCGCAACAAGAAGCGCGAGATTCGCTCTCTCTGGATCACCCGCATCAACGCTGCCGCTCGCCTGAACGACATCTCTTACTCTCAGTTCATGCACGGCCTGAAGGTTGCCGGTATCGAGCTCGACCGCAAGGTCCTGGCTCAGATGGCTTACGAGGACATCGAGTCCTTCAACGAGCTGGCTGCCATTGCCAAGAAGGCTCTCGAGGCCTAATAGATTCTGTTGAATCGCTAGGGGAGTGTCGCACTGTGCGCGGCACTCCCTCTTTTTTATCGAAAGCGCTGGTTTATATTGTAAAAGCGCGGGTAGATAGACACTTACAGGTGACCGATCTGTATATATCTCCTAACCGAAGGGTCATCATCTGATACGTGCAGTATTTCTGCACCAGCCTTTCTATTACTTATATAGGAAGCGATATGTTGTGTAGGACTTGTGAAGAGTGGAATTGACGTCCCACTCGGCTTCGCGGTCTGGCAATATATCTCCTTGCCGCGCGGCCCGGTCGGACCGGATGAGCCGCGCAGGCGTGCACCTTGAGAACCGGATACTGCGAGGATGGACACTTCAAGTGTCGCATCCGGGCAGACATCGAA